>DASWYU010000272.1:0-22962 GCA_036404795.1 Nocardioides sp. | reverse complement strand
GACGCCCTGGAGGCACGGCAGCGCGCAGTGGCCGACGACCGGCGCGAGGTCGCGGAGCGCGTCGCGGCCCTGGCCGCTGCGGAGCAGCAGGCGGCGGAGCGACGTACCGGTCTCGCCCGTGTCGTCGCCCGGGTGGTCGCGGCCGAGGGACTGCAGCCCGCCGCCGCGCTCGACGAGCTGGACCGCACCACGGCGGCCTGGGAGCAGGCGCTGACGGCCCGGCTCGACCACGACCGCGCGGCAGCGCACCTCCGGGAGAGCGACGACCTGGCCGTCGCGGAGGCCGTGGTCCACGGGTTCGCCGATCTCGCCGCCGTCGCCGCAGCGGGCCTCTCCCCCACCGCGATCACCACGCTCGAGCAGACGCTGCGCCAGCACGACGAGGAGGTGGCGACCACCCGCGACCAGCTCGCGGACCCGGACGTCCTCGCCGCCGGGGCCGCCGATCCCGTCGACCTGGCGGCGGCCGAGGGGGCGGCCCGGCGCACGGCGGCGGAGGCGGCCGACCTGCGGACCCGGCACGAGGTCGCCACCGGCCGCCTCGAACGGCTCCGGGAGCTCGGTGCGGACCTGGACCGCGCTCTGGAGGCCTGGGAGCCGGTGCGCGCGGCGTACGACGTCGCCGACCGGATCGCGACCCTCGCCCGCGGTCGGTCCGCCGACAACCGGCGGGGGCTCGCGCTCGCGGCGTACGTGGTGTCCTGGCGGCTCGGCCAGGTCGTCGCCGCCGCGAACGTCCGGCTCGCCCCGATGACGGGCGCGCGCTACACGCTCGAGCAGGAGTCCGGTGCGCTCCGCCTGCTCGTCCGGGACGAGTGGAGCGGGGAGCAGCGCGATCCGGCCACGCTGTCGGGTGGCGAGACGTTCCTCGTCTCGCTCGCCCTGGCCCTCGGTCTGGCCGACGTCGTCGCCGCCGAGTCCGCTGCCGACGGCGAGGGCAGCGACCTGGAGACGTTGTTCGTCGACGAAGGGTTCGGTTCCCTCGACGCCGCGACCCTCGACGACGTGATGGACACCCTCGACGAGCTGCGCGAGGGCGGGCGCGTGGTCGGCGTGGTCAGCCACGTGAGCGAGCTCCGCACCCGCATCCCGACCCAGCTGCAGGTCACGCCGTCCCGGTCCGGGTCACGATTGGGCATCGTCCACGCCGACGGCTGATCTGCGGACCGACGCGGCGCGGCCGGTCGGCTAGGTTCGGATCCATGAGCGGTCTCGGCATCGACGCGTCATTCCTCGACCTCCCGTTCCGGCAGCTGGCCGACGTCGCCCTCGCGCGCGCGGCCGACCTGGGGGTCACCCACGCGGACTTCCGGTTCGAGCGGGTGCGCTACCAGGACCTCCACGTGCGTGACGGCTCCCTGCTGGGCACGCAGGACAGCTCGGACGTCGGATTCGCCGTCCGGGTCGTGCACGGCGGCGCGTGGGGGTTCGCCTCCGGCGTCGAGCTCACGGAGGCCGAGGCCCGTCGGGTCGCCGAGCGGGCCGTCGAGGTGGCGCGTGTCGCCGCGGCGATGACCACGGTCCCCGTCGAGCTGGCGGCCGAGCCGGTCCACGCCGACGTGACCTGGACGTCCCCCCACGAGATCGACCCGCTCGAGGTCCCCGTGGCGGAGAAGGTCGCGCTGCTCGTCGACTTCACCGAGCGGCTCCGCGCCCACGACGTCGTCGGGCACGCGACGGCCAGTCTCCGGCAGGTGCGGGAGAACAAGTTCTACGCCGACCTCTCGGGCACCCGCACGACCCAGCAGCGGGTGCGCCTCATGCCGGACGTCACGGCGATGGGGACGAACGCGGAGCGCGGCATCTTCGACTCGATGACGTCGATCGCTCCCCCGGTGGGTCGGGGATGGGAGTACCTGGTCGGACGCCCCGCCGACGGCGCCTGGGACTGGGACACCGAGCTGGCGCAGCTGCCCGACCTGCTCGCCGAGAAGCTCCGGGCCCCGAGCGTCGAGGCCGGCACGTACGACCTCGTCATCCACCCCTCGAACCTCTGGCTGACCATCCACGAGTCGATCGGTCACGCGACCGAGCTCGACCGGGCGCTCGGCTACGAGGCCAACTACGCAGGCACGAGCTTCGCCACCTACGACCAGCTGGGGTCGCTGCAATACGGCTCGCCGGTCATGAACGTCACCGGCGACCGCACGGCCCCGCACGGCCTGGCGTCGATCGGCTGGGACGACGAGGGCGTCGCCACCCAGTCGTGGGACATCGTGCGGGACGGCGTGCTCGTCGGCTACCAGCTCGACCGGGTGATGGGGCACCAGAAGCCCGAGCTCAACGACGGCCGCTCCAACGGCTGCGCCTACGCCGACTCCCCCGGGCACATCCCCATCCAACGGATGGCCAACGTCTCCCTGCAGCCCGACCCCGACGGACCCAGCACCGACGGACTGATCTCCCGCGTCGAGCGCGGGATCTACGTCGTCGGCGACAAGTCGTGGTCGATCGACATGCAGCGCTAC
The DNA here is from genome assembly GCA_036404795.1 of Nocardioides sp. Taxonomy (GTDB): domain Bacteria; phylum Actinomycetota; class Actinomycetes; order Propionibacteriales; family Nocardioidaceae; genus Nocardioides. Next base: position 20,494 of record DASWYU010000272.1, on the reverse strand, counting down.
AACTTCCAGTTCACCGGCCAGCGGTTCTACAAGATCGAGGACGGTCGGCTCGCCGGGCAGCTCCGCGACGTCGCCTACCAGGCGACCACCACCGACTTCTGGGGCTCGATGGAGGCGGTCGGCGGCCCCGAGACCTACGTGCTCGGTGGCGCGTTCAACTGCGGCAAGGCGCAGCCGGGGCAGGTGGCGTCGGTGAGCCACGGCTGTCCGAGTGCGCTGTTCCGCGACGTACGGATCCTCAACACCGGAGAGGAGGCGGGCAAGTGACCACGACGCCCACCCCCCAGGACCTCGTCGAGCGGGCCCTCGCGGCGACGCGCAGCGACGACGCGGTCGTCATCGTCCGCACGACGTCCAGCGCCAACCTGCGCTGGGCCAACAACACCCTGACGACCAACGGCGAGATGAGCGGCGTCGAGGTCTCGGTCGTCGCGTTCGACCGGCGCGCCGACGGGGTGGCCGTCGGCTCGGTCACGAGCGCGGCGAGCGACCTCGCGCAGGTGCTCGCGCTCGTCGAGCAGGCCGACGCCGCGGCGGCCGTGGCCGGGGTCGCCGACGACGCCTCCGATCTCGTGACCGGAGAGGCGGCTGCCGACTGGGCGGAGCCGCCGGCGCGCACGTCGATCGGGGTGTACGACGCCGTGGCCCCCGGCCTGGGCGCCGCCTTCGGCACCGCCGGGGGCGCCGGACGGATCCTCTACGGCTTCGTCGACCACGAGGTCGCCACCGTCTACCTCGGCTCGACGACCGGCCTCCGCAGCCGGCACGTGCAGCCGACCGGCCACTGGGCGTGCACCGCCAAGCCGACCGACCTCAGCCAGAGCGCCTGGGTCGGCGGTGCGACGCGGAACTTCGCCGACGTCGACCCGATCGCCTTCGAGGCCGAGCTGACGCGTCGGCTGGACTGGGGGCGTCGCCGGGTCGACCTGCCCGCGGGGCGGTACGACACCGTGCTGCCCCCGACCTCGTCCGCCGACCTCCTCATCTACCTGCTGTGGATCTCCGGCGCGCTCGACGCGCACGACGGCCAGTCGGTCTGGAGCCGTCCCGGTGGGGGCACGCGGGTCGGCGAGCAGGTGGCCGCGTCGAGCGTGCGCCTGCACTCGGCGCCGGCGTACCCGGGCCTGGAGGCCGCCCCCTTCGTCCACACCTCCGCGTCCAGCGAGACCGCGTCGGTGTTCGACAACGGCCTGCCCGTCGTGCCGACCGACTGGATCCGCGACGGGGTGCTGACCTCGCTCCTCACCAGCCGCCACTCCGCCCGCGTCACCGGCCTGCCGGTCAACCCGGTGCCGGACAACCTCGTGCTGGACGTCGCCGGCGGCGCCGGCAGCACGGAGGACCTGGTCGCCGGCACCGAGCGCGGACTCCTGGTCACGTCGCTCTGGTACATCCGCGTCGTCGACCCGCAGTCGATGCTCCTCACCGGCCTCACCCGGGACGGCGTCTACCTGGTCGAGGACGGCGAGATCACCGGTCTGGTCAACAACTTCCGGTTCAACGAGAGCCCGGTCGACCTGCTCAACCGGTTCAGCCACGCGGGCGCCACGGAGCTCAGCTTCAGCCGCGAGTGGGGCGACTACTTCTCGCGCACCGCCACCCCCGCCCTCCGCGTCCCCGACTTCAACATGTCGAGCGTGTCCCAGGCGCACTAGTCGGAGGCTGGTGGGTACCGGAGGCCGCGGCGCCGATCGGCGCCGCGGTGCGAGCAGCACCGGACACACCGACCGAGGGAGATGCACATGCGCAAGCTGACGTTGCTGATCGGGATCGGCATCGGCTACGTGCTCGGGGCGCGTGCGGGGACGCAGCGGTACGAGCAGCTGAAGGCCCAGGCCCAGAAGGCCTGGAACAACCCGACGGTGCAGGACAAGGTGGACCAGGCCCAGGAGAAGGTGCAGGAGACCGTCCGGGAGACGGCTCCCAAGCTCGGCGAGAAGGCGGGAGCGGTCGCCCAGACGGTCGCCGCGAAGGTGAAGGGCGACGACGAGAGCGCCACGGACGCTCTCCCCGATGCAGGGGCGTCGCGCCCCGGCGTCTCCTTCGGCGCCTGAGGACGGCGCCCGTGAGCAACGTACGCGGGGACGAGTCGACCGGTGAGCTCATCGCCCGGTTGTCCAGCCAGACGTCCGAGCTGGTGCGTGGCGAGATCCGCCTCGCCCAGGCGGAGATCACGCAGAAGGTGAGGTACGCGGGCTTCGGCGTCGGAGCGTTCGGCGCGGCCGGGGTCGTGGCCTTCTACGGCGGCGGTGCCCTCTGCGCCACGGCCATCATCGCGCTCGCGCTGGTGCTGCCGGCCTGGCTGGCGGCGCTGGTGGTGACGGCGACCCTGTTCCTCGTGGCCGGCGTGCTCGCGCTCGTCGGCCGGAGACAGGTGAAGAACGCCACGCCCCCGGTGCCCGCGCGCGCCGTCGAGGGTGTCAAGGAGGACGTCCGCACGGTGAAGGGAGCCCGCCATGGCCACGTCTGAGGAGCAGGAGAAGCCGGGGGTCGAGGAGCTCGCCGAGCAGGTGGAGGAGACGCGTGCCGATCTCGCCGCCACGGTCGAGGCGCTCGCCGCCAAGGCGGACGTCCCCGGGCGGGCCAAGCACAAGGCCGACGAGGTCGTGCAGCACGCCCGGGTCTCGGCGGAGGTCGCCGCCGGGCAGACCGTCCAGGCGGTCGAGCACGTCCGCGAGCAGCTGACCGACGACCGAGGTCGGCCGACGCGCGCCGCACTGGGCGTCGCCGGCGGCGGGCTGCTCCTCGCCGGCCTGCTGGTGGTCGCGGTCGTCGTCGGACGACGTCGGGCGACGTAGCTCCCCGCTGGGTGCGGATCAGGCGGGTGGGTGTCCGCCGGGCACCGGGACGTCGGGGTCGTACGGGATCCGCGTGTAGACGAAGGTCGCGACCTCGAGGTGGCTCACCGAGCCGTCGGGCCGCCGGTGCACCTCGACGGTCTCGCCGTCGTGGTAGCCGGCCGTCCCGACGAGCCGCTCGTCCCCCGGTGCGCCGCGGAGGGCGAAGCGGTGGAGCGGGGTGTCGCCGCGCCGTACGACGACCTCGTCGCCCGCCGCCGCGTCCACGACGAACGTGACCGCGGTGTTGCCCCAGTGCCAGACGCCGACGACGTCGCGGACGAGGGCCGGTACGGCGCCGGTGGGGCGCCACGGCGCCGGCAGGGTGGGCTCGCGCTCGTGGAGCAGGTCGAGCAGGTCGGTGGCGAGCGTCGCGACCGGTACGCCGGTGGTCGAGCCCGCGAGCACGACCGCGGCCGTCCGGCGCGGTGGGTCGGCGAAGCACGCCGCCTGGAAGCCCGGCATGGAGCCGGTGTGTCCCCGGAGCAGTCCGGAGCCGCCCGCGAGGAGCGCGAGCCCGAGCCCGTGCGCCGACGCGAGCCCGGCCGTCCGGGTCGCTCCCACCGGGTGCGTCGCGAGGTCGAGCCACGACACGTCGAGCACGGCGGGGTGGCCGGCGGCGAGGAACGCGCCGTACCGCGCGAGATCGGCGACCGTCGACCAGACCTGGCCGGCGGGGGCCATCGCGCCGGTGTCGGTGGCCGGCTCGGCGACCCGCTCGCCGGTGTAGGGGTGCACCGACGCTCCGGTGGCGTGCGGCGCCTCGGGGAGATAGGTCGTGCGATCCATCCCGAGCGGCTCGAGCACGCCCGTGCGCACGACCGTCCACCAGTCGCTGCCCCGCACCCGGCCGACCGCCTCGCCGAGGAGGGCGTAGGCGAGGTTCGTGTAGTGGTACTGCTGGCCCGCCGGGAACACCGCCCCCGCCCCCGGATTGGCCGCGACGAGCTCCGCGAACGTCACGCCCGCGGTGCGCTCCCACCACGGCCCGACCGGCTCGGCCTGCATCCCGGAGGTGTGCGTGAGCAGCTGGCGGACGGTGCGGTCGCCGTACCCGCCGATCGGGTCCCCGAGGACCTCCTCGATCGGGTCGCCGAGGTCGAGGAGCCCGTCCCGCACGGCCTGGAGGACGACGACCGCGGTGAGGGTCTTGGTGATCGAGCCGATCCGGTACTGCACGTCCTCGGGTGCCCCGACCTCCGGCACCGCGCCCCAGCCGCCCGACCAGACGAGCGCGCCGTCGCGCACGACACCGGCGACGAGCGACGGAGCCCGGGCCGCGACCTGCGCCCCGGCCACGCGGGTGAGGAGCGCCCGCGCCGTACCGGGCAGCACCGGTGCATCGTCGCGGTGCACGCTCATGCCTCGGCGAACGCGTCCGGCGGCGGGCACGCGCAGACGAGGTTGCGGTCGCCGTACGCCTGGTCGATGCGGCCGACCGGCGGCCAGTACTTGTCCGGGTCGTGGCCCTGGGGGAACACGGCCGTCTCGCGGGAGTACGCCCGGTCCCAGTCCCCCACGAGCGCCCGGGTCGTGTGCGGCGCGTGGCGCAGCGGCGACTCCTCGGCGCTCCACTCCCCCGCCGCGACGCGGTCGATCTCGGCCCGGATCGCGACCATCGCGTCGCAGAACCGGTCGAGCTCCGCCAGGTCCTCCGACTCGGTCGGCTCCACCATGAGCGTGCCCGCGACCGGGAACGACATCGTCGGCGCGTGGAACCCGTAGTCGACGAGGCGCTTCGCCACGTCGTCCACGGTCACGCCGGTCGCCTTGGTGAGGGGTCGCAGGTCGAGGATGCACTCGTGCGCGACGAGGCCCGCCGCGCCGCGACGTAGTTCGCCGACAGCACGGCGACCGCGGTCGCGCGGGTGAGTCCGGCGGCGCCCATGAGCCGCACGTAGGCCCACGAGATCGGCAGGATCCCGGCCGAGCCGTGGGGCGCGGCACTGATCGGGCCGATGCCCGTCCTCCGGTCCGGGTCGGGGTGCAGGGGGTGGGAGGGCAGGTACGGCGCCAGGTGCGCCCGCACCGCCACCGGGCCGACGCCGGGCCCGCCGCCGCCGTGCGGGATGCAGAACGTCTTGTGCAGGTTGAGGTGCGAGACGTCGCCCCCGAACGCACCCGGCCGCGCGTGCCCGACGAGGGCGTTGAGGTTGGCGCCGTCGACGTACACCTGGCCCCCGTGCGCGTGGACGACGTCGCAGAGCTCGCCGATCGTGTCCTCGTAGACCCCGTGGGTCGACGGGTAGGTCACCATGATCGCCGCCAGGTCGTCCGCGTGCTCCGCGCAGGCGCGGCGCAGGTCGTCGAGGTCCACGCCACCGTCGTCGCGCGAGGCCACGACCACGACCCGCATGCCCGCCATCACGGCCGACGCGGCGTTGGTGCCGTGCGCGGAGGACGGGATGAGACACACGTCGCGCGCGGCCTCGCCGCGGTCCCGGTGGTAGCCGCGGATCGCCAGCAGCCCGGCGAGCTCGCCCTGGGAGCCGGCGTTGGGCTGGATCGACACCCGGTCGTACCCCGTCACGGCCGCCAGCCAACCCTCCAGGTCGGCGACCAACCGGTGGTAGCCCCGCGCGTCCTCGGCCGGCACGAACGGGTGCAGGTCGGCGAAGCCCGGCAGGCTGACGGGCTCCATCTCCGTCGTCGCGTTGAGCTTCATCGTGCACGACCCGAGCGGGATCATCCCGCGGTCGAGCGCGTAGTCCCGCGCGGAGAGCCGCCGCAGGTAGCGCAGCAGCTGCGTCTCGCTGTGGTGGCTCGAGAAGACCTCGTGGGTGAGGTACGGCGTCGTGCGCGCCAGCGCCGCCGGCAGCACCTCGACGGGCTCGACGGCCGCCGGCACGACCTCGAACGCGGCGTGGAGCGCACGCAGGGTGCCCGGACCGCTCACCTCGGAGAACGACAGGCCGACCGTGTCGGCGTCCACCAGCCGGAGGTGCAGTCCCTCCTCACGGGCTCGAGCGACCACCTTCTCGGCCCGCCCCGGCACGACGGCCGTGAACGTGTCGAAGAACGCGGCCGTCGGGACCTCGATGCCCGCCGCCCGCAGGGAGGCCGCGGCACGGGCCGCGAGCACGTGCGTCCGCCGGGCGATCCGCCGCAGCCCCTCCGGCCCGTGGTGGACGGCGTACATCGACGCCACCACGGCGAGCAGCACCTGGGCCGTGCAGATGTTCGAGGTCGCCTTGTCGCGCCGGATGTGCTGCTCGCGGGTCTGGAGCGCGAGCCGGTACGCCGGCCGGCCCTCCGCGTCGACGGAGACCCCGACCAGGCGCCCGGGGAGGTTCCGCTCCAGGCCGGCGCGGACCGCGACGTACGCCGCGTGCGGGCCCCCGTGGAACAGCGGCACCCCGAAGCGCTGGGTCGACCCGATCGCCACGTCGGCGCCGAGCGTCCCCGGTGACTCGAGGAGCGTCAGCGCGAGCAGGTCGGCGGCGACGACCGCGAGCCCGCCGAGCTCCTGGGTCGCGGCGATGACCGCGCGGGGGTCGCGGACGAGTCCGGAGGCGCCGGGGTACTGCACCAGCACGCCGCACAGACCCGTCTCCGCGACGGACGCCGGGAGACCGTCCGCGAGGTCGGCGACAACCACTTCGATGCCCATCGCGGCCGCGCGGGTGCGGACCACCTCGATCGTCTGCGGCAGCGCGTCGGCGTCGACGACGAACGGGCCGCGGGCCTTGCGGTTCGCCCGCCGCACGAGGGTCATCGCCTCCGCCGCCGCCGTGCCCTCGTCGAGCAGCGAGGCGTTCGCGGTCGGGAGGCCGGTGAGGTCGCCGACCATCGTCTGGAAGTTGAGCAGCGCCTCGAGCCGGCCCTGGGAGATCTCGGGCTGGTAGGGGGTGTACGCCGTGTACCAGCTCGGGTCCTCCAGCACGTTGCGGCGCACGACCGGCGGGGTGACCGTGCCGTGGTAGCCGAGCCCGATCATCGGCTCCGCCACGTGATTCTCGGAGGCGAGGCGCCGCAGCTCGGCCGCGACCTCCTGCTCGGACGCGGGCGCGGGGAGGTCGAGGTGCACGTCCCGGTCGCGGATCGCCGCGGGCACGGCGGCGTCCATCAGCGCGTCGAGCGAGGCGTGGCCGAGGCGGGCGAGCATCGTCGCGACGGCGTCGGCGTCGGGACCGATGTGGCGTGCGGCGAAGCCGAGCACGTCGTCGGTGGCGGGGGTGTCCATGAAGGCGCTCCGTTCGGGGTCGTCCGGTTCGCCTCCCCCTCTGTCCCGACCACGGTGTGCGGTTCAGAGTCGCCTGCCCGTGCGGTCCGGGTGCCTGAGAGGTTCCGGGGAGGAGTTGCCCCTTCGGCGCGCCGTGGGCCGGGGCCCGCGGAGGCTCTCCCGCACGGGATGAGCAGCGATCGCCAACCTAGCACCCGGGCGAGCGCCGTACGGGCACGTCGGCCTCCCGCCCGCCCCACAACGCCATAGTCCCTGACGTTCTGGTCCTCTGGATCGATCCAGGAGGACGAAAACGTCAGGGACTATGCGGAGAGAGGGGTGGAGCGGGTGCCGGCGCCGATGTCGGTACGGCGCGGGCGAGCGTCAGCCGATGCGACGGGCGCGCCGGGCGGCGAGCTCGTCCATCGGAGCCGGCGCCGCGGGCGCGTCGTCGCTCGTGCGCTCGCTCGGGAGCTCGGCCAGCGAGCCCTCGATCTCGCGCCAGACACCGCCGATGGCGATGCCGAACACGCCCTGGCCGCCCTGGAGCAGGTCGATGACCTCGTCGTTCGTCGTGCACTCGTAGACCGACGCGCCGTCGCTCATCAGCGTCACGCGGGTCAGGTCGTCGGTGCCGCGCTCGCGGAGGTGGGAGATCGCCGTGCGGATCTGTGGCAGGGAGATGCCGGCGTCCAGGAGGCGCTTGATGATCTTGAGGATGAGGATGTCGCGGAACGAGTAGAGCCGCTGCGAGCCCGACCCCTTCGCGCCACGGATCGTCGGCTCGACCAGGCCGGTGCGGGCCCAGTAGTCGAGCTGGCGGTAGGTGATGCCGGCCGCGTTGCAGGCCGTCGGGCCGCGGTAGCCCTGGTCGCTCGGGAGCGGCGACACGTCGTCGGTGAAGAGCAGTCCCTGCTCCTCCGCGACCTCGGTCGCTTCCGCGACCACGCGTGCGTCAGCCTCGCTGCGCGAGTGCTGCTCGTCGTTCATGCCCACTACGACCTCTTCTCCGGTTCCTTCGCGTGACGCAACTCCGGTCTGGGGAAGTTGTCGTGCGGAGCACAACGGTGGAGTTACAACGAAGACGGTCCCCAAGGTAGGCCCGCCCCCGACCCGGGTCAACGCGCGACACGCCGACCGGAAGCCTCAATCTCAGGTTGAGGGTCACACTCCCGCGTCGCACCGGGCGCCCAGCCGGGATCAGTCCGACTCGAAGTCCTCCGGCGTGACGTGGTCGAGGAACTCGCGGAACTTCTCGACCTCGTCCTCCTGCTCGGCCGGCACGGCCAGACCGGCCTCGTCGAGGACGTCGTCGGCGCACACGATGCGGGAGCCCGTGCGGAGCGCCAGCGCGATCGAGTCCGACGGCCGGGCGCTCACCTCCACACCGGAGGCCAGCACGAGGACCGCGTAGAAGATCCCGTCGCGGACCTCCACGATCCGCACCTCGTCGAGGGCGTTGCCCGTCGCCTCCAGCACGTCCTTCATGAGGTCGTGCGTCAGCGGGCGCGGCGGGGTCACCCCCTGCTGCGCGAACGCGATCGCGGTGGCCTCGACCGCACCGATCCAGATCGGCAGGTAACGCTCGCCCGCCGCCTCGCGCAGCAGCACGATCGGGCTGTTGGAGGGCATCTCCACCCGGACTCCGACGACATCGACCTCGCGCACGTCCACCACCATAGACGCACCGGTGAACAGCGTGCACGGCCGTCGCCGGCGGCGCGCCACGCTCACCGGTCCGGCAGCGCGGCCTTCACCAGCGTGGCGTGCAGACGCACCGTCAGCGCCGCGATCTGCGCGGCGATGTCGGCGGCACGGGCCTCGGCCGCGGCGTCACGGCTGCGGCGCACCGGGGCCACGACCTGCTCGACGAGACCTGCCTCCCGGTCGGCCGCAGCACGGAAGGCGCGCAGGTGGCGCGGCTCGATGCCGAACGCGTCGAGCTCGCGCGCCGTGTCGGCGACCACGAGGTCCTCGGCGTCGAAGTGGCCCGACGCGCTGGCGCGGACGAGCCCGAACTGCTCGAGCACGGCGAGGAACGCCTCGTCGATCGCGGCGACCTTGAGCAGCTCCCGGCGCGTGAGCCGCATCGACGTGCGCCGACGGAACTCCTCGGGGCCCGGCAGGCCGTCGGCGGCGAGGGCCACGCGCGGCACCTGCGGCTGGACACCCTCGATCGGCGGCGGCTCCAGACCGCGGTCGATCGCCTCGAGGTGCTCGCCGATCACCTTGAGCGGGAGGTAGTGGTCGCGCTGCATGACGAGGACGTAGCGCAGCCGCTCAACGTCGTGCGACGAGAACTTCCGATAGCCCGATGAGGTGCGCTCGGGCTTGATCAGCCCTTTGTCCTCGAGGAACCGGATCTTCGGGATGGTGATCCCGGGGAAGTCGGGGCGCAGCAGGTCGAGGACCTGCCCGATGGTGAGGCGACCCGCGTGCGCATCCTCGCTCCGGCGCGGGTCCAGGCCGGACGACGCCATGCTCAGACCGGCGAGCCCGAGAAGAAGACGAGCCGGTACTTCCCGATCTGCACCTCGTCGCCGTCCTTGAGCGTGACCTCGTCGATGCGGTCACGGTTCACGTAGGTGCCGTTGAGGCTGCCGACGTCGCTGACCGTGAAGACGCCCGCGTCGCGGCGGAAGTCCGCGTGACGGCGCGAGACCGTCACGTCGTCGAGGAAGATCTCGCTGTCGGGGTGGCGACCGGCCGTGACCAGGTCGGTGTCGAGGAGGAAGCGGCTGCCCGCGCCCGGACCACGCTGCACCACGAGCAGCGCGTGGCCCGGCGGGAGCGCGTCGACCGCGGCCGCGTCGACCGCGTTGAGCGCCCGGTCGGAGCTCTCCGTCGTCGAGGCCGGGATCGAGATCGTCGCCGTCGCCTCCGACACGGCGCTCGGCGCCGAGGTCACCAGCTTGGTGCCGCACTGGGAGCAGAACCGCGCGTCGTCCGGGTTCTGCCTTCCGCAGGCTGTGCAGAACGGCATGGTGCAGGCCTCCTGAGCGTCCTTCGTCGATGGCACGAACCCTCAGCACGGGGCTGAGGGTGTCGGTGAGAACCTATCAGCCACGCGGGCCCGATCAAGCCGAACGGGCAGGTCCGCTGCGGGGCTCAGGCGGGGAGGTCGGCCTGGTACGCCGCGGCGTCGAGCAGCGCGTCGACCGCAGCGGCGTCGGCCGGGACGACCTCGAAGAGCCAGCCGTCGCCGTACGGGTCCGAGTTGATCGTCTCCGGCGACGCGTCGAGCGTCTCGTTGACCGCCACGACCTCACCGGTCAGCGGCGCGTAGATCTCGCTCACCGACTTGTGGGACTCCAGCTCCCCGCAGGGCGTTCCCGCCGTCACGGTCTCCCCCAGCTCGGGCAACGTGACGTAGACGATGCCGCCCAGCTCGTCCTGGGCGTAGTGGGTGACCCCCACCCGCACGGCCGGGCCGGCACCCGTGCGGACCCACTCGTGCTCGGCGGTGTACTTCAGGTCGTCGGGGTACACGGCACTCCTCGCGTCCGGGACTGGTGGTCGCGACCGACCTTAGGGCACCGACGTCCGGCGACGCGCGGGTCAGCCGGAGCGTCGGGCGAACTCGGGCTCGGCGACGTCGGTGACGACCGCGGCGATCTCCAGCTGGTCGACCTCGTCGACCGTCACGCTCGCCGCGGATTCCTTCTCGAAGGTCTGGGTCGGGCCGTCCGGGAAGGACATGGCGCCGTCGAGCGTGCTGGCGGTGCCGATGGCCTCGACGACGTACGGCGGGCTCAGCGGGACGCCGTCGACCTCGATGTCGTCGCCGTCCTGCACGGCCCACGAGCCGGCGACGAGCCGCACCTGGTCGTTGATCTCGATCGCCTCGGCGCCGGCCGAGCGGAGCTCCTGGATCATGTCCACGATCGCGGCGGCGCGGATCCGGCCCTCGTCCTCCTCGATCGTGACCCGGATCCCGGGACCGGTCACGGGCACGGTGCCGGCGAGCACCTCGAGTGCCCGCGCCTCCCGTCGCGCCTCCTCCAGCGCCGCCGTGCGCGCCGTCGTCGACGAGCGCAGGTCGTCGCGGATGTCCTCGAGCCGCGAGATCTCCGCCTCCGCGCGCTGCGTCGTGCCCGCGAGCCCGGTGAGGAGGTCGATGAGGTCCTGCTCGCGGTAGCCGGAGTAGGTGTCGTCCTCGGCCGTCGTGCGCATCTGCACGACGCCGGCGAAGCCGACGACGGCGAGCAGCACGGCCACGACGACCTGGCTCCGCGAGGGCCGGGTGAGGGCGTCCCGGAGGCGCGCGCGACCCGGGCTCTCGCTGGGCACAGCCGGCTCGGTCGGCTCGGTCGGCTCCGGGCCGGCCGGGGCGTCGGGCTCAGGCATGGAACACGTGGCGGCGGATCGCGGCCATGTTGGAGAAGATCCGGATGCCCAGGACCACGATCACGCCGGTGGAGAGCTGACCGCCGACGCCGAGCCGGTCGCCCAGGTAGACGATCACCGCGGCGATCACGACGTTGCTGACGAACGAGACGACGAAGACCTTGTCGTCGAAGATCCCGTCGAGGTAGGCCCGCAGCCCGCCGAACACGGCGTCGAGGGCGGCGACGACGGCGATCGGCAGGTACGGCTGCAGCGCGAGCGGCACCTCCGGCTCGAGCACGATCCCGAGCACGATGCCGACGAGCAGTCCGAGGGCGGCGATCATGGGCTGTCCTCCGAGGACGGGGTCGAGGGGTTCGAGGTCGGGGGGCTGGTGTCGTCCACCGAGGGGCCGGTGGGCCCGACGGGGGTCGCGTTGCGGAGCACGGGCGTGCGGCCCGCAGGCAGCTCGAGGGCGTCGACGTTGTCGATCTCGACCTCCAGACCGAAGCGGGACACGACGGCGAAGAAGGTCTGACCGTAGACGGTGTCGGCGAACTCGGCCTGCAGGGCGCGCGAGTCCCCGATCGCGGACACGACGTACGGCGGCGCGAGGGACCGCTGGTTCACCGTGATCGCCGTGCCCGAGGTCGTGATCGACGACAGCGCGGTCAGCCGGAGACCGTTGACGGCGATGGCCTCGGCCCCGGCCTCCCAGAGGCCGGCCACGAGCTGGCGGATGTCCCGGGTGACCACGACGCTGTCGTCCCCGTCCTCCCCGTCGTCCACCACGAAGCGCACGCCCGGGCCGGTCACGGCCTCGTACCCGGTGGCCAGCCGCAGCGTCGCGAGCTCGGCGGCGGCGGCGTTCTCCTGCGCGAGGGCGCGGTCGTAGGCCGCGTCCATGCTCGTCGTCTCCTCGGTCAGGTCGGCGATGCGCGCCTGCAGCGCGGCGAGCCGTTCCCGGCCCTCGTTGGCCCGGCCGACCAGCTCGGTGCGCGACGTCTCGTCGGTCGCGGCCTGGCGCTCGGTCTGCACGGCGGCGGTCGCGACGAGGAGCCCGAAGACCCCGACGACGACCGCGGCGGTGCGGCCGAGCCGCCGCTCGCGGGGTGCCCCGCCCGCTCGTTCCCGCTGCGCGGCGACGTGGGCGTAGTCGCCCTCGAGCGCCTGCTGGGTGACGCGCTCGAGGAGCGGGAGCGTGACCGGCGAGCGGTCGCTCACGGGGACCGGTCCGGTGCCGTGCCGTCGCGGTCGCCCCTGCTCCCCCGCCGAGATCGCGGCAGGGGCTCGGTGGTGGCGAGCAGGCGCCGTACCTGCCAGGCGTAGAGCAGCCCCGCCCACCAGTAGAGGCCGATGCCCCACACCGCGAAGGCCCATCCGAAGACGAGCGCCAGCGTGGCGACGACCCCGTTGCCCTCGCCGAGCAGCAGGAGGGGGAAGGCGTAGAGCAGGTTGAACGTGGCGGCCTTGCCGAGGAAGTGCACCGGCAGCGCGCTGTAGCCGCGCGTCCGGAGGAACGGCACCAGCCCCCACAGCAGCGCGTCGCGCAACGGCAGGATCACGACGACCCACCACGGGATCACCTCGCGGATCCCGAGGCCGATGATCACCGCGAGGATGTAGAGCCGGTCGGCGACCGGGTCGAGGATCTCGCCGATCGCGGAGCGCTGGTCGAGCCGACGCGCGAGGTAGCCGTCGAGGAAGTCGGTGATGCCGGAGACGACGAGCACGAGGAGCGCGAGCTCGTCCTCCTGGGGCCCGAGCACGAGCCACAGGAACAGGGGCACACCGAGCAGGCGCAGCCCGGACAGGACGTTCGGGATCGTCCAGACCGCAGCGCTGCGGGTCGCCTCATCTGCCACGGACCGCTCCCTGCTCACTTCCTCGATGCATCCCGCCGGAGCGGCCCGGTGGGACGTCGGCCACCAACGTCGCCACCATAGTCACCGCCGACTCCCGGCACGGGACCGGGCGCGCGTGTCAGCCCCCGACGGGCTCGTCGGCGTGCGCCGCGTCGCGGATCTCGCCGACGAGCTCCTCGAGCACGTCCTCCAGCGCCGCGAGGCCCAGGACCCGCCCGTCGTCGTCGACGACGCGCGACATGTGGGCCCCCTTGCGCTGGAGCACCTCGAGGGCGTCGTGGAGCAGGTCCGTACGGCGCACGCCCGCCAGCGGTCGGATCCACTTGGCGTCGACCACCCGACCGCGGCGGGCCTCGTCGGTCTCCAGGACGTCCTTGATGTGCAGGTAGCCGATGAGGTCGTCGCCGTCGCGCACCGGGAAGCGGCTGAACCCGGTGGAGGCACAGAGGTCCTCGACGTCGGCCACGGTGGCCCCGCGGGGGACGGTGGCGAGCGAGTCCAGCGGCATGATCACGGCGTCCACCGTCTTCTCCGTGAACCCGAGGGCGCCGGCCAGCCGGTCGTACTCCCCCGCCTCGATCATCCCCTCGCCGCGGGACTCCTCGACGAGCGCCGCCACCTCCTCGCGGGTGAAGGTGGAGGACACCTCGTCCTTCGGCTCCACCCGGAGGAGGCGCAGGGTCGCGTTCGCGACGGCGTTGAGCGTCACGATCACCGGCTTGAGGACGAAGACCACGACCATGAGCGGCGGCCCGAGCGCCACGGCGGCCCGCTCCGGCGCGGCGAGCGCGATGTTCTTCGGGATCATCTCGCCGAGCACCACGTGGAGGTAGACCACGAGCGAGAGCGCGATCGCGAAGGAGATCGGGTACACCAGTCCGTCCGGCACGCCGACGGCCTCGAACAGCGGCTCCAGCAGGTGGGCGACCGCGGGCTCGCCGACGGCGCCGAGACCGACGGAGCAGATGGTGATGCCGAGCTGGGCGCCCGCCATCATGAGCGAGACCTGCTCCATCGCGCGCAGGGTCACCTTCGCCCAGCGGGACCCCGCCTGGGCGATCGGCTCGATCTGGCTGCGGCGCGCGGCGACGAGCGCGAACTCGGCGCCGACGAAGAAGAAGTTGAGGGCGAGGAGCAGCACGGCCACACCGACCGCGACGTAGTCGTTCACCGCTGTCCCTCCGATCGGCGGGCGGGGGCGCCCGGGTGCTCGTCCGACGGGGCCGCGTCCAGGAGCCGGAGGCTGACCCGGTCGACGCGCAGCCCGTCCATGTGCTCGACGGTGAGCACGGCGAGCTGCTCGCGCGGCGGGTCGTCGTCGGCGCCGGGAGGGGCGGGGACGGGCACCTCGGCGACGTCCCCGGCGGCGGGGATCCGGCCGAGCTCGCGTACGACGAGGCCGGCGATCGTGTCGTAGTCCTCGTGCTCGGGGAGCGCGACGTCGGTCACGTCCTCGACCTCGTCGGGGCGGAGCAGGCCCGAGAGCGACCAGCTGCCGTCACGGCGCTGCCGGGCACGCGCGCCGAGGCGGTCGTGCTCGTCGGCGATGTCGCCGACGATCTCCTCGACCACGTCCTCGAGGGTGACGATGCCGGCCTGGCCGCCGTACTCGTCCACCACCACCGCCATCTGGAACCCGTCGCTGCGCAGCTGCGCCAGCAGGGGGTCGAGCGGCAGGGTCTCGGGGACGAGCCGGGGCGGCGCCATGATGTTGCGGATCCGGGTCGTCGAGCGCTCGTGCACGGGCAGCGCGACCGCGTGCTTGACGTGGACCGCGCCCACGACGTTCTCCTCGGCGTCGAGCACCGGGAAGCGGGAGTGGCCCGTCGACCGCGCGAGGGCGATGACGGCGCTCGCGCGCTCGGTCTGCTCAACGCTGTCGGTGCGCACCCGCGGGGTCATGATCTCGCCGGCCGTGCGCTCGCCGAACTCGACGGAGCGCTCCATCAGCTCGGCGGTGTCGGCGTCGAGGGTGCCCTGATCGGCCGACCGGGCGATCAGCGAAGCCAGCTCACGGGAGGTCCGCGCCGAGCGCAGCTCCTCCTGCGGCTCCATCCCCATCCGGCGCACGGCGGAGTTCGCGGAGCCGTTCAGCACCCGGATCGGGCCCGCCATCACGGCGGTGAACGCGCGCATGAAGCCCTGGGTCGCCTTCGCGGTGCGCAGGGGCAGCGCGATCGCGAGGTTCTTGGGCACGAGCTCGCCGAAGACCATGGTCAGCGCCGTGCCGATCAGCAGTCCGAGGGCCACCGACAGCGGCGTCACGACGCCGTCGGGCACCCCCGCCGCGCCGAGCGGCGGGCGCAGCAGCGTCGCGATCGCGGGCTCGGCGAGGAAGCCGACCGCGAGGTTGGTGACGGTGATGCCGACCTGGGCGCCGGACAGCTGTGTCGACAGGTGGCGCAGTGCGTTCTGGACGCCGACCGCACCCGCCTCCTCGGCGGCGACCGCGCGCTCGACCTGACCGCGGTCCACCGTCACGAACGAGAACTCGGCGGCGACGAACAGGCCGCAGGCGAGCACGAGGAGCAACGACACGGCCAGCAGGATCCACTCGGTCACCGCGGCTGCCCCCCGACGTGGTCGCGGTCAGGGGGCGTCGGACTTTGCGCGTCGGCCATCAGGGAGGTCGAACCGTCCTTCGTGGATCGGGCGGCGCGGCGGAGGGCGTCGCGCGGGGTGGGTCGGCGTCTCACGGTACCGGAGCCGTCGGGCGCTCCGAGAGCCTCGGAAGATCGCCTTCAGGCACTGTCCTCTGTTTTCCCTCAAGAGCAGTGCCAGAGAGCCGATGCTGGGGCCACGGAGCGAGAACCACTCGGGTCTCGCCCGTCACTCGCCTGGAGGACCCGTGTCCCGTGCCGCCACCGCCCTCGCGGGTGACGTCTACGCCCCGGCGCGCTACGCCGGGGGTGCTCCCCTCGACGCCGAGCAGCGCCACTTCGTGAACCGGTGGACCTACGGCTACACCCCCGCGCTCGCCCGCCAGGTGCTCACCGCGGGGGGCACCGCGAAGTGGTTCTCCCAGCAGCTCCAGCCGGCCGCGATCGCCGACGCCGCCGCCGACGCGACGTGGAGCTGGTGGCCCTCCCTGGCCCGCTCCGCAGCCGACCTGTGGAAGCGGCAGACCGACGAGGTCGAGGGCGGCTGGGAGGTGATGGCCTACTACGGCAGCTGGCTGATGATGCGGCGCATGACGAGCCAGCGCCAGGTGCTCGAGACCATGGCGGAGTTCTGGGAGGGGCACTTCCACGTGCCCGTCAACGGCGACTCGCACTTCGTCTACCGGGTCCCCTACGGCCTCGCGATCCGCCAGCACGCGCTGGGAACCTTCGCCGACCTCCTCAAGGCGACCATCACGCACCCCGCGATGGGCTTGTTCCTCGACAACGCGGTCTCGACGAAGAGCAAGCCCAACGAGAACCTCGGCCGCGAGCTGCTCGAGCTCCACACCGTCGGCCGCGGCGAGTACACGGAGGCGGACGTGAAGGAGTCCGCCCGCATCCTCACCGGCTACCGCGTCGACGTGTGGCGCACGTGGGACGCGTCGTACCGGCCCGCCGACCACTCGACCGGCCCGGTCAGCGTCATGGGCTTCTCCCACCCCAACAGCGACCCCGACGGCCGCGCGGTGACCGCGGCCTACCTCGACTACCTCGCCCGCCATCCGGCGACCGCCCGGCGGATCTGCCGCAAGATCGCGACGCGCTTCGTGCAGGACGAGCCGTCGACGGCACTCGTCGAGCACCTCGCGCGGGTCTACACCTCGAGCGGGACCAGCATCCCGGCCGTGCTGAAGGCACTGGTAGTGCGGCCGGAGTTCAAGGCGGCCCGCGGCACCAAGATGCGCGACCCCGGCGCCGACGTCGTCGCGACCTACCGCGCGCTCGGCGCGACCTTCGCGAAGCCGACGGCCACGGAGGCCGCCGCGACCCAGATCCTCTGGACCGCCTCCAACCTCGGGCAGCGTCCCTTCGAGTGGGGGCGCCCCGACGGTCCGCCGCTCGTCAACAGCGCGTGGAGCTCGACGTCGCGAGCCCTCGCGTCGTTCTCCTTCCACTGGAGCGCGGCCGGCCGATGGTGGCCCACGAAGGACATCACCTACCAGACGCCCGTCCAGTGGCTGCCGCAGGCGAGCCTCACGCTCGCGCAGCTCGTGGACCACCTGTGCGTCCGGATGCTCGGCACCCCGTCGACCTCGGCCCTCCTCCGGGCCTGCTGCGAGGTCACCAACTACGCGCCGACGACCCGGATCACCGCGGACCACGCGCTCGTGAAGTGGGAGTTCCACCGCTTGATCAGCACGCTGCTCGACTCGCCCGCCCACCTGACGCGCTGACCCCTCCTCCAGCGCGTCACCCCGCACCACGAGCCTCTCGGAGCCACGATGACCGCATCCCCCCCGGCAGGAGCCTCCGGCTGCTGCGCGGAGTACTCCCGCCTGTCCCGCCCATCGTCGGGCGGCGTCAGCCGTCGCGGGCTCTTCCGGGCGGGTCTCGCCACCGGCGGGCTCGCCACGGTGAGCGCGACCTTCGGCGACGCCGTCGTCAGCGCGGCGCCGGCGATGGCCGCGAGCGCGGCCCCGAACGGCAACGTCCTCGTCGTGCTGTCGCTGCGCGGTGCTGCGGACGGCCTCTCCCTGGTGGTTCCGCACGCCGACCCGGTCTACTACCAGGCGCGTCCGGGCATCGCCGTACCGTCGTCGACCCTGCTGGCCAAGGACGGCATGTTCGGCCTGCACCCCGAGTTCGCGCCCCTGCTCCCGCTGTGGACGGCCGGCAAGGTCGCCGCGGTGCACGCCACCGGGCTCCCCGCGCCGAACCGCTCGCACTTCTCCGCGATGGAGGAGGTCGAGGACGCCGCTCCCGGCAGCACGGCCCGGGAGGGCTGGCTCAACCGGTTGCTCGGTCGCGACGAGGTGATCGGCTCGGACGGTCCCCTCCACGGCGTGGCGGTGGGTGACGGGGTGGTCCCGACGTCGCTGTACGGCGCGCAGTCCGTCCTCGCCATGCGCGACCCCGGCTCGGTCCAGCTCGCGGGCGCCGACCAGTGGGACACCTTCGGTGGCCGCCGGCGTTCGATCCAGACGCTCTGGGGCAGCTCGTCGGCCCCGCTCGGCCACAGCGTGCGCGACGCGCTCGCCGCCATCGACGACTTCGCGCCGGTGCGGACCGGCTCGTCGGCCGCGGCGAACGGCGCCGTCTACACGACCTCCGGCCTCGGCAAGGCGCTGTCCTACACGACCCGCATCATCCGCGCGCAGATCGGCACGAGCATCGTCACCGTCGACCAGGGCGAGTGGGACATGCACAGCGACCTCGGCACCCTGACCTGGGGCGCCATGCGGGGCAACGTGAAGGACCTCGCCACCAACCTCGCGGCGTTCTTCAAGGACCTCGGCGCGCTGGGCGACAAGGTGACCCTCGTGGCGCTCAGCGAGTTCGGCCGGCGCGTGCGCGAGAACGCGAACTACGGGCTCGACCACGGCTACGGCACCGTCATGTTCCTGGCGGGTGCGGGCGTGAAGGGCGGGAAGTACTACGGCACGTGGCCCGGCCTCACGAACACGGCCGACGCCGACCTGCTCGTCACGACCGACTACCGCAGCGTGCTCGCCGAGGTGGTCGGCAAGCGCTTCGGCGCGAGCACCGCATCGGTCTTCCCCGGCTTCACGCCGACGCGGGTCGGCGTCCTCTGAGCCGCTCCCGGTGACCCACTCCCGGTGACCTGCGCCGGGTGAGGGCAGGGTCAGCGTCGCGACGCCACGTAGCAGGCGACCGCGCTGGCGGCGGCGACGTTGAGCGAGTCGATCCCCCGGTGCATCGGGATGACGGCGCGGCGGTCGGCCGTGGCCTGCCACCGGTCGGAGATGCCGTGGCCCTCCGAGCCGAGCACGAGCGCGATCTTCTCGACCCCCGCCACCGCCTCCTCGAGGTCGACGGCGTCGTCGGCGAGGGTGAGCGCCACGGTGGTGAAGCCGTACGACGCGAGCCGGGGCATGGCGTCGTACCAGTCGGGCAGTCGCGTCCAGGGCAGCGAGAAGACCGCGCCCATCGCGACCTTGACCGCCCGGCGGTAGAGCGGGTCGGCGCAGCGCGGGGCGAGCAGCACCGCGTCGAACCCGAGCGCCGCACCGCTCCGCAGGACCGCGCCCACGTTGGTGTGGTCGACGATCTCCTCCAGGACGAGCACCGAGCGCGCGCCGGCGAGCACCTCGTCGAGCGCCGGCAGGGGTCGCCGCTCGAGCGAGGCCAGGGCGCCGCGGTGCACGTGGAAGCCGGTGACCTCCTCCGCGAGCTGCTCGGAGAGCACGAAGCACGGGGCGTCGGTGGTGGCGAGGACGTCCGCGAGACCGTCGAGCCAACGCGGGGCCATGAGGAACGACCGTGGCGTGTAGCCGGCCTCGACCGCGCGCCGCACGACCTTCTCCCCCTCGGCGAGGAAGAGCCCGTGCTCGGCCTCCACGTGCTTGCGCAGCGTGACGTCGCGCAGGTCGCGGTAGTCGCCCAGCCGCGGGTCGTCGGCGCGGTCGACCTCGACGAAGGTCGCCATCAGCCCGTCACTCGGCCCCTCCGGCAGCCCGTCACGCGCGGGCGCCGTAGTGCGCGGGGTTCGCCACCGCGACGACGTACCCGACCACGATGATCGCGGGCGGCCGGAGCCCGGTCGCGGCGATGTCGTCGGCGAGCGTCGCCAACGTGCTCAGCACCGTGCGCTGCTCCGGCATCGTGCCCTCCGCGACGACGGCGACGGGGGTGTCGGCGGGGCGACCACCCGTGACGAGGGCGTCGGCGATCGCACCCGCGTTCGCGACGGCCATGAGCAGCACCAGCGTGCCGCGGAGGCGGGCGAGCGCGTCCCAGGCCACGAGGGAGTCGGGGTGGCCGGGTGGGATGTGGCCCGAGATGACCGTGAACTCGTGGGCCACACCGCGGTGGGTCACGGGGATGCCCGCCACGCCGGGGACGGAGATCGAGGACGAGAGGCCCGGGATCACGGTGACGGGGACGCCGGCGGCCTCGCAGGCCTGGATCTCCTCGTAGCCGCGGCCGAAGACGAAGTTGTCCCCGCCCTTGAAGCGCACGACGCGCTTCCCGGCACGCGCCCGCTCGACGATGACGTCGTTGATCGCCTCCTGGCTGGCCGCGCGGCCGCGGGGCAGCTTGGCGACGTCGACGAGCTCCACGTGGGCCCCGAGCTCGTCGAGCAGCTCCCGCGGGGCGAGCCGGTCGGCGACGACGACGTCCGCGGAGGCGAGGGCCTGGCGGGCGGCGACGGTGACGAGGCCGGGGTCGCCGGGTCCGCCG
>DASWYU010000271.1:0-7287 GCA_036404795.1 Nocardioides sp. | reverse complement strand
CAGCGCGAGGTCCCAGGCGAGCTCGAGCTCGGGGTCCTGCGGCTCCGGGCCGCGGTAGAGCACCGCCGCCGGACGGTGGACGTGCCCCGGCCAGACCGTCGCCGTCACGACGACGTGGGGCCGGTGCCGCACGGCCAGCGTCGCCGCCGACGGGTGGTGACCGGGCTCCGCGACGACGTCGGCGTGCACCCGGTCGACCACCACCGGCACCGCGCGCAGGCGGAGGGCGGCGAGGACGGCCAGCAGCTCGTCGTACTCGTCCGGCAGGGCCACGAGCACCGCCGCCCCGGGCGTGACGCCCAGCGCGCGGAACGCCCCGGCCAGTGCGCCGACCTCCTCCGTCACCGTCGCGAAGTCGCGGTCCTTGTCGGGCGTGGACACCGCGATCGCCTCGGCGCGACCGCGGATGACGTGGAGGTCGAGGGCGTCGTACGCGAGGTTCGTCACGCCCCGGAGCCTAGTGGTGCAGCGCTCGACGGCGCCGGGTCAGGCCGCGTGCATCGCGCCGACGGCGCGCCGCTCGTCGACCACCTCGCGGTAGTGCCGCACCAGGAGCGCGTTGACGGCGGCCCAGGACCGGCCCTCGACGCTGCGCCGGGCGGCGAGCGCGACCCGGCGCCGCAGTGGGACGTTCTCCTGGAGCATCCGCACGTAGGTCGCCATCGCGTCGCCGTCGCCCGGCTCGTAGAGGTAGCCCGCCGTGCCGTCGTCCACGACGTCGATCGGACCGCCGGAGCGCGGGGCGACGACGGGCACGCCCGAGGCGAGCGCCTCCTGCGCGGCCTGGCAGTAGGTCTCGTGGCGACCGGTGTGGACGAAGACGTCGAGGCTGGCGTACGCCGCGGCGAGCTCCCCGCCGTGCAGCACCCCGAGGAACGCAGCATCGGGCAGCAGACCGCGGAGGCGCTCCTCCTCCGGTCCGCCGCCGACGATGACGACCCGGGCGCCGGGCAGGCGGTCGACGTGCGAGAGGAGCTCGAGCTCCTTCTCGGGCGCGAGCCGGCCCACGTAGCCGACCAGCAGCTCGCCGTTCGGAGCGAGCCGGCGGCGCAGCTCCTCGTCGCGGCACGCGGGGTCGAACTGCGTGAGGTCGACCCCGCGTGGCCAGCGGCCCAGACCGGGCACGTCCATCTCCTCGAGCTGACGGAGGCTCGCGGTCGAGGGGGCGAGCGTCCGGTCGACGCTCGTGTGGATGCGGCGCGTGAGGTAGGACATCGCCCGCGTGCCGCCCGCGATGCCGTAGCGGTCGGCGAACCCGACGAGGTCCGTCTGGTAGATCGCGACCGTCGGGATGCCGAGGTCGGCGGCCGCCCTCGCGGCCTGGTAGCCGAGCGTCGCCGGCGAGGCGACGTGCACGACGTCGGGCCGGAAGCGCAGCATCACGGCGCGCAGGCGGCGCTGCGTCTCGAGGCCGATCCGGAAGTCCTTGTAGAACGGCAGGTGCGCGCCCCGGCAGAGGGTGACAGGGAATCCGGCGTACGTCGCGGGTCCCGTCGGCGCCACCAGCTCGGCCTCGTGCCCCTCGGCCGCGAGGTGCTCGAGCACGCGCCGTACGGAGTTCGTCACGCCGTTCACCTGCGGGAGGAACGACTCGCTGACCACCAGGACGCGGAGCCGGTCACCGCGGCGACGCGGGAGGTGGGTGACGCTGCTCGGGGTCGAACGGTGCAGCCGCATGGGCCGTCCTCCTCCGTCGGTGCACAGTCGTCGTCGCTGTGCGGTCGCTGACGGATCGGACGCTAGGGAGCGTGCCGGAACGGTGCGGTGCGCGATCGGTGGACGCGAGTTGAACCCGGTGGGAACCTCAGCGGGGCCCGTCCGCCGCCGCGTCACGCACCGTTCATGTCGGGCGCGCGGAGGGTGAAGGAGAACGCGGTCGTGCGGGCTACTCCGCCGCGGCGAGCTGGCCGCAGGCAGCGTCGATGTCGTCGCCGCGGGTGTCGCGGATCGTGGTGCTGATGCCCTTCGCCTCGAGACGGCGCACGAACTCGGTGGTGTCGGCGTCGCGGGAGCGGGTGAAGCGGGAACCGGGCACCTCGTTGAGCGGGATGAGGTTCACGTGCACCCACCCCCAGTCGCCGCGGGCGTTGAGGACGTCGGCGAGCAGGTCGGCCCGCCAGGCCTGGTCGTTGACGTCGCGCATCATGGCGTACTCGATCGACACCCGCCGCTTGGTGCGGCGCGCGAACTCCCACGCCGCGTCGACCGTCTCCGCCACGGAGAACCGCGTGTTGATCGGCACCAGCTCGTTGCGCAGCTCGTCGTCGGGGGCGTGCAGGCTGAGCGCGAGCGTGACGGGCACGCCCTCCTCGGCCAGCTGCAGGATCCGCGGGACCAGACCGACGGTGGAGACCGTGACGTTGCGGGCCGACAGCCCGAGGCCCGCCGGCGCGGGGTCGGTGAGGCGGTGGACGGCACCCACCACGGCCTTGTAGTTGGCCAGCGGCTCGCCCATGCCCATGAAGACCACGTTGGACAGGCGGCCGGGACCGCCCGCGACCTCACCGCGGGCCATCGCCCGGGCGCCGTCGACGACCTGGTCGACGATCTCCGCCGTGCTCATGTTCCGCTGGAGACCGCCCTGACCGGTCGCGCAGAACGGGCAGGCCATGCCGCAGCCGGCCTGGCTCGAGACGCAGATCGTGGCGCGCTGCGGGTAGCGCATCAGCACCGACTCGACGAGGGCTCCGTCGAAGAGGCGCCACAGCGTCTTGCGGGTCGTGCCCTTGTCTGCCTCCATCGTGCGCACCGAGGTGAGCAGCTGCGGGAAGAGCGCGGCCGCGAGCTCGTCGCGCTGGGCGGCGGGCAGGTCCGTCATCTCCGCCGGGTCGGAGGTCAGCCGCGCGAAGTAGTGGTTCGACAGCTGCTTCGCCCGGAAGCCCGGGAGCCCGGACTCCTCGAGGAGCGCCTTCCGGCCGGCCTCGTCGAGGTCGGCCAGGTGGCGCGGCGGCTTGGCACGCCCCCGCGGCGCCTCCATCACGAGGGGCAGGGACGTGCGGCGGGGCTCGGGCGTGGGGGTGTTCTCGGACATCGCTCCCCGATCATCCCACCGCGGCCACGTCCGCGCCGAAATCCGACGTCGTGCGATGCGCCGGGCGCTCAGCCGACCCGGAGGAGGAGCACCAGGACCGCGATCGCCGTCACCGCCACGATCACGCCCGTGAGGGCGAGCCCCAGCACCATGTAGAGACCGAACCGGCGCGTGCGCGGGACGGCCACGAGGATCGCCGGCACTGCGAGGAGCAGGAGCACGAACGGCGTCAGCTCCGCCGACGTCTCCGCAGCGAACAGCCAGTCCGTCGCGCTGAAGTAGAGCACCGGCGCGAACAGCATGCAGACGAGCCCGACGTAGAACCCGCTGAGCGCCACCCGGGTCGACGGGGCGTCGTCCTCCTCGTCGTCGATCTCGATCTCGTCCTCGACTTGCTCGACCTCGTCCTCGAGGTCGGGCTCCGGTGGCGCCCGCGACTCCGGTACGGCGCGGAGCACGGGCACCTCGACGGTCGGGGGCTCGTCGGGCTCGAGCGCGGGCTCGGGTGTCGGGGGCGCGGGGGTCAGGGGCTCCGGGGGCGAGGGCGCCACGGCGGCGACGGACGGCGCGACACCCGCCACCCCCACGACCCCGACGGCTCCGGCAGTAGCGGTGACGCCCGCCTCGGGGGCCGTGGTCGCGGGTCCGCCGCGGGCACGGCGTGCCTTCTCCGCGACGTACGCCGCACCGGCACCGGCCACGGCCACCGCGACCCACTTGGCTCGCATGCTGCGGCCCCCTCTCGTCAGGGGCGTCAGCCTAGTGGTGGGCTCCTGCGCGGCGGCACGCCGCGCCGGACCTCAGAAGACGAGGTAGTGCAGCAGCAGCCAGGTCGGGGCGACCGTGGCGAGCAGGGAGTCGAGCCGGTCCATCAGGCCACCGTGGCCCGGGACGATCTGGCTCATGTCCTTGATGCCGAGGTCGCGCTTGATGACCGACTCGCACAGGTCGCCGAGCGTGGCCATCACGACGGCGATGAGGCCGAGGCAGACACCGACCCACCAGTCGCCCTCGAGGAGGATGTCGACGAGGAGCCAGCCGGCGGCGACGCAGGCGACGGCGGATCCCGCGAAGCCCTCCCAGGACTTCTTGGGCGAGATCACGGGTGCCATCGGGTGCTTGCCGAAGAGGACACCGGCGACGTAGCCGCCGATGTCGGAGGCGATCGTGACGAGCACGAACACGATGACGGCCCGCACACCGTCGTCGAAGCGCTCGAACCCCGTCGCGCCGCCCTCGGTGAGCAGGAGGGCGACGAACGAACCGAGGAAGGGCACGTAGATGAGGGCGAACACCGAGGCCGAGGCGTTGCGGACGTAGCCCTCGACGCCGCGGTGCAACAACCACAGCATGATCGCGAGCGCGGTCACCGCGGTGGCCGTGATGAGCGCCGGTGCGCCGAAGAAGTAGGCGACGACGACCATGACGACGCCGCCCACCATGAGCGGCTGCTCGGGCAGGTCGATGTCCTTGGCCGCGAAGCCCTGGTGGAGCTCCCAAACGGCCACCACCACGGCGATCGCGACGATCACCATGAACGCGGTCTTGTAGAAGGCCAGGGACGCCGCGACGGCACCCAGCAGCACGACGGCGGAGGCGATCGCGGCGGGCAGGTTGCGGCCGGCCCGGCCGTGGTCCTTCGCGGGCGGTGCTGCCGGGGCGCCGGCGTCGGGAGGAGTCACGCTCACGCTGCGGTCCGGTCTGCTCAGACCTCGAGCAGCTCGGCCTCTTTGGACTTCAGCAGGTCATCGATCACGTCGACGTGCTTCTTGGTGAGACCGTCGAGGCGCTTCTCCGCCCCGGTGACGTCGTCCTTGCCGACCTCGCCGTCCTTCTCGAGGCGCTCGAGGCCCTGCTTCGCCGTACGGCGCAGGTTGCGGACCGCGACGCGACCCTCCTCGGCCTTCGTGCGGGCGACCTTGATGAACTCCTTGCGGCGCTCCTCGGTCAGCTCGGGGAAGACGCAGCGCAGGACCTTGCCGTCGTTGGACGGGTTCACGCCCAGGTCGGAGTCGCGGATCGACTTCTCGATGGCGTTCATCGCCCCCACGTCATAGGGGGAGATGAGGATGATGCGCGCCTCGGGGGCCGTGAACGACGCCAGCTGCTGCAGCGGCGTCGGTGAACCGTAGTAGTCCACGACGATCTTGTTGAACATGCTCGGGTGGGCGCGGCCGGCGCGGATCGCGGCGAACTCCTCGCGGGTCGCCTCGACCGACTTGTCCATCTTGCCGTCGGCCTCGTTCAGGACCTCGTTGATCACTGCTTGCTCCTCATCGCTGTGCACTCGTCGGTCGCCGGGCTCCCCCGTCGAGCGACGCTGGTCTGACGTCGTTGCTGGTCCCACCGCGCCCGGACCGTCCCCGGTCGCGGCGGACCGGGGTCAGCTCTCGGCGCTGACGAGCGTCCCGATCTTCTCACCCTGCACGACGCGCAGGATGTTGCCCTCGGGCTGCATGCCGAACACGACCATCGGGAGCTTGTTCTCGCCGCAGAGCGCGAACGCCGTCTGGTCCATGATCCTCAAGCCCTGGCTGATGGCCTCGTCGTAGGTCACCTGGTCGAGCTTGACCGCGTCGGGGTTGGTGCGCGGGTCCGCGGAGTAGACACCGTCGACGCCGTTCTTCGCCACGAGCACGGCGTCGCACTTGTTCTCGAGCGCCCGCTGCACCGCGACCGTGTCGGTGGAGAAGAACGGCATGCCCATGCCGGCGCCGAAGATGACGACGCGGCCCTTCTCCATGTGGCGGATCGCGCGGCGCGGGATGTAGGGCTCGGCGACCTGGCCCATGGTGATCGCGGTCTGCACCCGGGTGTCGACACCGAGCTTCTCGAGGAAGTCCTGCAGCGCGAGGCAGTTCATGACGATGCCGAGCATGCCCATGTAGTCGGCGCGCGACCGGTCCATGCCCCGCTGCTGGAGCTCCGCGCCGCGGAAGAAGTTGCCGCCTCCGGTGACCACCGCGACCTGCACCCCTGCGTCGACGACGGCAGCGATCTCGCCGGCGATCTTCTGCACGACGTCGGGGTCGACGCCGACGCTGCCTCCTCCGAAGACCTCTCCGGAGAGCTTGAGGAGGACGCGGCGGTATGCGGGCACGGGGTTCCTTTCGGTACGGCGCTGCTGCGGGTCGGCGTGAGCGGCTCGGTCGGGTGGTGGGCGGGTCCGCCCCGTCACGGTCGGGGACGGGAGGGACGAGGGACACCCGGGCACGACGAAGGCCGGTCCGTGCGACGGCGTGGAACGCTCCACGTCATACGGACCGGCCTCCTCGGGTGGCGGTGGATCACGAGGAGCACCGCCGGGGTCTGTGCTGCCGGTGGGCAGCGGGCCTCACCTTACTGGCCCGCGCGCCCGGAGGGGACGCCTGAGATCAGGCGCCGGCCTCGAAGCGCGCGAAGCGCGTCACCGTGGTGCCGGCGGCGTCGAGGATCTGCTTCACCGACTTCTTGTTCTCGGTGACCGACGGCTGCTCGAGCAGCACGACGTCCTTGAAGAACGCGTTGAGGCGACCCTCCGCGATCTTCGCGGCGACCTGCTCGGGCTTGCCCTCCTCCTGGGCCTGGGCCTGGGCGATCTCGCGCTCCTTGGCGACGATGTCGGCGGGGACGTCGTCGCGCGTCAGGTACTGCGGGCGCATCGCGGCGGCCTGCATCGCGGCACCGCGGGCGGTGTCGGCGTCGCCGGTGAACTCGACGATGACGCCCACGGCGGGCGGAAGGTCGGCGGAGCGGCGGTGCAGGTAGACGACGGTGTCGCCCTCGAACACGACGACCTGGCCGAGCTCGATCTTCTCGCCGATCTTGACCGCGAGGCCCTCGACGACGGAACCGACGGTGCTGTCCCCGAGCGCGACGGCCTTGAGGGCCTCGGCGTCGGCCGGCTTGGCCGCGGCGGCGGCCTCGGCGATCTGCTGGGCGACGGCGACGAACTCCTCGCTCTTGGCGACGAAGTCGGTCTCGCTCTTCAGCTCGACGAGGGCGTTGCCCGCGGTGGCGACGACGCCGGCGGAGGTCTCGCGCTCGGCCCCGCGGGCGGCAGCCTTGGCGGCACCCTTCACGCGGAGGAGCTCGACGGCCTTGTCGAAGTCGCCGTCGGTCTCGGTCAGTGCCTTCTTGCAGTCCATCATGCCCGCGGCGGTGAGCTCGCGGAGCTTCTTGACGTCAGCGGCAGAGAAGCTGGCCATGGTCTCTTCTTCCTCTGGCTTCGAATGTGGGGGGTGGCGCTACGTCGCGCCGGGCCCGCGGAACGGCGT
>DASWYU010000270.1:0-2984 GCA_036404795.1 Nocardioides sp. | reverse complement strand
GACCACCCGGCTGTCGGCCCGCACGCCCCAGCGCCGCGCGGCCGCCTGCAGATCACCGAGGTCGGGGAGCGGGTGCCGGCCCTCGGTCGGCGCCCCGTGGCGCGCCAGCTCGGTGTCGAGGTCCACGTAGACCGCCCCGGGCACGTGGCCCGCCCGGTGCGCGGCGCTCCCGTCGGGCGCGCCGAGGGACCAGCGGACGTCGAGCACGACCGTACGGCGATCCTCCAGCTCCGCGGCGAGGTCGGCGGCGGACACGAGCAAGGCGTCGGCACTCATGGGGCCAGCGAAGCAGACGGGTGGATCTCCCGGGGTCGGATAGTCCCTGACGTTCTGGTCCGTTTTTCCGTCGTTCGTCGGCGTGTCGGGTGCGAAACGTCAGGGACTATCCGGCCGACGAGAGGAGCAGCGCCCGCCTCACCCGCGCTCGCCGCGCTGCTCCTCCCGCACGTGCGAGAGGAGCCACGCGGCGAGCGAGGCGGTGACGACGCCGACGGCGCCGATCCCGACGAGCATGAGCACCACCGCCAGGACGCGGCCCTCGCCGGTGACGGGGAAGCGATCGCCGTACCCGGCCGTCGTCACCGTCGTCGTCGCCCACCACAGCGCGTCCCCGAAGGTCGTGATGTTGGCGCCCGGCGCGTCCTGCTCGGCGTCGAGCACGGCGATCGCGCCGAGGAAGAGGGAGATGAGGGCGGTGCCGAGCACGTACGTCGTGGCGCGGCCCGCGAGCCCGCCGGCGGCCGTGCGCTGCAGGATCCGCATGAACGCCAGCACGCGCAGCACCCGCAGCGGGCGGAGGAGGGGCAGGACGACGAGGGCGACGTCGTATCAGTGCTGCAGCGCGTAGCGTCGCCGGTCCCGCGCCAGGCGGAGCCGGATCGCGAGGTCGACGGCGAAGGCCGCCCACACCGTCCAGGAGACGGTGCGGAGCAGCGTGCGCAGGTCGGGGTCGAGCCGGGGATCGAGCACCGGCCACGCCCACGCGACGAGGAACGCGAGCGCCAGCGCGAGCAGCGGCACCTCGATCCGCCGCTCCCACGCCTCGACCCGGGCCTCGTTCACGGCGGCACTGTAGGGCGTGCCGCGCCCTCCGGGATGGCATAGTCCCTGACGTTCTGCACCGTGTCGTCACCGATCGGCGGCGTGTCGGGTGCGAAACGTCAGGGACTATGCAGCGGCGGGGTCAGTCCGTGTCGCCGTCCCGGGCGAGGGGCTGCTCCGTCGCGGGCCCGTCCAGGGGGACGACCTCCAGGCGTACCGCGGTGCTCGGCAGGGCGAGCGACCCGAGCGCGTCCGTGAGCGCCTGCTGGAGCGACTGCTCCACGCCGTCCGAGGCGGGGTGGACGTGCACGATCCAGGTGTCGTCGCCACCGAGCCCGTGGCCGGCGACGGGCCCGTCGGGTCCGTCGAGCCCGGCCGGCAGGGCGAGCGTCGCCGCCAGGAGTGCCCGCTGGTCGGGCGTCAGTCCCGCGTCGGTGTGGATCTCGACCACCGAGGCCATCCCGCTCGGCGCGACGATCGCGCAGGCGGCCTCGACGTCGGTGTCGCCGATGAGCCGCACGGTCAGCGCGAGCTCCGGCGCGTGGTCGATTCCCGTCTCGGAGAAGGTGGCGAGCCCCGCGGTGCGCAGGGCCTCGAGGACCGCGCCCCAGTCCTCCTGCAGGTGGAGCCGACGCGACGCCTCCTCGACCGTCAGGTCGTAGCTCTCCGCGTACGCCGGTGCGTCCGGCGCCGTGCCGCGTGCGGCGAGGTCGGGTGGCGGCGCGGCGCCCGGGCCGTCGCACGAGGTCGGCTCGGTGCTCGTGGCCGGCGCCGCGCTCGCCGTACCCGCGGACGTGCCGTTCGGCGAGGTCCGTTCGGCGAGGTGTCCGCCGTGCCGCAGCCGACGAGCAGCAGGCTGGGCACGGCGAGCAGGGCGACCAGAGCGCGGGAGGTCCTCACGGTCTGCGGGCGGACACCGCGTCGGTACGCCGAGGACGCGCGCTCCGCGGGGGTTCCGCAGGCGACGGGGTAGCCCACCTACCCTGGCCGGCATGGCGGTGACGGAGGCGGGCGCGGGATCCGAGGGGGCGCCGGAGCCGGGCGTACCCCTGAGCGCCGACCTCGCCCAGCGCGTCGTCGACACGGTCGCCACGACGATCCAGCAGGACATCAACCTCATGGACGCCGGCGGCTTGGTCGTGGCGTCGACCGTCCCGGAGCGGGTGGGCCGACCGCACCAGGCCGCGCGCCGCGTCCTCGCGAGCGGGCGGCCCGTCGTCGTCACCCGGGTCGTCGAGGGCGTGGTGGACCGGCCCGGGATCAACGTCCCGCTCGAGCTCGACGGCCAGGTCGCGGGCGTCGTGGGCATCACCGGCGACCCGCGGACCGTCGAGCCGATCGCCCACGTCGTCGCGCTCACCATGCAGCTCCTCCTCACCCAGGAGCGGGAGCACGACAGCGCCAACGCGACCCGCACGCGCGCCCGGGAGCTGGTCTCGACGCTGGTGTCGTCGCGGTCCTCCACGCTCGCCGTGCAGGACCGGCTCCGTTCGCTCGGCCTCGGCACGGGCCCGTGGTCGATCGGGGTGTGGGCCGACGCGGAGGTCGGGCCGGACGGGTCCGCCGTACCGCCCCCCGGCGCCGAGCACACCGTCAGCGCCGTCAACGACCGCCGCGACGTCGGGGGCGCGTGCGCCGTCGTGGTCGACGGACTGCTGTGGGTCGTGGCCGGCGGCGGGCGCCGGGTGGAGGTGGGGACCGGGGGTACGGCGACGCGCCGGGTCGTCGTCGGAGGCCTCGGCGACGTCGACGACCTGGCCTCCTGGGCCCACGACCTGCGCGCCCTCGGGCGCCTGGCGCGGCTCCTGCCCGACGCGGACGGCGAGCCGCACTGGAGCGCCGAGCTCGCCATCGGCGTCGCGCACCTCCCGGACCGGACCCGACGGCGACTCGCTCGAACGGCCGGTCGGCTCGCGCCCGCGCAGCGCGCCACGATCGGCGTC
>DASWYU010000269.1:0-9410 GCA_036404795.1 Nocardioides sp. | reverse complement strand
CGTCGCCAGCGCGGACCGGTGACCCCCGGGGGTCGGGGAGCGGGGCCTGGCGTGGGTCCGGGCCTGCGGCCGGCCCGCACCGCCGACGTCGCGCGGGTCGCCGCGCTCGAGACGGACCTGTTCGGGCGCGACGCCTGGACCTCCGAGCAGGTCGTCGCGGAGCTGTCGGCGCCCGGGCGGGCGATGCTCGTGGCGGAGGGGCCGGAGCGCACCGTCACCGGTCATGTCACCGGTTACGCGGTGCTCGGCGTGGCCGGTGACATCGCCGACCTGCTCCGGATCGGGGTCGCGCCCGACGCCCGCCGCGCCGGGATCGCGTCCGCGTTGCTGGAGCACCTGCTCGGTGCTGCGCGGGCCGCCGGAGCCGAGCGGATGCTGCTCGAGGTGTCGGCGGTGAACACGGGTGCCGTGGCGTTCTACGCGGCGCACGGCTTCGCGGAGATCCACCGCCGCCCGCGCTACTACCGCGACGACTCCGACGCCCTCGTCCTGCAGCGACCCCTGTAGCCCACGCGGGCCGCAGCCACGCGAGCCGTAGCCCCCGCGAGGTGGAGTCGGGGGACTGTCGGTCCCGCACGGCAAGATGTCCTCCATGAGCGACGCCGAGGTCCCTGAGGTCTCCGAGGTTCCCGACCCCACGCCGGTGACGCCTGCCTCGGAGGACGCGCGTGAGCGGCACCGGGAGCTGGCGGAGCAGGTGGAGGACGCGCGCTGGCGCTACTACGTGCTCGACGCGCCGACGCTCTCCGACGCCGACTTCGACGGACGGATGCGGGAGCTCGAGGCGCTGGAGGAGGCCCATCCCGAGCTCCGCACGCCCGACTCGCCGACGCAGAAGGTGGGCGGGGCGGTCTCGACCGAGTTCACCGCGATCGACCACCTCGAGCCGATGATGAGCCTCGACAACGCGTTCACGCTCGACGAGCTGGGGGCGTGGCACGCGCGGCTGGCCCGCGACGGCGTCGAGACGCCCGAGCTGCTCTGCGAGCTGAAGGTCGACGGACTGGCGATCAACCTGTTGTACGAGAACGGCCGGCTCGTGCGGGCGCTGACCCGCGGCGACGGCCGCACGGGCGAGGACGTCACGCCCAACGTCAAGACGATCGACTCGATCCCGCACCGGCTGACGGCCACGGACGAGTTCGCCGTGCCCGAGCTCGTCGAGGTGCGCGGCGAGGTCTTCCTGCCGGTCGAGGCGTTCGAGCGACTCAACGTGGCCATGACCGAGGCCGGCAAGCAGGTCTTCGCCAATCCGCGCAACGCCGCCGCCGGGTCCTTGCGCCAGAAGGACCCGCGGGTCACCGCCACCCGCGCGCTCGGCATGGTCTGCCACGGCATCGGTGCCCGCCGGGGCTTCGAGCCGACGACCCAGTCGACGGCGTACGCGGCGCTACGGGCCTGGGGCCTGCCGACCTCCGACCGCGCCCGGGTGGTCCCCGACCTGGCGGGGGTGCAGGCGTTCGTGGAGCGGTACGGCGAGCAGCGCCACTCGGTCGAGCACGAGATCGACGGCGTGGTCGTCAAGGTCGACGACGTCACTCTGCAGCGCCGGCTGGGCTCGACCAGCCGGGCGCCGCGGTGGGCGATCGCGTTCAAGTACCCGCCGGAGGAGGTCAACGCCAAGCTCCTCGACATCCTCGTCAACACGGGCCGCACGGGTCGCGTCACGCCGTTCGGGCGGATGGAGCCGACCCGCGTCGCGGGGTCCACCGTGGAGATGGCGACCCTCCACAACGCGCACGAGGTACGGCGCAAGGACGTCCGCCCCGGCGACACCGTGATCCTCCGCAAGGCGGGCGACGTCATCCCCGAGATCGTCGGCCCGGTGCTCGACCTGCGCCCCGAGGGTCTGGCGGAATGGGTGATGCCGACCGAGTGCCCCGCCTGCGGCACCGAGCTCGCGCAGCAGAAGGAGGGCGACAAGGACCTCCGCTGCCCCAACCACGAGACGTGCGTCGCCCAGGTGCGGGAGCGCGTGTTCCACGTCGCCGGGCGAGGGGCGTTCGACATCGAGGGGCTGGGCTACGAGGCGGCGGTCGCGCTGCTCACCGTCGACGGGTTCGACAACGAGGGCGACGTGTTCCGCATCGACGAGCAGATGCTCCTCGCCACCGAGCTCTTCACCCGCGCGCCGAAGAAGGACGAGGAGGGGCGCCAGGTCACGGCCAACGGCCTCAAGCTCCTCGCGAACCTCGACGCCCGCAAGCAGGTCCCGCTGTGGCGGGTGCTCGTGGCCCTGTCGATCCGCCACGTCGGCCCGACCGCCGCGCGGGCGCTCGCGACCGAGTTCGGCTCGATGGAGGCGATCGAGGCGGCGGTCGCGGACGAGGAGGGTCGCGAGCGGATCGCCGCGGCCGAGGGCGTGGGCCCGACGATCGCCGACGCCGTCATCGAGTGGTTCGGGGACGCCGACGACCCCGACAACTGGCACCGCACGATCGTCCGCAAGTGGACGGAGGCCGGCGTCTCGATGGCCGACGAGCGCGACGAGTCCACGCCCCGCACGCTCGAGGGCCTCTCGGTGGTCGTGACCGGCTCGCTCGTCGACTTCAGCCGCGACTCGGCCAAGGAGGCGATCCTGTCCCGCGGCGGCAAGGCCGCCGGGTCGGTGTCGAAGAAGACCGACTTCGTCGTGATCGGGGAGAACGCCGGCTCGAAGGCCGAGAAGGCCGAGCAGCTGAAGGTGCCGATCCTCGACGAGGACGGCTTCAAGCGGCTGCTCGCCGAGGGCCCCGCGCCGTTCCGGCCGGAGCCTGACGAGACCCCCGAGCAGACCCCCGAGGAGACCCCCGCCGAGGAACCGGCGGACTGACCCGCGTCAGCTGGCGGGCTCCATCCCGAAGAACAGCCAGCCGTCGTCGGTCGACCGCACGAAGAGGGCGTCGGCCTCGCCGCCGGAGGCGGCGCCGAACGGCACGACGAAGGAGGCGACGTCGTCGATGTCGACGTCGAACTCCTCGGTGATCGAGGCGGTGAACTCGTCCCACGCGGCGTCGTCCCACGGCTCGTCGTCGCCCGAGGCGGCGAGCACCGCGTCGCGACCCACCTCCGCCTCCGGATCGGTCGGGAGCTCCAGGTCGCCGTCCGCTGCGGCCTCGACGAGCGCGGCGTGGTGACCCTCGTTGTCCGTGGACTCGACGATGTCGGACCACGCGGCGTCGATCGACACGGCGTCGAACGCGTCGGCGTCGTCGTCGAGGATCGAGGCGCGCCACGCGTCGTACGCACCCTCGGCGGTCGAGGTGTCCGCGTCGTCGGCCGAGGTCGAGGCCGACGCGGGGGACTCCCCGTCCCCGGCGTCCGACTCGTCGCCGCAGCCCGCCACGAGGACGGTGAGCGTGGCGCCGGCGGCGAGCAGGGCGAGGCGGCGGGAGCGGGTGCGCATGGAGGCACCGTAGCCCCGACGGGCGCCACCGTCCGGCAGCCGCGACTCGCGCACCTGGTGCCGCGTGTCGAGGGTTCCTCGACGGTTCACGCGGCCCTGGCACGCACCTCGGCACCCCGGCGCCGCTGGAAAGACGCCCGGTATGACTGCGCGGCGCCGCCGCACCGATGCACGCACCCCGACCACGTCAACCGTGAAGGAACCCACGACACCGCGCCACCTAGGATGTGGACCATGCCCGACACACCTCCGTCGTTGACGCGTGAGGACGTGGCGCACCTCGCCGACCTCGCCCGCATCGACCTGTCCGACGCCGAGCTCGACCACCTCGCGCCTCAGCTCTCCGTGATCCTGGAGTCCGTCGCCTCGATCCAGGGCGTGGCGGGCGACGACGTGCCGCCGACGTCCCACCCGATCCCGATGACCAACGTGTTCCGCGAGGACGTGGTCGTCCCGGGCCTCACCGCGGAGCAGGCGCTCGCGGGCGCGCCCGCCGTCGAGGAGCAGCGCTTCAGCGTGCCGCGGATCCTGGGGGACGAGCAGTGAGCGCCACCACCGACTGGACCCGCCGCACGGCGGCCGAGCTGGCCGACGCGCTGGCCGCCGGCGAGGTGACCTCGGTCGAGCTGACCCAGGCGCACCTCGACCGGATCGCCGCCGTCGACGGCGACGCCGCCTCCGGCGTCCACGCCTTCCTCCACGTCGACGCCGAGGGCGCGCTCGAGCAGGCCCGGGCCTCCGACGCGCGCCGCGCCGCCGGCGCCCCGCTGCACCCCCTCGACGGCGTGCCGATCGCGGTCAAGGACGTGCTGGCGACCACCGGCCTCCCCACGACCTGCGGCTCGCGGGCGCTCGAGGGCTGGATCCCGCCGTACGACGCCACCGTCGTCAGCAAGCTCAAGGCCGCCGGCCTGCCGATCCTCGGCAAGACCAACATGGACGAGTTCGCGATGGGCTCCTCGACGGAGCACTCGGCCTACGGCCCCACCCGCAACCCGTGGGACCTCACCCGCATCCCCGGCGGCTCCGGCGGCGGCTCGGCCGCGGCCGTGGCGGCCTACGAGGCGCCGCTCGCGATCGGCACCGACACGGGCGGCTCGATCCGGCAGCCCGGCGCGGTGACGGGCACGGTGGGCGTGAAGCCGACGTACGGCGCGGTCTCGCGCTACGGCCTCGTCGCCCTCGCCAACTCGCTCGACCAGGTCGGCCCCGTCACCCGCACGGTCCTCGACTCGGCGCTGCTGCAGGACCTCATCGGCGGGCACGACCCGCGTGACTCGACGAGCATCCCGCAGGACCTCCCGAGCCTCGTGGAGGCCGCGCGCCAGGGCGCCGCCGGCGACCTGAGCGGCCTGAAGGTCGGCATCGTGCAGGAGCTGAGCGGCGAGGGCTGGCAGCCGGGCGTCAAGGCACGCTTCGACGAGACGGTGGCTCTGCTGGTGAAGGCCGGTGCCGAGGTCGTCGAGGTCAGCTGCCCGAACATCGTGCACGCCATCGCGGCGTACTACCTCGTGCTCCCCGCCGAGTGCTCCTCCAACCTCGCGAAGTTCGACGCGATGCGCTACGGCGTCCGTGTGCTCCCCGAGGGCGTCGAGTCACCCAGCGCCGAGGAGGTCATGCGCGCCAGCCGCGACGTGGGCTTCGGCGACGAGGTGAAGCGCCGCATCATCATCGGCACCTACGCGCTGTCGTCGGGCTACTACGACGCCTACTACGGGCAGGCGCAGAAGATCCGCACGCTCATCAGCCGCGACTTCGCCGCCGCGTTCGAGCAGGTCGACGTGCTCGTCAGCCCGACCGCGCCGACCACCGCGTTCAAGCTGGGCGAGAAGCTCGACGATCCGCTGGCGATGTATGCCGGCGACCTCGCCACCATCCCCGCCAACCTGGCGGGGATCCCCGGCATCTCCGTGCCCGCGGGCCTCGCCGACGAGGACGGCCTGCCGGTCGGCTTCCAGGTGCTCGCCCCGGCCATGGCGGACGACCGGGTCTACCGCGTGGGGGCCGCCGTCGAGGCCCTCCTCGCCCAGGAGTGGGGCGGCGCGCTGCTGGCGCAGGCCCCCGAGCTCGAGGAGGTCGCCCGATGAGCCCCACCACCGAGACGCTGGTGGACTTCGACGAGGCGCTGACGCGCTTCGACCCCGCGCTGGGGCTCGAGGTGCACGTCGAGCTCAACACGGCCACCAAGATGTTCTGCGGCTGCCCGGCGACGTTCGGCGGCGAGCCGAACACGCAGGTCTGCCCGACCTGCCTCGGCCTGCCGGGCGCGATGCCGGCGGTCAACGGCAAGGCCGTCGAGGCCGCCATCCGCATCGGCCTGGCGCTGAACTGCGACATCGCCGAGTGGTGCCGGTTCGCGCGGAAGAACTACTTCTACCCGGACATGCCGAAGAACTTCCAGACGTCGCAGTACGACGAGCCGATCGCCTTCGACGGCTACATGGACGTCGAGGTCGACGGCGAGACGTTCCGGGTCGACATCGAGCGCGCCCACATGGAGGAGGACACCGGCAAGTCCACCCACGTGGGTGGCGCGACCGGCCGCATCCACGGCGCCGACCACTCGCTGGTCGACTACAACCGCGCCGGGATCCCGCTCATCGAGATCGTCACGCGCCCCATCCTCGGTGCCGGCGCGAAGGCGCCGGCCGTGGCGCGGGCCTACGTGCAGCAGCTGCGCGACCTGATCCTCGCCCTCGGGGTCTCCGAGGCACGGATGGACCAGGGCAACCTCCGCGCCGACGTCAACCTGTCGCTCGCGCCGACCGGCTCGAGCACCCTCGGCACCCGCAGCGAGACGAAGAACGTCAACTCGTTCCGCTCCATCGAGCGGGCCGTGCGCTTCGAGGTCTCGCGGCACGCCGCGGTGCTCGACGGCGGCGGGCGGGTCGTGCAGGAGACCCGTCACTTCCACGAGGACACCGGCATCACCACGTCGGGCCGCGAGAAGTCGGACGCGGAGGACTACCGGTACTTCCCGGAGCCCGACCTCGTGCCCGTCGCGCCCAGCCGGGAGTGGGTGGAGGAGCTGCGTGGCACGCTGCCGGAGAACCCGACCGCGAAGCGCACGCGGCTCCAGGGCGAGTGGGGCTTCACCGACCTCGAGATGCGCGACACCGTCGGCGCCGGCGCGTTCGGCCTCGTCGAGGAGACGATCGCCGCGGGTGCCGCGCCCCAGGCCGCGCGCAAGTGGTGGGTCGCCGAGCTGGCGCGTCGCGCCAAGGACGCGGGCGTCGAGCTCGCCGACGTGGGCGTGACGCCGCAGCAGGTCGCCGCCGTGCAGGCGCTCGTCGAGGCCGGCACGATCAACGACAAGCTGGCCCGCCAGGTCTTCGACGGTCTCGTCGCCGGCGAGGGCACCCCCGAGGAGATCGTCGCCGCCCGCGGGCTCGCGATCGTCTCCGACGACGGGGCGCTCGGCGCCGCGGTCGACAAGGCGATCGCCGGCAACCCCGACGTCGCCCAGAAGATCCGCGACGGCAAGCACGCCGCCGCGGGCGCGCTGATCGGCGTGATCATGAAGGAGATGCGCGGGCAGGCCGACGCCGGCCGCGTGCGCGAACTGATCCTGGAGAAGCTGGCCTGACCCGTTCGGGGGGCTTTCTCAGCGCGATCTCAGCTACAGTGACGAGCGCCCGCCGCACGGCGGGCGCTCGTTCACGTCCGCGTGCGGGGGAAGCCGGTCGAACTCCGGCGCTGACCCGCAACCGTAGGCCGATCCCGCACCTCGGGCCCGGCGAGCCGGAACACCTGCCGCGGGGCGCCTGACACCACGCTGTCGCGGAACGCGGCGGGGGTCCTCGCGAGGGTCTCCGGCCGCTGCAGCGGAGAGGAACCCATGACCCTGCGTCACCTGCCACGCCGCCGTACCGGCGCGCTCGCGGTCGCCGCCGTCGCGGCCGCGGCCACCACGGCGGCCCTGCTGCCCCCGCTGACCGCCTCCGCCGCGCCCGTCACCGTCGCCGCGGTGACCGAGGACGGCTACGACACCCGGCCGCTCGAGACCGCCGCCCAGTGGCTGCGCGTCCAGCTCGCCGAGGGCGACGGCGTGCTGACCGACCCGACCTACGGCCCCAACACGAGCGCCACGGTCGACGCCGGACGCAGCTTCTGGT
This sequence comes from Nocardioides sp., assembly GCA_036404795.1. Taxonomy (GTDB): domain Bacteria; phylum Actinomycetota; class Actinomycetes; order Propionibacteriales; family Nocardioidaceae; genus Nocardioides. The sequence goes on along the minus strand of DASWYU010000269.1, from coordinate 1,910 downwards.
TCGCGGGCGACGACGAGACGGTTGCCGAGATCGTCGAGTCCGTCGCGCCGCTGGCCGACTCCTACACGGGCGACAACGGCTTCGGCACGCTCGTCAGCGCCGGCGGCTCCGCGAAGCTCGCGACGCTGGTGCAGTACGCCGCGGGCGACCCCACGTCGTACGGCGGGGTCGACCTCATCTCCCGCCTGGAGGGCCAGGTCACGACCGAGGGCGACGCGATCGGTCGCATCTTCGACACGTTCGACCCGGAGAACGAGTTCGCGGGCGACTACGCCAACGGCTTCGGCCAGGCGTTCGCCGTCGAGGCGCTGCACGCCGCGAACAGCGACCTGACGAACGTCGCGACCGAGTTCCTGCTCGACCAGCAGTGCGCCGACGGCGGCTTCCGGCTCTACTTCTCCGACCCCGCGGCGGCCGACCAGACCTGCGACGGCGCCGCCGGCGAGGGCAGCACCGACGTGACGGCGCTGGCGATCCTCGCGCTGCTCGACCAGGCGACCGACGAGGACAACGTCACGGCGATCCTCGACGCCGTCGACTTCCTCGTCACCACGCAGGGCGAGGACGGCTCGTGGGGCGACGGCGGCCAGCTCGGCCCCAACGCCAACAGCACCGGCCTCGCGGCCCTCGCGCTCGGCATCGTCGGTGCGCAGGACGGCAACCCGGCCGACATCGACGGCGAGCCCGAGGCCGGCGCCGCCTGGCTGCGGGCGCACCAGGTCAACGAGGTCGCCACCTGCACGACCGCCCTGGCGGGCGAGCAGGGTGCGCTGGCCTACGACGACGCCGCGCTGACCGCGGGTCGCGTGGACGGGATCACCGAGGACGCCACCTACCAGTGGCAGTTCGCGAACGCCCAGGCGTTGCCGGCCCTGCAGTGGTCGCTCGCCGCCGAGGGCGGCGTCGGCATGCGCGCCGACTCCGGTCGCCAGCGCTCCGGCGGCACCATGTCGGTGCTCGTCGCCGGCCTCGCGCCCGGTGAGACCGGCTGCCTCGTCGGCGGTCAGCAGCCCGTCAGCGTGACCGGCGACCTGGACGGCCAGACCGTCGCGACCGTCCGCGTGCCGGTCGGCACCAACCTGCGCAACCTCTACCTCGGCACGTCGACGCGGTCGTCGATCAAGATCTCGTACTGGTCGCTCGCCGCGACGCGCTTCGGCCTGACGTCGACCCCGTCGGTGCGGCAGAACGGCCTCGTCGCCGTGCGCGTCAGCGGCCTGGCGCCGGGCGAGCCGTTCACGCTCAGCTACCACGGCCGCGTCCGCGGCACGGGCAAGGCCGACGCCAACGGTCGCGCCTCGTTCGCCTTCCGCGGCGGCAACTCGCTCGGCCGGTGGGAGTTCGCGATCGTCGGGCAGTACTCCGACCGCTTCGTGACGTCCACCTTCACCGTCACCCGGTGAGGTTCGCCCGTCTCGTCGCCGCCACCACCCTCGCGGTGGCGGCGACGCCCGTGCTCGGCGTCGTCACGGCGTCGCCCGCCGCGGCCGACGCCTGCACCGGCTCCGGCGGCGTGACGGTGGTGGTGGACGGCGGTCCATTGGGCGGTGGCGTCGACGAGACGTGCGTGGGTTCGGGGGGACGTGCCGATGCTCTCTTCGCCTCGGCCGGGCACCGCCTCGAATACCAGCCCGGCGACCCGGGCTACGTCTGCTACGTCGACAGCCGGCCCGGCGCGGACTGCGGTCGCGACAAGGCGGCGCTGAACTACTGGAGCCTCTGGTGGTCCGACGGTGAGTCGGGGTCCTGGGTGTACTCCGGGCTGGGCGTGCGCAGCCTGACGGTGCCCGATGGTGGGTACGTCGCGTGGGTGTGGCAGAACGACGGCACGCGAACGGTTCCCGCCACCTCCGCCGCACCGCGCACCTCGGCGCCCGGCTCGGGCTCCGGCGGCTCGGCGCCCGCGAACC
>DASWYU010000268.1:0-2638 GCA_036404795.1 Nocardioides sp. | reverse complement strand
GAGCACGAGCTCGACGTCGACACCCGCACCACGCTGCTCGACGCGCTCCGCGAGCGCCTCGGCGTCACCAGCCCCAAGAAGGGCTGCGACCACGGCCAGTGCGGGTCCTGCACCGTGCTGCTCGACGGGCGCCGCCACCTGACCTGCCTGGCCCTCGCGGTGGCGCACGACGGCGCCGAGGTCGTCACCGCGGGCGGGCTCGCCGGCGCGGACGGGAAACTCCACCCGGTCCAGCAGGCGTTCCTCGACCACGACGGCTACCAGTGCGGCTACTGCACCCCCGGCCAGGTGTGCTCGGCCGTCGGGGTGCTGGACGAGCTCCGCGCCGGGCACCCGAGCCACGTCACCGGCGACCTCGAGGCCGGTCCGCCCGGGCCCGGCACCGCGCCGCCGGACGACGAGGTCCGCGAGCGCATGAGCGGGAACCTGTGCCGGTGCGGCGCCTACGCGGGAATCCTCGCCGCCGTCCAGCAGGCCGGACAGCAGATCGACACCGAGGGCCAGGGGGTGTCGGCATGAGGGAGCTCACTTACCACCGCGCCACCGACGCGTCCTCGGCCGTCGCTCTCGTCGCCGGCGATCCCGACGCACGGTTCCTGGGCGGGGGGACGAACCTCGTGGACCACCTCAAGCTCGGCGTCGCACGGCCCGGGACCCTCGTCGACGTGTCCCGCCTGCCGCTCGACGCCGTCGACGACCTGCCCGACGGCGGGCTGCGGATCGGGGCCGCGGTGCGCAACAGCGACCTCGCCGCGGATCCCCGCGTGCGGCGCGACTTCCCGGCAGTGGCCCGCGCGCTGCTGGCGGGCGCGTCCGGTCAGATCCGCCACCAGGCGACCACGGCCGGCAACCTCCTGCAGCGGACCCGCTGCGTCTACTTCCAGGACGTCACGACCCCCTGCAACAAGCGGGAGCCCGGTAGCGGCTGCTCGGCGCTGGAGGGGTACGGCCGCTACAACGCCGTCCTCGGCGCGAGCGAGGACTGCGTCGCGACACACCCCTCCGACCTCGCGGTCGCCCTCGTCGCCGTCGATGCCCGGGTCGTCGTCCTCGGTCCCGACGGGGAGCGGCGCCTGCCCCTGATCGATCTCCACCGGCTCCCCGGCCACCACCCGGAACGGGACACGGTCCTGCGCCACGGCGACCTCGTCACCGCCGTCGAGCTCCCGGGCGGCCCGACCGCCCGCGCATCGACGTATGCCAAGGCACGCGACCGGGCCTCCTACGCCTTCGCCCTCGTCTCGGTGGCGGCGGCCGTCGACCTCGACGGCGACGTGGTCCGGGACCTGCGGATCGTGTGGGGCGGGGTAGCGCACCGACCCTGGCGGGCGTACATCGCGGAGGAGGCCCTCCGCGGCGCCACGCTCACGGAGGCGTCCGTGCAGGAGGCGGCCGGGGCCGAGCTCGCTGCGGCGAGCACCACCCGGCAGACGGCGTTCAAGGTCCCGATGGTCCGCAACCTGACCGCGCACACCCTGCTGCGGCTGGCCGGAGGTGCCCGATGACCGCGCCGCAGGTCGAGGTGGTCCCCCAGGTCGTCCCCGCCCGCTGGATGGGCCGGCACCTCGACCGGCAGGACGGGGTCGAGAAGGTGACGGGGGCGGCGACCTACGCCGTCGAGCACCCGGTGCCGGGCGACGTCCTGCACGCGTGGCTCGTGACCTCGACCGTGGCCCGGGGTCGGGTCCTGCGCGTCGACGCCACGGACGCCGTCGCGCACCGCGGCGTCGTGCGGGTGCTGGACCACGCGAGCGCACCCCGCCTCGCCGACACCGAGGACCGCGAGCTCGCCGTGCTCCAGGACGACGGCATCGCGTTCCGGGGCCAGATCGTGGCGGTCGTCGTCGCCGTGTCGTCGGAGTCCGCGCGGGAGGCGGCCGGCCTCGTGCGGGTGCACCAGGAGGCGGCGACGCACGAGGCGGCCTTCGACGAGCACAGCGCGACCTACGCGCCCGAGGAGGTCAACGCTGGTCACGAGACGGACGTGCTCGACGGGTCCCCCGACGCGGCACTCGCGGGGGCTCCCGTCGGCGTCGACGCCTGGTACGAGACCCCCCACGAGTTCAACAACCCGATGGAGCCTCATGCCGTGACGGCGTCGTGGGACGGGGAGCTGCTGACGCTGCACGACTCGACGCAGGCCGTGCACGCGGTCCGCTCCACCCTCGCGCCCGTGCTGGGCCTCGAGCCGGCGCAGGTGCGTGTGCTGGCGCCGTACGTCGGCAGCGGGTTCGGCAGCAAGGGCCTGCCCCACGCGCCCGAGGTCGCCGCCGCGCTCGCGGCGCTCGCCGTCCCGGGCCACCCCGTGCGGCTCGCCGTCACGCGGCAGCAGATGTTCGCGCTGACGGGCTACCGCTCCGCGACGCGCTCACGGGTACGGCTCGGTGCCGAGCCGGACGGTCGGCTGCTCGCCCTGCGCCACGACGCGTTCTCCCAGACCTCGCGGATCAAGGAGTTCGCCGAGCAGACGGCGACCGCTGCGCGGATGATGTACGCCGCACCCCACCGCGCGACGACGCACCGCGTGGCGGCCCTCGACGTCGCCGTGCCGTCGTGGATGCGGGCTCCCGGCGAGATGCCGGGGATGCACGCCCACGAGGTCGCGATGGACGAGCTCGCCGTGGTCGCGGGCATCGAC
>DASWYU010000267.1:0-5051 GCA_036404795.1 Nocardioides sp. | reverse complement strand
CCGGCTGCGCCGGCAGTCGCCGCACGCCCACGTGCTCGCCGTGCCGCACGTCGACACCGCGGGCCGACCCGCGACCGTCGTGGGCGCGAGCCCCGAGCTGCTCGTGGCGCGCACCGGCGCCGCGGTGCGCTCGACACCGCTCGCCGGCTCGGTCCCACGCGCGGCCGACCCCCGCGAGGACGCCCGGCGACGCGCGGCGCTCGTCGCGTCGGCGAAGGACGCCGACGAGCACCGGGTCGTCGTGGACGCCGTCGCCGCGGCGCTGGCTCCCGTCTGCGCCGAGCTCGTCGTGCCGGAACGTCCGGAGGTCGTCGGCACCGACACGATGTGGCACCTCGCCACCCCGGTGCGCGGGCGGCTCACCGACCCGCCGGACCCCCGCTGCAGCGTCCTCCACCTCGCCCAGGCGCTCCACCCGACGCCGGCGGTGTGCGGAGAGCCCCGCGCCGCGGCGTACGCGCTCGTCGAGGCACTCGAACCCCGCGAGCGCGGCGCGCTCACCGGCGTCGTCGGTTGGGTGGACGGCCGCGGCGACGGCGTCGCTGCCCTCGTCATCCGCTCCGCCGTCGTCGGGAGCGACGGCGTACGGCTCTACGCGGGTGCCGGCATCGTCGCCGGCTCCGACCCCGAGGCCGAGGTGCGCGAGACCGCCGCGAAGCTGCGCACGATGGCGCGGGCCCTCGGCGTGCCGGACGAGGTCGTGCGATGAGCGGCGTCGCCCCGCTCGGGGTGCGGCCGGAGGACTGGGTGCGGGTGCCCGCGGCGACCGCGGCGCGCTACCGGGAGGCCGGGCTGTGGCTGCCGGAGACCCTCGGGGAGTTCGTGGCCGAGCGGTGCGCCCGGTTCGCCGAGCGGATCGCCGTCGCCGGCGCTCCGGCGCGGGACCGCACCGCCCACGTGCGCCTGACCTACGCGGAACTGACCGGTGCCTCCGCGCGGCTCGCGGCCCTGCTCGCCGACCAGCACGGGGTGCGGGAGGGCGACCGCGTCGTCGTGCAGCTGCCCAACTGCGTCGAGCACGTCGTGGCCGTGGCGGCCCTCGTGCGGATGGGTGCGCTCCCGGTGTTCACCCTGCCCGCGCACCGCGAGGCCGAGCTGAGTGCCTTCCACCTGCTCGCCGAGCCGGTGGCCCACCTGGTGGCCGGCAGCGGCTGGGGCGTCGACCACGTCGCGGTCGCCGAGCGTGCCGGCGCGTGGGCCGTCGAGCGGGGCGGACGGGCGCCCCGGGTGGTCGACCTCGCCGTGGTCGACGTGCTGCGGGAGCGTGACGGCGCACACGAGCCGGCCGCGTTCCCGGCCCCGGTCCGCGTCGACGCGGAGGAGGTCGCGTTCCTCCAGCTCTCGGGCGGCACGACGGGCGTGCCCAAGCTGATCCCCCGCACCCACGGCGACTACCTGTACTCCGTGCGCGGCTCGGTCGAGATCTGCGGTCTCGACGCCGACGACGCGCTGCTCGTCGCGCTCCCCGCGGCCCACAACTTCCCCATGAGCAGCCCGGGGATCCTCGGGGCGCTGCACGTCGGCGCCCGGGTCGTGCTCGCCCCGGACCCCTCACCCCGCACGGCCTTCGCCCTCGTCGAGCGGGAGCGGGTCACCGTCGCGTCGCTCGTGCCACCCCTCGTCCTCGGCTGGCTGTCGGCCCGGCGGGACCGGTTCGACCTCACCTCCCTGCGGCTCCTCGGGGTCGGTGGCGCGCGGCTGGCGGACGTCACGGCCGGCCGGGTGCACGCCGAGCTGGGCTGCGCCCTGCAGCAGGTGTTCGGGATGGCCGAGGGCCTGGTCTGCTACACGCGGCTCGACGACCCGGCCGAGCTCGTCGAGACGACGCAGGGCCGCCCGATCAGCGACCTCGACGAGGTGCGGGTCGTGGACGACGAGGACGTCGACGTCCGCGACGGCACCCCGGGCCACCTGCTCACCCGGGGCCCGTACACGATCCGGGGCTACTACCGCGCCCCCGAGCAGCAGGCGACCGCCTTCACGGCGGACGGCTTCTACCGCACCGGCGACGTCGTCGTCCGCCTCCCGTCCGGCCACCTGCGGGTCACCGGCCGCTCGAAGGACCAGGTGAACCGCGGCGGCGAGAAGGTCGCCGCCGAGGAGGTGGAGGAGCACCTGCTCGGCCACCCGGCCGTGCACGACGCGGCCGTCGTCGCCGTCCCCGACCCGCTGCTCGGCGAGAAGGTGTGCGCCGTCCTGGTCGTCGAGGCCGACCACGCGGCGCCCGGCGTCCCCGAGCTGCGCCGCCACCTGCTGGAGCGCGGCCTCGCGCCGTACAAGGTGCCCGACCGCTTCGAGACCGTGACCGCGTTCCCCACGAGCGGGGTCGGCAAGACCAGCCGCCGCGACCTGCGGCGCACGCTCGCCGCCGCGCTCACCGGGCCCGGCACGTGAACCGCACCTGAACCGCACCGCCCACCCGACCACTCACCCGACCACTCACCCGACCACTCACGGCCCGTGCGCCGCCGATCCCCTGCGAGGTACCCCCGTGCCCCTGCCCGCCCGCGTCGACTACGCCCTCCCCGCCTCCCTCCGCGCGACGCTCGCGGCCGGACCGAGCGGCCGCCACGTCGCGCCGCTCGACCCCGCGCGCGCCGTCCTCCTGGTCCACGACATGCAGCGCTACTTCCTGCGCGCCTTCGCCGACGACTGCGCCGCCTACCGCGGGGCCGTCACCGCGACCGCCCGTCTCCTCGACGCCGCCCGCGGCGCGGGGGTCCCCGTCGTCTACACGGCGCAGCCCGGCGACCAGCACCCCGACGACCGGGGCCTCATGACGCAGGTCTGGGGTCCGGGGATCACCGCGGCGGCGGACGACGTGGACGTCGTCGCGGAGCTGGCGCCCCGGGACGGGGACGTGGTGCTGGTCAAGCACCGCTACAGCGCCTTCGTGCGCAGCGACCTCGACGACCGGATGCGCGCCTGGGGCCGCGACCAGCTCGTCGTGACGGGCGTCTACGGCCACATCGGCGTGCTGGCGACGGCGACGGACGCGTTCATGCGGGACCTGGCGCCGTACGTCGTGGGTGACGCCCTCGCCGACTTCTCGCTCGCCGACCACGAGCGCACGCTCGCCGTCGCCCGCAGCGTCGGCGCCGTGGTGCTGGGTGCCGACGACGCCGTCGCCGCCCTCACCGCCCCCTCTGACGCGACGCCCGCCGCCTGGCTCCCGTGGTTGCGGGACGCGGTGGCCCGCGCGCTGGGCGACGACGGCGATGCGCGGGAGATCGCCGCGCGGCTCGTCGACGACCCCGCCGCGGACGTCTTCGAGGCGGGGCTCGACTCCCTGCGCTGCTTCGCGCTCCTCGACGACCTGGCCGACGTCGGGCTCGACGTCGACTTCACCGACCTCGTGCAGCACGGCTCGCTCGGTGTCGTCCTCGACCGCATCACGGCCGCGGGGCTCCCGGCGCCGGCCGCGGCGCACGCCTGAGCGGCGTGGCCCCGGACCACGACGGCCCGCACCCCTGGCTGCCGCTCACCCGGGCCCAGCAGGGGCTCTGGTTCGCCGACGAGCTGGCGGGCGGGAGCGCGGCGTACACGACCGCGGAGGTTGTCGAGGTCCCCGCGCCGGGCCTCGACCACGCGCGCCTCGCCCACGCCCAGGCCCGGGCGCACCGGGAGCACGAGCAGCTCCGCACCCGGTTCGCGGCGACACCGGACGGTCCGCGGCAGCAGGTGCTCGACCTCGACGACGCCACCCTTGCGGCGCGGCTGGAGCACGTGACGGTCGCCGACCGCGCGACCGCTGACGCCTGGCTGGTCGCCACCCTCGCCCGCCCGCTGCGCATCGCCGAGGGCGAGGTCGTCCGCTCGGCGTTGCTGCACCTCGCCGACGGCTCCACCTGGTGGTTCCACGCGGCGCACCACGTCGTGCTCGACGGGTACGGGTACCTCCAGCTCGCACGGCGCGTCGCGGACCTCTACCGCGACCCGACCGCGGCTCCGCCGCGGGCCGCGACCGTCGCCGACCTCGTCGCGGAGGACACCGCCCGCACCGTCGACGCGGCCTGGTGGGACGACCGGCTCGCCGGGTGGGACGGCACCTCCTCCCCCGTTGGCTCCCCGGTTGACTCCCCCGCCGCGGCGACACCGGCGCCCGCCCCCCACCGCGCCGAGGTCGAGCTCGACCCCGCGGCCGGCGACGACCTCGCCGCCGTCGCCCGGGCGTTCCGGGTCGGGATCGACGCCGTCGTGCTGGCCGCGGCAGGCACCTACCTGGCCCGCCTCCTCGAGCCCGCGGGACCCGAGGGACCCGAGGGGTCCGCGGGCCACGTGCGCCTCGGCGTGCCGCTCATGAACCGCACCGGACCTTCCGGCCGAGCCCTGACGGCCACCACGGTGTGCACCGCGATGAACGTCGTGCCGCTCGCCGTCCCCGCCACGGGCCGGCCGAGCGACGTCGTACGCGCGGTCGCCGCGGAGCTGGCGGCGGTCCGCGACGGCGCGCACGTCCGGGCGGAGGACCTGGAGCGCCGGCTGCGCCGCCGCGCTCCGGACGCACGCCTCTTCGGACCGACGGTGAACGTGCTCCCCTTCGCCTCCGAGCTCGACCTCGGACCGCGGGGCACCCCGCTCGTGGGCCGCGTGCGCAACCTCGCAGCCGGCCCCGTCGAGGACCTCACGTGGGGCGTGCGGGGAGCGATCGGCCGCGGCCCGGTGCGGGTGGAGGTCGCGGCGCACCCCGAGCGGTACGACGCGGGAGCCACCGCCCTCCACGCGCACCGGCTCGCAACCTGGCTGGGCACCTTCGCGCGCGCGGCCGTCACGGTCACCGCAAACCGCGCCGACGGCGAGCACGACGTCACCGACCTGCCGCTCCTCCACGCGGCGGAGCGGCACCTGGTCGTCGCGACCTTCAACGCCACCGACCACCCGGTCCGGTCCACGACGCTGCCGGCGGCGTTCGCGGCCCAGGTCGCGCGCACGCCGGGAGCCCCCGCCGTCCTCCGCCACGCGGGCGACCCCGCCGACCCGGGCGCCTGGGAGGCATGGACCTACGCCGACCTCGACGACGCGGCGGGACGCGTCGCGGCAGGACTCCGGGC
>DASWYU010000266.1:0-20068 GCA_036404795.1 Nocardioides sp. | reverse complement strand
GTGCACGCCGGCCTCCTCCGCTACGGCCGCGAGCTCGCCTTCGCGACGGCGCGGGTCTACGCACGCGCCGCGGAGCTCCGCGGCGCCTGGGACGCCCGGCTGGAGGCGCTCGTCGTGGACAGCGTCGTGCGCGGCGACGCCGACGCCGAGGTGCTGTCGCGGGCGAGCGCGCTGGGCTGGGGCCGGGGTCGCGGCGTGTGCGTCGTGGTGGGCGAGGTGCCGACGAGCCGACCGACCCCCGACCTCGTCGGCGAGGTACGGCGCCGCGCCCTCACCTGCGTCTCCGACGTGCTCTGCGCGATCCAGGGCCACCGGCTCGTCGTCGTGCTGGGCGGTGTCGCCCGTGAGCACGCGCCGATGGGGGCGACCGAGGTCGGGCAGCAGACCGACGAGTCCGCGGCCCCCGGCGTGCTGCGCGCCGCCGCGTCGGTGCTCGCGCAGTTCGACGACGGTCCCGTCGTCGTCGGGCCGTGGGTCGAGGACCTCCCGACGGCCCACGTCTCCGCCCGCGAGGCGGTCGCCGCCCACGAGGTCGCGCGCACGTGGCCCGAGGCACCGCGCCCCGTCCACGCGCTCGACCTGCTGCCGGAGCGTCTCCTGGCCGGTGAGCGCGGAGCCGCGGCCCAGCTGGTCGACCACGTGCACCGGCCGCTCGCCGAGCACCGCTCGGCGCTCGTCGAGACCCTGACGACGTTCTTCGGGCAGCGCGCGTCCATCGAGGCGACGGCCCGGGCGCTGTTCGTCCACCCCAACACCGTCCGCTACCGACTCGCGCAGGTGGCGGAGGTCACCGGCTGCTCCCCGACCGACCCGCGCGACGGCTTCACGCTGCAGATCGCCCTCGCGCTGGGCCGCCAGGGCGTCCGTGAGGAACACGGACTCAACCCCGCCTGAACGTGCCGGACACACGGTGTCCGACACGACCGACCGGTAGCCCGGTTTTGGAGGGTCCCCACAAGCGAGGCCCCCTCAACTTCGTTCGTGGCGTCCGTGAGTGGTGAGAACACCACAAGGCAGAGTTGAGGGGTGCTCGTCGTACTCGCGCCCGGTCAGGGCGCTCAGACCCCCGGCTTCCTCCGTCCCTGGCTCGAGGACTCGACGTTCGCGACCCGGTTCGCCTACCTCTCCAGCGTCGCGGACCTCGACCTCGCCCACTACGGCACCGAGGCGGACGCGGAGACGATCCGCGACACCCAGGTCGCCCAGCCGCTGCTCGTCGCCGCGGGCCTCGTCGCCGCCCTCGAGCTCTTCCCCCACCCCGCCGACGCGTTCGACCGCATCGGCGCCGTCGCGGGCCACAGCGTCGGCGAGCTCGCGGCCGCCGCCGGTGCCCGCGCGATCACCGCCGAGCAGGCGATGGTGCTCGTCCGCGAGCGCGGCCGCGCGATGGCCGGCGCCGCGAAGGTCACGCCGACCGGCATGACCGCCGTCCTCGGTGGCGACCGCGACGAGGTGCTCGCCGCGATCGCGAAGCACGGGCTCGTCCCCGCCAACGACAACGGTCCCGGCCAGGTCGTCGCGGCCGGCACCATGGAGCAGCTCGCGGCCTTCGCCGAGGAGCCCCCGGCCCGCGCCCGCCTGCGGCCGCTGAGCGTCGCCGGCGCGTTCCACACGCACCACATGGCCCCGGCCGTCGACCGGCTCGGCAGCCTCGCCGCCGCCGTCTCGACCCACGACGCGCGCATCCCGGTGATCTCGAACCGCGACGGCCGGGTCGTGCACGACGGCAAGGACGTCATGCGGCGCATCGTCACGCAGATCGCGAACCCCGTGCGCTGGGACCTCTGCATGGAGACGATGCTCGACCTCGGCGTCACCGGTGTGCTGGAGATGCCCCCGTCGGGCACCCTCACGGGGATCGCCAAGCGGGCGATGAAGGGCGTCGAGACGTTCGCGCTCAACACCCCGGACCAGCTCGACGACGCCCGCGACTTCGTGCGCAAGCACGGCGAGCGCTCCCTCATGACGACCAGCCCGACGTGGCGCATGGTCGTCTCCCCCGCGAAGGGCACCTTCGAGCGCGACGAGGAGGCCGGCGCGAGCGACCTGCTCGCCCCCGACGCGACCATCGGCTCGATCGTCAGCCTCCGCGACCGCACCCCGGTGAAGGCACTGCACGGCGGCCACGTCGTGGAGTGGCTCGTCGAGGACGGCGACCTCGTCTCCCCCGGCCAGCCCCTGCTGCGCCTGCACCCCGGGGGCGCCGCCTGATGACGACCACCGACGCCGGCACGCCGGCACGCCCCGTCCTCGACGGCGGCCAGGGCGCGGCGTACGCGCGGATCCTCGGCCTCGGCGCCTACCGACCCCGCCGGGTCGTGCCCAACAGCGAGGTCGTCGGCCCGATCGACTCGAGCGACGAGTGGATCCAGCAGCGCTCCGGCATCCGCACCCGGCGCTGGGCCGCCGAGGACGAGACCGTCGAGATGATGTCGGTCGAGGCGTCGAAGCAGGCGCTCGATGACGCCGGGATCGACGCCCGCCAGGTCGACTGCGTCGTCGTCGCGACGGTGAGCCACATGCTCAACCTGCCGTCGGCGGCCACCGCGATCGCGCACCAGCTCGGCACCGACCAGGCGGCCGCGTTCGACATCTCCGCCGCCTGCGCCGGCTTCTGCCACGGCGTCGCGCTCGCCTCGGACATGGTGCGCGCCGGCTCGGCCCGCCACGTGCTGGTCATCGGCGTCGAGAAGCTCAGCGAGATGACCGACCCGACCGACCGCGGCACCGCGTTCATCTTCGCGGACGGCGCGGGCGCCGTCGTCGTCGGACCCTCCGAGACGCCGGCCATCGGCCCGGTCGTCTGGGGCTCGGACGGCGAGCAGTACGACCTGATCCGCCAGAAGGCGGACTGGCGGGACGTCGTCGCCTCCGACTCCCCCACGTTCCCGTTCATGTCGATGCAGGGCGCCGCGGTCTTCCGCTGGGCCTCGTTCGCCATGGCGAAGACCGCCCAGCAGGCGGTCGACCGGGCAGGGATCACCGTCGACGACCTCGACGTCTTCGTGCCCCACCAGGCCAACATGCGCATCACCGATGCGATGGCCCGGGCCATGAAGCTGCCCGACCACGTGAGGATCGCCCGGGACATCGCCGAGCAGGGCAACACCTCGGCGGCGTCGATCCCGATGGCGCTCGAGCGCATGGTCGCCGACGGGCAGGCGTCCTCGGGCGACCTGGCGCTGCTCGTCGCCTTCGGCGCCGGCCTGGCCTACGCGGCCCAGGTCGTCGTCGTCCCCTGATCCACCGTTCCACCCACCTGCACCACCCCCACCGCAGCACCCACCCGGAAGGAAACCAGCATGGCCACCACCGAAGAGATCCGCGCCGACCTCGCCGTCATCGTCAACGAGGTCGCCGGCATCCCGGTCGAGGACGTCCAGCTCGACAAGTCGTTCGTCGACGACCTCGACGTCGACTCGCTCTCCATGGTCGAGGTCGTCGTGGCCTGCGAGGAGAAGTTCGGCGTCACGATCCCCGACGACGAGGTCAAGAACCTCAAGACCGTCGGCGACGCCGTGAGCTTCATCGAGACGCGCGCCTCCTGACCCACGGGTCCGACCCGACCCGCCCGCCGTACCCCAGCAAGCGAAGGATCCACATGAGCAGCACCCGCGTCGTCGTCACCGGCCTCGGTGTCACCTCCCCCGTCGGAGGTGACACGTCGAGCACCTGGTCGTCCCTCCTCGCGGGGACGTCGGGAGCCCGCGTCCTCGAGCAGGAGTGGGCCGAGAACCTCAGCACGCGCATCGCCGCCCCCGTGGCGGTGGAGCCGAGCGAGGTCCTCGAGCGGGTCAAGGCTCGCCGTCTCGACCGCTCCGGCCAGCTCGCGCTGGTCGCGGCGATCGAGGCGTGGGCCGACGCGGGCTTCGCAGGTCCGGCGGGCGAGGTCGACGTCGACCCCGAGCGGCTCGCGGTCGCGGTCGCCTCGGGCATCGGCGGCATCTCCACGACGCTGTCGAACTACGACCAGCTCATCGGGTCGGGCCCGCGTCGGGTGTCGCCGCTGGCGATCCCGATGCTCATGCCCAACGGTCCGGCCGCCGCCGTCGGTCTCCGCTTCAACGCGAAGGCCGGTGTGCACTCGCCCGTCTCGGCGTGCGCGAGCGGCAACGAGTCGATCGCCCTCGGCATCGACCTGATCCGCCTCGGCCGGGCCGACATCGTCATCGTCGGCGGCACCGAGGCGGCGATCCACCCGCTGCCCCTCGCGGCCTTCGGCCAGATGATGGCGCTCTCCAAGCGCAACGACGACCCCGCGGCCGCCTCCCGGCCGTGGGACAAGGGCCGCGACGGCTTCCTGCTCGGCGAGGGCGCGGCCGTGCTCGTGCTCGAGTCGGAGGCGCACGCCACGGCTCGCGGTGCGCGGGTGTACGCCGAGGCCGCCGGCGCCGCCGTCACCGCGGACTCCCACGACATCGCGCAGCCCGACCCGGCCGGCCTGGGTGCCACCCGGGCGATGCGGCGTGCGCTCGTCGAGGGTGACCTCGCGCCCCGCGACATCGTCCACATCAACGCCCACGCGACCTCGACCCCGCAGGGCGACGTCGCCGAGGCGCTGGCCATCCGCAACGCGCTCGGCGACGACGCCGGCGCCGCGGTGATCACCTCCACCAAGTCGATGACCGGCCACCTGCTCGGCGCCGCGGGCGCCCTGGAGTCCGTCGCGACCATCCTGGCGCTGCACCACCGGACCGTCCCCGGCACCATCAACCTCGAGGACCCGGAGGACGTCGGCCTCGACCTGGCCGACAAGGTGCGCGACCTCCCCCAGGGCGACATCGCCGCCCTCAACAACTCGTTCGGCTTCGGCGGCCACAACGTCGCCATCGCCTTCCGGAGCGCCTGATGACCCAGACCGCCCAGCCGTCGGCCGCGGCCCCCTCCAACGCGAACCGCTCGGCGAAGCCGAAGCTGCCGCGCGAGGAGGACCCGCGCAACCCGCTGCGCCGCCTCACCGCCCTCTTCGACGCGGGCAGCATCGAGCTGCTCACGCCCGACGACCTGTCCGGCATGCTCGCCGCGACCGGCACGGTGAACGGCGCCCGCGCCGTCGCCTTCTGCTCCGACGCGACCGTGATGGGCGGCGCGATGGGCGTCGACGGCTGCCAGGTCGTCGTGACGGCCTACCAGCGCGCGCTCACCGACGAGGTGCCGATCATCGGCCTCTGGCACTCCGGGGGGGCCCGCCTCGCCGAGGGTGTCGCCTCGCTCCACGCCGTGGGACGGATCTTCGCGATCATGACGCAGGCCTCGGGCCGCATCCCGCAGATCTCCGTCGTGCTCGGCCCGGCGGCGGGCGGCGCGGCGTACGGTCCCGCGCTCACCGACGTCGTCGTGCTCGGCCCCGAGGGCCGCATCTTCGTGACCGGCCCCGACGTCGTGCGCTCGGTGACCGGCGAGGACGTCGACATGCTGCGCCTGGGCGGCCCCGAGCCGCACGGTCGCCGCTCCGGCGTCGTCCACCTCCTCGCGGAGAGCGAGGCGGAGGCGCTCGAGCAGGCCCGCACCACAGCCTCGCTCCTCGGCGACCAGGGCACGCTGCGCGTCGCCGACGTCGAGGACCGCGACCTCGAGAACCTGCTCCCCGAGGCGCGGAAGCGCGCCTACGACGTGCACCCGCTCATCGACGGGGTGCTCGACGACGGCAGCGCGCTCGAGCTGCACGCCCGCTGGGCGCCGAACGTCGTCACCTCGCTCGGTCGCCTCGGCGGCCGCACCGTCGGCGTCGTCGCGAACAACCCCCTCCGCCTCGGCGGCTGCCTCGACTCGCTCTCCGCCGAGAAGGCGTCCCGCTTCGTGCGGCTCTGCGACGCGTTCGGCGTGCCGCTCGTCGTGCTCGTCGACGTCCCGGGCTACCTGCCCGGCGTGGGCCAGGAGTGGGACGGCGTCGTGCGGCGCGGCGCGAAGCTGCTGCACGCGTTCGCGGAGTGCGTCGTGCCGCGGGTGACGCTCGTGACCCGCAAGACGTTCGGCGGCGCCTACATCGCGATGAACTCGCGCTCGCTGGGCGCCACCAAGGTGCTCGCCTGGCCGGGCGCCGAGGTCGCGGTCATGGGCGCGGTCGCCGCGATCCGCATCCTGCACCGCCGCAAGCTGGCGGAGGTCGCCCCCGACCTGCGCGACCAGGTCGAGGCCGAGCTGGCCGCCGAGCACGAGCGCATCGCGGGCGGCGTCGAGAAGGCCGTCGAGATCGGCGTCGTCGACGAGATCGTCGAGCCGACCCGCACCCGCACCGCCATCGCCGCCGCGATCGACGCCGAGATCCAGGCGCAGGGTGTGCGGCGGGGCGCGCACGGCAACATCCCGCTCTGAGGTCACGCACCTCGGCGCAGGCACAGCACGGAACGCCGTAGGGCGGGTCTCCCGGATTCGGGGGACCCGCCCTACGGCGTTCCGCGTGCAGGTGGAGCTGCGGGGAGCGGTGGGTCGGGGGCCCGCCTCAGACGACCTGGTGCAGCCAGCGGACGGGCGCGCCGTCCCCGGCGTGCCGGAACGTCTCGAGCTCGTCGTCCCACGGCTTGCCGAGCAGCCGGTCGACCTCGTCGACCAGGTCGGTCTCGCCGAGGGCGGCCTTGAGGACCGCGGCCTTGAGCCGGTCCTCGGGGATGAGGATGTCGCCGTGCACCCCGGTGACGGCGTGGAAGATGCCGAGCTCCGGCGTCGACGAGAAGCGCGCCCCCTCGGAGCCGGCGGTGGGCTCCTCGGTGATCTCGAAGCGGAGGTGCTCCCATCCGCGCAGCGCGGACACCACCTGCGCGGCGGCGCCGACGGCACCGGTCCACGACAGCTCGGCGCGGTAGGTGCCGACCTGGGCACCCTGTGGGGTCCAGTCCAGGTTCACGGGCACGCCGAGGACGCCCGCGACGGCCCACTCGATGTGAGGGCACAGCGCGGACGGGGCGGAGTGCACGTAGAGAACACCCCGCGTGGTGACGCGAGCAGAGTTGTGCGCGGTCATCGGACCTCCTTCGTCCCGACGTCGAGCGACGCCTTCCCCAGCGATCTCGAGCACGGGTCGAAGCAGAGCGGATGACACACGTGTTGTTTCCGCCCGCCATTCTGACGCACGACCCCAGGATGCGCCAGTGGGGTGGCGAACCCGACACCGGAAGGAGTCCCCTCCGCCACGCTGAGCGCCGACCGGGTGGTGACCGGGTAGCCGTACTCAGGCGCCCACGGCGACGGCGCGGGAGGGTCGTCGTCATGGCCACTCCGACCAGCACGACCCTCTCCCCCGCCGCCCTCGCCGCCCTGGCCGCGGACACCCCCGACGCCCGCAACCGCGTCGTCGACCTGCTGCGCGGCGCCGCGATCCTCGTCGTGTGCCTCGGCCACTGGCTGATGGCGGCCGTCTACGTCGACGACGGGGGCGACCTGCACCGCGCCGGCCTGCTGGGCCAGGCGACCTGGATCCACCCGCTCACGTGGGCGCTGCAGGTCATGCCGGTGTTCTTCCTGGTCGGCGGCTACGCGAACGCGATCTCGTGGCGCGGGGCCCGCGAGCGCGGCACGACGTACGGCGCGTGGCTCCGCGCCCGCCTCCGCCGCCTCGCGCTCCCCCTCCTCCCGCTCATGGCCTTCTGGGCGGTGGTCGCGCCTGTGGCACACGCGCTGGGGATGAGCGGTTCGACGCTGCGGATCGCGAGCATGGCCTCGCTCGTGCCGACCTGGTTCCTCGCGGTCTACGTGCTGGTCGTGGCGCTGGCCCCGGCGACGCTCGCCCTGTGGGAGCGCTGGGGCTGGTGGACGGTCCTCGGCGGCACGGTGCTCGCCGGGATCGTCGACACGATCAGCATCAGCCAGGACCTGCTGCTCGTCGGGTTCCTCAACTACGTGCTCGTCTGGGGCACGGTGCACCAGCTCGGCTACGCGTGGCGCGACGGCGCGCTGCGGTCGACGGGCCTGCGCCTGGCGATGGCGGCCGTCGGCCTGGCCGGCCTGCTGCTCCTGGTGAACGTGGGTCCCTACGCGGTGAGCATGGTCGGCGTGAACGGGCACGGCGTCGACAACTCCTACCCCGCGCGCGTCACCCTCCTGTTCCTCGGATTCCTCCAGGCCGGCGTCGTCATGGCGCTCGAGCCGCGGCTGCAGCGGCTCGTCGCGCACCGCCGGGTCTGGATGGCGACGATCCTGGTCAACGCGCGGATCATGACGATCTACCTCTGGCACCTCACGGCGCTCACGTTCGTCGTCGCGGCCTCGCTCGCGGTCGACGGGTTCGGGCTCGGCCTGACGCCCGACACCGCCGCGTGGTGGGCCACCCGCCCGCTCTGGTTCGCCGTCCTCGCCGTCGTCACCACCGGTCTCGTCGCGCTGCTCGGCCGCTTCGAGCAGCCGCCGGCCGACGACCGCCCGGCCCCGCACCCGCTGCTGCCGATCGTCACGGTCCTCGCGATCTGCGCACCGCTCGCCGTCATGGCCGACATCGGGATCGCGGAGAACGACGGCACCGTCAACTGGTGGCTGCCCTGGCTACCGATCATCGCCGCCGCGGCCACCGGCGTCCTGCGCCTCCCGCGCGCGCTGCGCCGCTGATCCGACGGTTCTCCGACCGGGGCGGGACCCGCGCCGTACGCTTCGTCCGGGTGCGTGCGAGGCGGCGCGGAGGGAGACAGCGTGGAGTTCGGTGATCTGTACCGTCAGGTCGTCCGGTCCCTCAGCGACGGGATCCTCGTGCTCGACCTCGACGGCACGATCCACTACGCGAACCAGTCGTGCGCCGACCTCGTGCGGATGCCGCTGGACGACCTGTCGGGACGGCACGTCGGCGAGTTCCTCGACGCCGACGGCCGGGTCCACTCGCAGGGCTTCCTGGCGCGGGCGGCGCAGGGCGACCTCCTCGCCGAGGAGGTGGACACCCTCCTCATCGCCACCGACGGCACCCCGGTCTGGGTGCGCCTCAAGCAGACGGGTCTCTACGAGGACGACCGTGTCGTCGGGCTCATCCTGCGGCTCACCGACAACATCGAGACCAAGCTCCTCCTCGACGAGCTCACCACCAACCGCCAGTCCCTGGAGCAGGCCGAGCAGATCGCGCGGCTCGGCAGCTGGACCTGGGACCTGCGCACCGGGGACGTGCACTACTCGGAGGGGCTCGTCGAGCTGTTCGGGGAGTTCACGGAGACGCTGGTCTCGCGCGACCTCGACGCGGTGCGGTCCATCACCCACCCCGAGGACCACGACCGCCTGGTGGAGGCGATCGACACGCTCAAGCAGGGCCGGAAGCCGCGCGTCAACGTCGAGCTCCGCCAACGGGGCGAGTCGGGGTGGATGTGGGTGCGGATGCGGGCGCTCGCGACCTACGACCGCGACGGCGAGCTCATCGGCGTCTCGGGCACTCACCAGGACATCACCCGGGCGCGCGACACCGAGGACCAGCTGCAGGACCAGGTCACGCAGAACTCGCTCATGCAGGCCATCGCGAGCGCCGCCAACGAGGCGGCGACGCTCGACGACGTGCTCGTGCACGCGCAGGCGATGGTCGTCCTCCACGACGACTGGGACCGCGGGCGGGCCTTCCTGCCGACCGGTGACGGCGACATCGCGCCGCGCTACTACAGCGAGGACGACCGCGAGGCCGACCGCGCCCGACCCGACGTGGCGGCGCGCGAGCTGGCGACGGCCCGTCGTTGCCTCGCCGAAGGCACCGCCGTGTGGGACGACGAGGTGCGTCTCACGATCGCGTTCCCCATCGTGCTCGCCGGCGAGGTGCTCGCCGTCGTCACCATCACCTCCGCGCCGCCGCTCTACCGGCACGACATGATCCGCGGCCTCGTCGAGCAGGCGGCCGTGCAGTTCGCGCTGGTCGCCGAGCGCGAACGCACGGCGAAGGAGATCGCCGAGGCCCGCGACCGCGCGCTCGAGGCGTCGCGGCACAAGTCCGAGTTCCTCGCGACCATGAGCCACGAGATCCGCACGCCGCTCAACGGCGTGCTGGGCCTGACCGAGCTGCTGAGCCGCACCTCGCTCGACCCGCAGCAGCGCCACCTCGCCTCCGGCATCGCGGTCTCGGGCCGCTCGCTGCTCGGGATCATCAACGACATCCTCGACTTCTCGAAGATCGAGGCAGGCCGTCTCGAGGTCGAGAGCGTCGACCTCGAGGTGCGCGACGTGCTCGAGCAGGTCACCGGCGTCCTCGCGGAGTCGGCGCGCGCGAAGGGTCTCGACCTCCAGGTCTCCTGCAGCCCGGACGTGCCCGAGGTGCTCGCCGGCGACCCGACCCGCCTCGCGCAGGTGCTCACCAACCTGGGCTCCAACGCCGTGAAGTTCACCGCCAGCGGCTCCGTGAGCATCCGCGCGACCTCCACGCCCGGTCCCGACGGCGACACGACGCTGCGCGTCGAGGTGCGCGACACCGGGGTCGGCATCCCGGAGCAGCAGCGCCGCCAGATCTTCAAGCCGTTCACCCAGGCCGACACCTCGACGACCCGGCGGTACGGCGGCACCGGCCTCGGCCTCGCCATCTCCGCGGAGATCGTCGAGGCGTTCCAGGGCGAGATCGGCGTCGACAGCACGCTCGGCGAGGGCAGCACGTTCTGGTTCACCGCCCGCCTCGGCCCCGCGACCGGCAGCCGCCGCGACGCCCGCCTGCGACGTACGCGCGAGCAGCTGGGCCGCACCAAGGTGCTCGTCGTCGACGACAACGTGCAGAACCGCCTCATCCTGCGCGAGCAGCTCGGGTGGTGGCACGTGACCTCGACGGGCGTGCCGACGGCCGCGGAGGCGCGGGCCGCGCTCGTCGCGGCGCGGGACGCCGGCGACCCCTACGACCTGGTGCTCCTCGACCTCGCGATGCCCGAGGAGGACGGTCTCGACGTCGCGCGCCGGCTGCACGGCGACGAGCGGTTCGCGCACCTGCCGCTGCTGCTGCTCTCGTCGGTCTACATGCCGCACACCGACGACCTCCGCGCCCTCGGGATCACCGAGTGCCTCACGAAGCCGGTGCAGGCCGCCCAGTTGCGGGAGGCGCTCGTGCGCACCGTCCTGGGTGACGACCACGCGCGTCCCGGTGAGCGACCGCGCGACGGCGACGTCTCGCTCGGCAAGCTCGTGCTGGTCGTGGAGGACAACCCGGTCAACCAAGTGGTGGCGCGCGGACTGCTGTCGTCGATGGGCTACGACGTCGACACCGCCGACGACGGCGAGGATGCGGTCGCGCTGACGGAGGTCACGGCGTACGACGCCGTGCTGATGGACCTGCAGATGCCGTGCCTCGACGGGTACGCCGCGACCCGCGCCATCCGGGCCCGCGAGCAGGCGTCCGGCGCGCGGCGCACCCCGGTGCTCGCGATGACCGCCGCGGCGATCGCCGGCGAGCGCGAGAAGTGCCTCGCCGCCGGGATGGACGACTTCATCACCAAGCCGGTCGCCCCGGCGACGCTCGCCGCCGCCCTCGCGCGCTGGACGGGGGTCGAGACGCCGGCCGCGACAGACGGGGCGACGGTCACCGCCGGGGGTGCGGACGCTGTGGGCGTCACCGACGCCGCGGGGCTCGACGACCTGCCCGGGCCGGGCAGCAGCCACCTCGACCTCGAGCGACTGGAGATGCTGCGCGAGCTCTCCCCCGACGACAACGCCTACCTCGACCGGGTGATCACCGGCTTCCTCGGCCGCCGCGCGGACTCGCTCGAGCGGATCCGTGCCGCCGTCGGTGACGGCGACGCCGCACGGCTCGCCGCCGAGGCCCACGGGGTGAAGGGCTCGGCCCTCAACATCGGGCTGCCCAGCGTCGCCGCGATCTCCGCCGACCTGGAGCACCTGGGTCGCTCCGGCGAGACCGCGGGCGCCGACGACCTGCTGCTGCGGCTCGGCGGCGCGCTGACGGACGCGGAGGAGGCGTTGCTCGCCTACCAGGAGTGGTACCGCTCCCTCGCCTGAGCCCCGCGACGCTCAGAGGTCGACCCCGGGCACCGTCACGTCGACGTAGCCGTCGCCGTCCGTGTCGTGGGCGACCGCGTCGGCGAACCCGTCACCGTCGGTGTCGACGAGGTAGGAGTACGTGTCGGCGAAGCTGTCGCCGTCGGTGTCGGTCTGGACGGTGTCGATCACCCCGTCGCCGTCGGTGTCCCGCTGCACCTGGTCGATCACGCCGTCCCGGTCGGTGTCCACCTCGATCTGGTCGATGTAGCCGTCGCCGTCGCGGTCGTACTCGACCGTGTCCGCGAGCCCGTCACCGTCGGTGTCGTAGCGGAAGGCGTCGTCGTAGCCGTCGCCGTCCGTGTCGGTCGCGCTCGTGAGCACCGGACCGGGCGCCGGTGCGCTCTCGGTCGCCGCGGGGGCCGCCGGAGCAGCCGACTCGCTCGCTGCCGCGGAGAACGCGAACGCGCCGTCGGACAGGGTCATCGTGTCGACGATCCCGTCACCGTCGGCGTCGTAGGCGACGCTGTCGGCGACCCCGTCACCGTCGGTGTCGCCCTCGACGTAGTCGGGCACGTCGTCACCGTCGGTGTCGAGCACGAGCATGTCGCCGTAGCCGTCGCCGTCCAGGTCGGCCACCACCTTCTCCGTGGCGCCGTCGCCGTCGACGTCCGTGCTCGCCACCTCGGCGACCCCGTCCCCGTCCACGTCCCACTGCTGCTGCGTCATCGCCGGCCTCCCGTTCGCTGGTGTGTGCGTCTCGAGAGGTCAGAGGCGACGGGGGCCGCCGATGTTCCCGTGTGCTCCGAGAAAGTCGGGCGACAGGAGACTAGAGGCCACCGGCCGGGCGACCCCCGTGGTAGGGCGGGTGGGGCTCGAACCCACGACCCAAGGATTATGAGTCCTCTGCTCTGACCGACTGAGCTACCGCCCCTGGTGCCCTCGACGGGCCCCGCGAGCCTAGTCGTCCTGGTTCACCGGTCGACGCGCGCCTCGATCATGTGGGCGCGGTCGACGATGACGAAGCCGAACGCCCGGTTGACGGCCTGCATGGCGGCGTTGTCGGTGGAGACCCACGTGTGCACGGAGGTGCGCTCGGGGTAGCCGTCGGCGAGCAGCTCGAGGGTCGTCGCCTTGAGCAGCGTGCCGAGACGGCGACCACGGTGCTCCGGCATGACGAGCGTGTCGCCCTGGTAGACGGCCGTGTCGTCCGGCTGGAGCACGAGGACGGTGTAGCCGGCCATCTCACCGTCCGCGAGTCGGCGGGCGGCGGCGGTGATGACGGTGTAGCCGGCCGCGTCGTACCGCGCCTCGTCGCGCCGCACCCGCTCGGGGGTCACGACGCTCGGGCGGACATCCGCGTCGCCGCGGGGCACGTCCTGGTTCATGCGGGTGCGCATCGTGCAGAACGCCGCCAGGTGCTCGTCGGGGCAGCGGTCGACCCACGTCACGATCTCGTACCCCGCCGACGACGCGAGCGCCTGCTCGCCGAGGCGCGTGAGGTGGTCGGGATCGAGCGGCACCGGCAGCCGCAGGTGCTCCTCGACGTGGACCGTCGGGATCGCCAGCCCCTCGACGAACGCGAGGCCGGGCGCGGCCCCGTCGACGGGCGCGATGATCTCCAGCGCGACCGTCGTGCGGCCCAGGTCGCGGGTGCGCTCGACGACCGTCTCCCACAGCAGCCGGCCGACGCCCTCGCGGCGGTGACGGGGCAGCACGTGGATGTCGGCCTCGACCAGGTGCTGGTTGTCGTCGAGCGGCCAGCACATCTCGGCCACGCCGGCGACGTCGCCGGTCGCGTCCCGGGCGATCAGGTGGACCCCGTCCTCGCCGGCGCCCCACCCGTCGCGGGTGGCTCGCAGGGCGTCGAAGGTGCGGTGGGGCGCGTCCTTGTCGGTGTCGGTGACGGAGGCACGCTCGATCTCCCACCAGGTGTGGAGGGTGGCCTCGTCCTCCACTTCCGTGACGATCACCTTCGGGAGGGGCCTTCTGCTCATCCCCCCAGCCAAGCACTCCGTGGCGCGTTCGCAAGGGATTGACCTCAAGACGATCGGCGAGCCGCCGATCGGGCAGGCATGACCGACGTCACCGCCACCATCGCCGGCGCCGGGCGCCACGTGGCCACGCTCACGACCTCGCCGGGGCTCGCCCTCGTCACGCCGGGTGGCCGGCACGCGGCGTACGGCTCCGCCTCCGACCTCGTCGTCAACGCCGGCGACGCCGCGCAGGTGATCGCCGACGCCTCCGGCCTGCCCGCGTCGCGCGTGCTCACCGACCCCACCGTGCTCGACCGGGCGGCGGATGCGGCCCGCACCGCGGTGCGCGCCGACCTGCGGCGCCTCGGCGTGCGGGGCCTGCTGACGCGAGCCGGGCGTGAGGCCCGTGCCGAACTGGAGGTCACCGAGCACCTCGTCGAGAAGGCCGTCGCCGTGCTCGGCGAGGCCCACCGCTCGCTGGGCGCCCGCGCGTCCTGAGCCGCCGGCGTCCTGAGGCGTACCTGCACGAACGACGAAGGCCCGGTCGGTTCCCCGACCGGGCCTTCGTCGTGCTGGCTCCCCCAATTGGACTCGAACCAATAACCTGCCGATTAACAGTCGGCTGCTCTGCCAGTTGAGCTATGGGGGATCGCGTCCTCAACAGCCCGCACAGGCTAGCAAGCAGACTCGTCCGGAGCGAATCGGGGTGCCATGCTGGCGGGCATGAGCAGCGACGCCCCCAGCACCCCGCCACCGCTCTCCCCGCTGCGCGAGGACTGGACCCGTGCGGTCGCGATCGTGGCCCACCCGGACGACCTCGAGTTCGGCGCCGCGGCGGCCGTCGCGCGCTGGACGGCGCAGGGCAAGGACGTCGTCTACGTGATGGTCACGAGCGGCGAGGCCGGCATCGACGGACTCGCGCCGGAGCGCTGCCGCGCGGTCCGCGAGGCGGAGCAGGTGGAGTCGGCGCGGGTGGTCGGCGTCGACACCGTGGAGTTCCTCGGGCTGCCCGACGGCGTGCTGGAGGCAGGGGTCCCCCTGCGCCGCGTGCTCGCCGAGGTGGTGCGCCGGCACCGACCGGAGGTCGTCGTCACCAACAACTTCCGCGAGACCTGGGGCGGGCGCACCTTCAACCAGGCCGACCACATCGCCGTCGGCCGGGCCGTCGTCGACGCGGTCCGCGACGCCGGCAACCGGTGGATCTTCCCGGAGCAGCTGGTCGACGGGTTGGAGCCGTGGGGCGGTGTCGGCGAGGTCTGGGCGGCGGGCTCCCCCGACGCCGAGCACGGTGTCGACACGACGGCGACCTTCGACGCGGGCGTCCGGTCGCTCGAGGCGCACCGCGCCTACATCGACGGTCTCGGCTGGGCCGACTTCGACGCCCGGGAGTTCCTCGAGGGCATGGCGCGCGAGGCCGGCACGCGGCTGGGGGCGACCTTCGGCGCGACCTTCGAGGTCGTCCCGATGACCTGGGGCGACTGAGGGCGGCTGAGGGCGACGGGGGCCGGGAGGTCAGGCGCCCACGTCGTCGCGGGCCCGGGCGAGGGCGGAGGCTGCGGCGCGCCGTACGTCCTCGTCGGCCGGGTCCACGCCCACGTCGAACCGGAACCCCCACGTCACCGCTCCCCCGCCGGGCGGGCGACGCGCGACGACGTGGAGACCGGCGCGGCCGTGCACCGGCACGTGGCGCTGCAGCACCACGGAAGCCGTGACGCGCTCCCGCACGAGCTGCAGCAGGCGGTCCCGGGCGCGCAGGTCCGCGTCGGCGACCGGCACGACGTGGCGCGGTGCAGCAGCGACGTCCGGCGCGACCTCGGTGACCGTCAGGGTGCCGGCCTCGGCGTCCCACTCGGCCGTGTCCACCCGCTCCCACGGGATCCGCACCGGGGTGTCCCGGGCGCCGGGCAGGTGCAGCGCATCGCGCGCGCCGACGACGCCTCCGGCGACCGCGAGTGCCCGGCCCCCGCCGGGGACCCGTCGCGCGCGAGGGCTCCGACCGAACGGCATCCCGACCACGGCCGCCTCAGCCCCCGATCGCGCGCTCGCGCAGCGTGCGACGCTGCTGCTCGAGGGCGACGAGCTCGCCGAAGAGCCGGTTGTACTCCCCCGGCGCGTCCACCGGGTTGGTGCGCTGCAGGCGCGACTTCACGTCCGCGATGCGGCGCTGCACCGTCAGCTCCTGCAGACGCAGCACGTGCGCGTTGACGTAGGCCGGGTCGGGACCGGCGTTGCCCGTCAGCGGCTCGGTGGCGAGCTCGCCGAGCGCCCGGGCGACGACCTCGTTCGTCGTGGCGTCGCGCAGGCGCGAGACCCACGCCGGGTCCGCGCTGCCCGCGGCCACCCCGCCGGCGCCCTCGACGAGGTCCCAGACGCGACGGTACGTCGGGTGGGTGAAGTCGTCCGCGTCCACGTCGTCGATCGTGCGACCGACCGCGCCCGGGTGCTGGACGACGAGCTTGAGGCTCTCCCGCTCGATCGCGAAGCGCGGGTCGCGCAGCGGAGGCAGTGGGGCGGCGGCCGGCTTCCCCGGGCTCACGGCCTCGGCCCGCTGGGCGGGGGCCGAGCGGTCCGGCGCCTTCTGGGGACCGCGGGCCGCCGCGCGCCGTACCTCGGCACGCGCGTCCTCGACCTCCACGCCGATCATCTGGGCGAGCTCCCGCGAGAACGCCTCCATCTTCGACCGGTCGCGGATGCTCGTCACGAGCTTCGCCGCCTCGCGGAGCGCGTCGACACGGCCGTCGGCCCGGTCGAGGTCGAAGCGCTGGATGACCCGGCCGAGCACGAAGCGGTAGAGCGGGACCCGCCGCGCGATGAGCTCCCGCACGGCCTCGTCGCCCTGCGCGAGCCGGAGGTCGCAGGGATCCATCCCGCTGGGCTCGACCGCGACGTAGGTCTGCGACGCGAAGTTCTGGTCGCCCCCGAAGGCCCGCTCGGCGGCCTTCTGCCCCGCCTCGTCGCCGTCGAAGGTGAAGACGACCTCGCCGCGGAACTCCTCGTGGTCGTGGAGGAACCGCCGCAGCACCCGGGCGTGGTCGTCGCCGAACGCGGTGCCGCACGTCGCCACCGCGGTCGTGATCCCGGCGAGGTGGCAGGCCATCACGTCGGTGTAGCCCTCGACGATCACGGCCTGGGACGTGCGACCGATGTCGCGCCGGGCGAGATCGATGCCGTAGAGCACCTGGCTCTTCTTGTAGAGCGTCGTCTCCGGGGTGTTGAGGTACTTCGCCTCGATCCGGTCGTCGTCGAACAGCCGCCGCGCACCGAAGCCGATCGTGCCGTTCGAGGAGTCGCGGATCGGCCAGAGCAGCCGGCCCCGGAACCGGTCGTAGGCGGAGCGGCCGATGGCGGTGACGCCGGCCGCGACGGCCTCGTCGGTCGTGAAGCCGCGACCGTGGAGGTGCCGGGTCGCCGCGTCGCCGTCGCGGGGCGCGAACCCGATCCCGAAGTGCGCCGCCGCTGCCTGGTCGAAGCCGCGCTCGGCGAGGAACTGGCGCGCGACCACGGCCCCCGGCCCGGCGAGCTGCTCGGCGTAGAACTCCTGGGCGACGCGGTTGAGCTCGATCAGCCGGCTGCGCTGGGGGCCCCGCGAGCCGGGGTTCTCGCGCTCCCCGCCCTCCTCGCGCTCCAGCCGCACCCCGAACCGGTCGGCGAGCCGCTCCACGGCCTCGACGAAGCCGAGGCCGTCGTGCTCCTGCAGGAACCAGATGACGTCGCCGCCCTTGCCGCAGCCGAAGCAGTGGCAGAACTGGCGGGCCGGGGTGACGTTGAACGACGGGGACTTCTCGTCGTGGAAGGGGCAGAGGCCCTTCATGGAGCCGCCGCCCGCGTTGCGGAGCATCACGTAGTCGGCGACGACCTCGTCGATGCGGGCCCTCTCGCGGACCTCCTGGATGCTGGAGTCCTTGATCTTGCCCGCCACGACGGGGAGTCTACGCACCCGTGCCCGGGCCCCCGCAGAGTCGTCGCCACCAGGCGAGAGCGCTGGCGTCGGTGAGGGACGCGACCTGGTCGACGACCACCCGCAGCCGCGCCGCGTCGTCGGCCGACGCCCTCCAGTCCTCCGCGAAGGCCGGCTCCAGCCCGTCCGGCCCCCGGCGCAGCAGCTCGCCGAGCAGCTCGGCGAGCAGGTCGCGCTGGCGCGCCATGAGGGCGAGCCGGTCGTCCGCCCGCATCACGAGGTGCGCGGCGACGCCCTTGAGCACGGTGATCTCGAGTGCGGTGCGCTCCGGCACGACGAGGTCGGCGGAGTGGCGCACCGGCACGGCCCCGCCGAGCGCCGCGAACGTCGCGGCCTGCACGCCGCCGCAGAACCGACCGACGAGGTCGCTGGTGAGGTTCTTCAGCGCGGCGAGCGAGCGCCGCGTGCCGTCGTACGGCGCGGTCGGCCACGAACCCATCGTGCGGAGCCCGGCGAGCACCTCGTCGAGCACGGCGTCGTCGACGCCCGGTGCGTACCACTCCCGCACCGTCTCCCACACCCCGTCGCGGTGGCGGTCGAGCTCGGTCAGGTCGATCCGCCCGGCGGCGATGCCGTCCTCCACGTCGTGGACCGAGTAGGCCACGTCGTCGGCCAGGTCCATCACCTGGGCCTCGACGCACTGGCGGCGGGGCACGTCGGCCGGTACGCCGCGGCGCAACCAGTCGAACGTCGGCCGGTCGTCGTCGTACACACCGAACTTCACGACCACCCGCGGCGACCCGTCGCCGTGCACGCCCCGCGGGGCGGGGGCCGAGGCGCGGTTCCAGGGGTACTTCGTGCAGGCGTCGAGCGTCGCCCGCGTGAGGTTGAGTCCCACCGAGCTGCCGTCGGGGGCGAAGGTCTTCGCCTCGAGCCGCGTGAGGAGCCGCAGCGTCTGCGCGTTGCCCTCGAAGCCGCCGCACGGCTCGGCCAGCTCGGCCAGCACGGTCTCCCCGTTGTGGCCGAAGGGCGGGTGGCCGAGGTCGTGGGCGAGCGCGGCGGTCTCCGCCACGTCGGGATGCGTGCCGATCGCCCGCGCCAGGTCGCGCGCCACCTGCGCCACCTCGAGACTGTGGGTGAGCCGGTTGCGCACGAAGTCGTCGGTCTGCGGACCCATCACCTGCGTCTTCGCGGCGAGCCGACGGGTCGAGGCGGCGTGCACGACACGGGCCCGGTCGCGCTCGAAGGGAGCGCGCTGCGGCGCGACCACCCGCTTCGGGGGCTCGGGCAGGACGCGCTCGCGGTCGGCCTCGGAGTACGCCGCGGCGGCGTGCGCGTCCGCGGTGGGGGCGGGATCGGGTCGGGTCGTCATGGCGCGCCCGACACTAGCCGCGCCCGGTGGTGGTCGGGGACCGCCCGGGGCAGGAGCGGACCTCAGTAGACGCTGACGTGCACGTGGTCGTAGTGGTTCGCCGTGTCGGAGCCACGGTTCTCCATCGACCGCCAGCCCTCCGACGAGCGGTCGACCGACCAGATCTCCTGCTCCCAGATGACGTAGTTCACGTTCCACTCGGTGTAGTTCTCGCGGACGAACTCGGCGATCCGGTCGCCGACCTCGCCGCGCACCATGATGTCGAGCGCGAGACCGCGGCCGTGGTCGCCGTCGCCGCGCCAGCCGCCGTAGGACGTGACCTCGGGGAAGGCCGCGCAGACGGCCTCGTGGAGAGCCGCGATGTTGGCGGAGACGCTCGACGGGGTCGAGCTGGTCGTGCACTCGCCGCCGAGCGCGGCGACGGCGCCCGGTTCCTCCGCGTCGAGGTACCCCGACGTCACCCAGCGCGAGGCGCCGTCCCACACGATCTCGTCCCGGCCGTTGGCGCTGCGGCCGGTGGCGACGACCTCGGCACCCTCCTCGACGATGCCCACGACCTCCGCGGTGGGGGACGCCGTGGTGTGCAGGTTGAGGTGGGTGGTCGCCCAGAGGGTGGTGTCGGCGGCGGCCACCGCGGCGGCGGTGGCCTCCGCCTCCTCCGCCGCGGCCTGCTCGGCCGCGGCACGGTCCGCGACCTGCTGCGCGGCGATCGCGTCGACGGAGGCCCGCCACGCGTCGTACTGCTCCTGCACCGCACCGGCGGTCTCCAGCGCCTGCTGCTCCGCGAGCGCGGCGCGGTCGACGGAGCGGCTGGTGGACGCGTCGCGGTCCTCCAGCGCGTCGGTGATGTCGACGAGGTCGCCGAGCGACGCGGCGGTCGTGGTGGGCGCCGGGTCCGTGTCGGTGAACCCGACGCCGGCGACGACGACGCCGATCGTCGCGAGGGTGGCCAGGGGTGCGGCG
>DASWYU010000265.1:0-6364 GCA_036404795.1 Nocardioides sp. | reverse complement strand
TGGCTGCTCGACGGCGTCGCTGTCCTCGTGGGTCTCGTCGTCCTCTACGGCGTCGCACTGGTGGTGCGGCGCCGTCTCGTGTCCCGGCACGGTGGCACGTTCGAGCTGAGCGTCCGGTTGCGCGACGACCGTGCGGGCCGCGGGTGGGTGCTCGGGCTGGGTCGCTACCACGGCGACACCCTCGAGTGGTTCCGGATCTTCTCCGTCTCTCCGCGCCCGAAGCGCTCGTGGCGCCGGGCGGACCTGGAGTACGTCGGACGTCGCGCGCCGTCCGGCCCCGAGTGCGCGACGCTCTACGCCGACCACGTCGTGGTCGAGTGCGCCACCCCGTCCGGTCTCGTCGAGCTGGCGCTCGCGCCGTCCTCGCTCATGGGGTTGCAGGCGTGGATCGAGGCCGCACCGCCGGGGACGGCGGAGCACATCTGAGGGTGACGCCTCAGACGTCCGCCTGCTCGCCGACGAGACGCAGCAGGTCGTGCTCGGTGACCGCCGGATCGACGAGGTCCGCGACCCGCACGTCGAGCACCTGCGCGAGCACGTAGACCGTGTCGAGGCGCGCGTTGCCGGGTGACGGCTGACCATTCGGTCCACGCTGGTTGCCGCGCGAGTGCTCGATGTTCTGGATCTGGTTGCGGCTCAGGCCGGTGCGGTCCGAGAGCATCTCCTGCGTCAGCCCGCGGTGCTGGCGCAATGCCGCCACCTTCCGCCCGAGGAGTCGGGCCGCTTCCTCGAACTGCTGGGAGCGGCGTCGGTCGGGCACCGCACCAATCTGTCGGCGCCGTTCTCTAGAGTCCGCACAACAGGTTGGGTATCGGCGCGAGGGGGAGCACGTGCGGCTGGAGGACCTCGAGACGGGTCGGATCTACTCGGGGCTCGTCCCTGGTGCCGATGCGGAGGTGGTCGCTCTCTCGTGGCACGGGAACGACGCCGTCGGTGTCATCGTGCGGGCTGGCGGCGAGGTGCAGGAGCACCTGCTGTACCGCTCGGACGAGTCGCGGCTCGAGCGCGTGGTCGGCCCGCGCCGGTCGTTCGACGCGCCTGCGGACGACTTCAAGCTGGCGGCCGAGGCGCTGCGGATCAGGACGGCGGCGTCGTTCGACGACATGCTGGCGGTCGCGACGAGCAACGTGGATCCGCTGCCGCACCAGTTGCGGGCGGTGTACGGCGAGCTCCTGCCCCGCACGCCGCTGCGGTTCCTCCTGGCCGACGATCCGGGCGCGGGGAAGACGATCATGGCGGGGCTCTACGTGAAGGAGCTGTTGCTCCGCGACGACGTGCACCGATGCCTGATCGTCGCGCCCGGTGGGCTCGTCGAGCAGTGGCAGGACGAGCTGACGGTGAAGTTCGGCCTCCGCTTCGAGCTGCTGTCGACGCCGATGATCGACGCCCAGGCGGTCGGGACCTCCGTGTTCGACGACCACCCGCTGCTCATCGCGCGGATGGACCAGCTGGCGCGCAACGAGGTCCTCCTCGATCAGCTGGGCCGGTCTGAGTGGGATCTCGTCGTGGTCGACGAGGCGCACCGCATGGGGGCGCGCTGGTACGGCGCGGAGGTGAAGCGCACCCGACGCTTCGCTCTCGGTGAGCTGCTCGGCGACGTCGCACGCCACCTGCTGCTGATGACCGCGACGCCCCACGCGGGCAAGGAGGACGACTTCCAGCTCTTCCTCACCCTGCTCGACCGCGACCGGTTCGAGGGGCGGCAGCGACGGGTCGTCGACACGTCCGACGTCATGCGGCGCATGGTGAAGGAGGACCTGCTGCGCTTCGACGGCACACCGCTGTTCCCGGAGCGGGTGGCGCAGACGGTGCCGTACGAGCTGTCCGCCCTCGAGTCGGACCTCTACGAGGACGTGACCCGCTACGTGCGGGAGGGCATGAACCGCGCCGACCAGCTCGATGGCGCCCGGCGCACGACCGTGGGCTTCGCGCTGACGGTCCTCCAGCGTCGTCTGGCGTCGTCGCCGGCCGCGATCCACGAGTCGTTGAAGCGACGGCAGGGTCGGCTGCGTCGGCGGCGTGCCGAACTCGTCGACGGCGTGGCAGCGCCCGACGCCGCCTCCGGTGGACCGGTCGTCCCCGACGACCTGGACGAGGACGAGCTGAGCGCGGAGGAGCTCGAGTCGATCGAGTCGGAGCTGGTCGACGGGGCGACCGCGGCCCGCACCATCGGGGAGCTCGAGGTGGAGATCGCCGAGCTCGACGAGCTCATCGGCGCCGCGGGTCTCGTGCGGTCGGCCGAGACCGATCGCAAATGGGCCGAGCTGCGCACGATCCTGACGGACGAGGCGCTCGGCGGCGGCGCGGAGGGGCGTCCCCGCAAGATCATCGTCTTCACGGAGCACCGTGACACGCTCGACTACCTGACGGAGCGCACCCGGTCGCTGCTGGGGCGCGCGCAGGCGGTGGAGGCGATCCACGGAGGCGTCCGTCGCGACGAGCGTCGGCGCATCACGGAGGAGTTCACGCAGAACCCGGAATGCCGGGTGCTGATCGCGACCGACGCCGCGGGGGAGGGCCTCAACCTCCAGGCGGCGCACCTCGTCGTCAACTACGACCTGCCCTGGAACCCGAACCGCATCGAGCAGCGGTTCGGCCGGGTGCACCGCATCGGGCAGCGCGAGGTGTGCCGCCTCTGGAACCTGGTGGCGTCGAACACGCGCGAGGGCGAGGTCTTCACGAAGCTGCTCGGCAAGATCGAGGAGCAGCAGAAGGCCTACGGGGGCAAGGTCTTCGACGTGCTCGGTGCCGCGTTCGAGGAGACGCCGCTGCGCACGTTGCTGCTCGACGCGATCCGGTACGGCGAGGAGCCCGCGGTCCGCGCGCGTATGGAGCAGGTGATCGACGGGTCGGTGGCCGAGGGGCTCGACGACCTGCTCGCGGAGCGGGCACTGTCGCGCGACCTGCTGGGGGCGGCCGAGGTGAACCGGCTGCGTCGGGAGATGGTCGAGGCGCGGGCGCGCCGCCTGCAGCCGCACTACGTCGAGATGGTCTTCCGCTCGGCGTTCAGCCGGCTCGGCGGACGAATCTCGCGCCGCGAGGCGGGACGCTTCGAGATCGCCCACGTCCCCGGAGCGCTCCGTGGGCCGGGGCGCGCCGTGGCGACCAGGTACGAGCGGGTGACGTTCGACCTCGACCGCATCGACGTCCCCGACGCCGCGCGGGCCGAGCTCCTGGCCCCGGGGCACCCGCTGCTCGACGCGGTGCTCGGGGAGGTCGACCGGCAGTGGGGCACGTCCTTGGTGGCGGGGACGGTGCTGGTCTCCCGCACGCTCGAGGAGCCGCGTCTCCTCGTGTCGGTGCGGGAGGCGGTGGTGGACGCCGCGGGCGGTCCGGCGGTCGCGCAGCGCTTCGGGCACGTGCTCGTCGGGGAGGACGGCTCGATCGTCGACGCCGGGCCGGCGCCGTACCTCGACTGCGTCGCCCTGCCCGACGGCCCCGTCGCCGAGCGGGCGCGCGGCCTCACCTGGGTGGGCGGCGCCGAGCGGGGTGCGCTGTCGTGGGTGATCGGCGCGCGGCTTCCGGAGTTCGTCGGCCAGGTGCGGACGCGGCGGGCCGCCGAGCTGGAGCGGGTCGGCGCTGCCGTCACGGAGCGGCTCCAGCGGGAGATGGAGCGCCTCGCGACCGAGGCGATGGTCGCCTCCGAGAAGGAGACTGCCGGACTCAAACCGAAGGAGGGATCGGCGTCCCTCAACCGGAAGTCCGAGGAGCTCGCCGTGCGGCTCTCCCGCAGGCTGGAGCTCCTCGAGCGGCAGCAGCAGATGGGGGCTGCGCCGCCGGTGACGGCCGCGGCGGCGCTGGTGGTGCCGGTCTCCTGGCTCGACGAGGAGCCTGGGGCGGGCATCGCGCCGGAGGTGCCGCCGGCTCCACACGCGGTGGAGACGAAGGAGGTCGAGCGTCGCGGGGTCGAGGCGGTGCTGGCGGCGGAGCGTGCGCTGGGCCGGGTGCCGGAGGAGCAGGCGTTCAACAACCCCGGGTTCGACGTGCTGTCGACGGCCGCCGACGGCGACGTCGTGACGATCGAGGTGAAGGCGCGACTGGTCGGCAAGGACGACTTCTTCGTCTCGCACAACGAGGTGCTCACGGGCAAGAACGCGCAGCCGCACTATCGACTGGCGATCGTGGCCGTGGATCCGCGGGGTCCGGAGCACGACGAGGTGCGGTATGTCGCCGTGCCGTTCTCGGGCGTCGAGCTGCCGGCGCTCGGGGTCGCGGGCGTCACGCTGAAGTGGAAGCCGATGTGGGAGCGGGGGCAGCGGCCGTTCTGAGGCGGTGGTCTCCGCGGCTCAGAGCAGCCGCACGAACCACTCGACGAGCGGACGGCAGAGCGGCCAGGTCGAGGTGACGACCGGCGGGTCGGTCGTGGCGGTGACGGCGACCGCTTGCGTCACGCTCGCCCGCACCGTCGTGCTCTCCGCCGCGGCGAGCGCGTCTGCCTCGTCGTCGAGCTGTCGCTCCAGCTGCGCGACCATCACGTCGAGACCGACCGGCAGCACGACGGCGTCGACGATGGTGTCGGATGTCGTGTCGACGACCACGGCGGCGGTGAGCGTGATGCTCGGCGTGGTGCCGGCACCGTCGAGGGTGGCCCCGAGCAGGTGGTCGACGGTGCCGTCGCCGTGGGTGACGGTGCGCGGCGGCAGGCTCGCACGGGCCTGGGGGAGCGTGTGGATCCACGGCGGTATGCGATGGGTCCGGGCGGCGAGCTCCGCGTCGACCCGGGCGGACAGCGGCAGTGCGGGGTGGAGCGCTCGCATCACGTGGAGCGCCGCGGTCGTCTCGGCGTGCTCGGTGTCGAGGAACGACGCGACGAGCTGATCGAGCGACGGGTTGCCGCGCAGCTCGAGGGTCTGGGTGCGGGAGCGCTCGTCGACGGCGTCGAGCAGCGAGCTCACGCACACGAGCAGGTCGAGCGGCTTGCTGGACCGCAGGGCACGTTGCAGGGCCTGGAACAGCTCCTGGCTCTCCGGGTTCTCGATCGTGTGCTCGCGCGGGGGACGGCTGGCCATGGGCCCGACCCTAGCGGCGTGGATGAGGGGCGATCGGACGTGTGCCGTGGGGCGTGACGACGTACGTGGAGCCGTGGGGGTCGGTCCAGTGATACGTGCCGGTCTCGATGCGGACGTAGCGCCAGGCGGCGAGGGTCTTGTGGCGTTGGTGGTGGCGGCAGAGAGGCGCGAGGTTCTCGGCGCTGGTCGCCGCGAGGGGGTCGTCGGGTTGCCAGGCGGTGATGTGGTCGAGGTCCGTGGTGCGGGCGGGCTGCTCGCACCACGGGAAGGCGCAGGTGGTGTGCGTCGCGAGGACGTGACGGCGGAGGCGGTCGGGGATCTCGTAGGCGTCGACGGTGATCCGCTCGCTGGTGTCGAGGATCGGCAGCACGGTGAGGTGGGTGTCGGTGCGTCCGGCCCAGGAGCGGACGACCTCGGCGAGGATCGGGCTGCCGGACCCGCCGGGTCGGCTGCGACCGATCGACTCGGCGCGGCCGACAGGGTCGAGCCCGAGGAGCGCGAGGTCGCTGAGGTGCAGGTGGAGAACGGTCCGCATGCGGGTCGCCGTCGGCCCGCGGGCGGCATCCGTGCTGGTGGCGTCGTGGGTGCCGGCGGTGGTGTGGCGGACCGCGTCGAGGAGCGTGGCGGCGGCGTGCGGGTCGGCGAGGACACCGAGGGCCAGCGCCCGTCGCTCGTCGTGGTGGGTGCCGAGGGTGGCGCGCTCGAGCCCGACGGTGGCGGCGAGGTCGGGCTGGTCGAGGGCGTGGGCGACCTCGGTGAGCGTGTCGTCGAGGGCGGCGAGGTCGCACCAGTCGGCGCGGAGGGTCATCTCGGCGATGCCAGTGTGGTTGATCGAGGCGGCGTGCAATGTGGCGTGGCGGGTGTCGAGGGCGGTCAGCTGATCGAGCTCGACGTCTTCCGCGTGGAGCCGGAGCAGGGCTTCGGTGAGGAGCTTGTCGAGCGTCGCCGTACCGACTCTCTCGGCCACGTCCGCGACGTGGTGGTCGACGTAGGCGGCGACGTCGTCCGGCTGTCCCGCGATGGTGGCGGCGACGCGTCGGGCGCGCCACGCGGGGACGTGGCCGGCGTTCACGCGGGCCCAGGTGCGGGGGAGGCGGTGGGCGAGGAGGAGGGCGTCGCGGATGAGTAGGCCGCCGGCGCGGGTGGTGAGGCGGTTGGCGGCGGCGAACGCGGCGGGGGCGTGCCAGGCGATCGCGGGGATGCCGTGCCAGCCGTTGGCGTCGTGGAGGTCCGCGGGTGTGCGTGCGGGGTCGACACGGTCGTCGACGGCGGGCTCCGCGTAGGCGTGGGGGCCGCAGGCGGGATGGAGCGAGGCCGGGTCGGTCTCGGCGGGGTGGAGGGACGCCCAGTCGATC
>DASWYU010000264.1:0-33901 GCA_036404795.1 Nocardioides sp. | reverse complement strand
GGCCTGCTCGTGGGACGAGCCGTCGCAGGTGGGGTGTTCGTGGTGCCGACCGCCCTCGTGGTCGGTCGGGCGATGGCGGCCGGCCGCGGCGAACGTCCGGCTGACGAGGGCGGGCCGCTGGAGCTGGCCGCGATGGTCGTCGTGTCCGTCGTGCTCTACGTCGTCGCGTTCGTGCCGGACTCCGTGCCGCTGGCGTTCCCGCTCCTCACCGTGACGGCGTGGGCGGCGCTCCGGTTCTCGACCGCGGTCGCCACCGTGCACGGCGTCGTCGCCGGCATCGCGGTGGTCGTCTTCACGCTGGCCGACCGCGGACCGTTCGCCGTCACCGACGACGCTCGCCTCGGCGTGATCCTCGCGCAGCTGTTCGTCTGTGTCGTCATCGTCTCCGCCCTGACCCTCGGCGTCGGACGCGACGAGCGCCGCCAGCTGCTGCGCGAGGTCCAGCACGCCCAGACCGACGCGCAGCGCCAGTTCCAGCTGATGCGCACGATGGTCGACACCATGCACGAGGGCGTGGTGGTGCTCGAGGGCGACGGCCGCGTGCTCCTGCGCAACCCCGCGGCCGGCCTCACCCGCGAGGAGCCCGCCTTCACCCTCCACGACCTGTCCGGACGCCCCCTGCCGGTCGACCGGATCCCGTCGCGGCGGGCCCTGCGCGGCGAGGAGGTCGTGGAGCGTGTCGTCGCCCGGATGCTCGACGGTTCGCCCGACGTGCTCGTCGAGGTCACGGCGACGCCCCTGCCGCGCGACCCGGCGACCCCGCCCCGTGCCGTCGTCGTCCTCCGCGACGTGACCGCGGAGGAGCAGCAGCGCCGGGAGCTGACCGCGTTCGCCGGCGTCGTCGCCCACGACCTCAAGAACCCCCTCGCCACCATCGACGGCTGGGTCGCGCTGCTCGCGGAGGAGATCGCCGACGGCGACGCCCCCGACGAGATCACGGTGCGCCAGGTCGTCACGAAGGTGCAGGGCGCCTCCGAGCGCATGCAGAGCCTCATCCGCCACCTGTTGCAGCACGCCACGAGCCGCGACGCGGAGCTGCAGTCGACGGACGTCGACCTGCCTGCGCTGGTGCACGAGATCGTCGCGGGGCGCGATGCCGGGGACCGGGTGCGGGTCGGTGATCTCCCCGTCGTCCACGGCGACGAGAACATGCTCCGCCAGCTGTTCGAGAACCTCGTGGGCAACGCCCTGAAGTACGTCGTGCCCGGCGAGCCGGCCGAGGTCGTCGTGGACGGCGTGGCCTCCGACGACGGAGCCGTCGTCGTGCGGGTCACCGACAACGGGGTGGGGATCCCGGATGACAGCAAGGACCTCGTGTTCCAGCAGTTCTACCGGGCGCACGCCTCGGCGTACTCCGGCACCGGCCTCGGCCTCGCCATCTGCCGCCGCATCGTCGACCGGCACCACGGCACCATCACGGTGCGCGACAACCCCGCCGGCCGGGGCACGCGGATCGAGGTCGTGCTGCCGGGCGGGCCGGACGCCCGCGAGCGCGGGTGACTGCTCAGCCGAGCTGGTCGAGCACCGCGGCGGGTACGTCGATGCGCCCGGTCGTCGCCTCGAGGTCGGCCGTCGTGACGGACGCCGCCTGCACGTAGGCCGGCGCCGTGCACGTCGGCACCTCGGCGCCCGAGCGCGTGTCGCCCGGCAGGAGCAGGTTGAGCGTCCCCGTCACCGTCCCGCCGGCCGGGATCGGATCGCCGATGACCACGGTGGAGCCCGCCGCGTAGTCCCCGATCGCGGGTCCCTCCGCACAGACCAGGCCGAAGGTCGGGACCGCGCCCTCGTTGTCGGTGGGGTTCTCGACGACCACCTCGGTCGTGACCCACGGGCCACCGGTGTCGCCACCGAGCTCCATGGCCGCGACGGTGACGGTGAGGCCGTCGGGCAGCTCGACCGTGTCACCGACGGCGACCTCGGCGGCGTTCTCGGCGACCGGGTCGGGCGTGGAGGTCCCCTCCACACTGCTGTCGCCGCTGCCGTCGTCGCCGGAGCAGGCGGCCAGGGCCGGGGCGAGCACGAGGGCGACGGCGCTGATCCCGAGAGCGGTTCGCTTCATGCCCCGCGACCCTAGGGCATCGCCCCGGCCCTGGCCGGGATCAGCCGGCGGCGGGCGCGATCTCGTTGGGGGTCACATCGAGCTCGGCGGTCGCGACGACCTCGCCGGTGGTGAGGTCGACGGCGTGCACGCTGTTCGCGGCCGGCTCCGTCACGTAGGCGAGGTCACCGGACACGGTGATCGCGGGGTGCGGGTCCTGCCACTCGACGGGGCCCTCCCAGGCGTCGACGACCGGGAACGCGTCGGTCAGCTCGCCCGTGGTCGGGTCGAGCACGTGGATGGAGCCGTCGCTCGCGAGGATGTAGGCCAGGTCGCCGGGTCCGCGGGCCACGTCGCGGAACGTGTAGGAGACGCCCTCGGGCAGGTCGACGACGTCGAGGGTGCCCGCGGCGGTGTCGATGAGGGTCACGGCGGAGAGCAGGTAGCCCTCGGCGTCGGGGTCGGTCTTGTAGTCGCCGACGATGATCGGGCTGGTCTCGCTCACGTAGGCGTTGCCCATCCGGCCGTAGGGCTGGTCGGGCGCGGCGAGCTTCGTGATCTGCCCGTCCTGGTAGAGGAGCGCGCCGTCCTCGCAGCCGAGCACGACGGCCTCGTCCTGCGCCGTACCCTCGCCGTGGACGCCGGGGCACTCGTCGCTCTGGGCGACGACGGCACCCGACGCGTCCTGCACGACGATCCCGTTGCGGCCGTCGGCGTTGCCGACGGTGGTGAGGAACGAGCCGTCCTCCAGCACGACCGAGACGCCGTGGTGGGCCTCGACGCCCGGGATCGTCTCGACCTCGGGCAGCTCGCCCGCGGCGGCGGCGTCGCCGAGCGCCGCGGTGTCGATGATCGTGGTGTCGCTGGTGCCGTCGGCGTAGAGCACCGTCTTGTCGGCGTGGCGCACGACGTGGCCGGGGGTGTCGGCGGGGAAGACGAGGTCGGTGAGCGTGGCGCCCTCCGCGGTGCCGGCGCCGGTGTCGAGCACCTGGAAGCCGTCGGCCACGGTGACCATCACGTGGCGGTCGTCGCCGGCCGGGTTGAGGCGGGTGAACTCCTCGGAGTCCAGCTCGGCGACGGTCTCGAGCGTCGTGCCGTCGAGGACGAGGATGCCGCCCTCGTAGGCCACGGCCAGGCGGGGGCCGGCGGTCCAGGTGCTCTCGGCGGACTCGGTCGTGCGGTCGCCGGCGGGGGTCGCGTCGGAGTCGGTGTCGCCCGACGAGCAGGCCGCGAGGGCCGAGATCGCCAGGGCGCCGACGGCGGCGACGGCCGCGCGGGAGGAGTGGGGGAAACGCATCGGTGCGGTGTCCTCTTTCGGTGGTGGGGTGGTGCGGACGCTCAGGCGAGCGCCGCGGCGATGCGCTGCGTGTTGACGCGCATCATCGTCAGGTAGTCGGGGGCGCCGCCGTCGGCCTCGGTGAGCGACTCCGTGTAGAGCTCGACGACGTCGACGTGCACGTCGGCCTCCTCGGCGAGCGCCTGCACGAGCCGGTCGGGGGAGGACGACTCGGCGAAGATCGCCGGGACGCCGGTGTCCTCGACGGCGTCGACGAGGTCGGACAGGTCGGACGCCGACGGTGCGGCCAGCGTCGTACCGCCCGGGATCACGGCGCCGACGACGGTGAAGCCGAAGCGCTGGGCGAGGTAGCCGAAGACGTGGTGGTTGGTGACGAGGGCACGACGCTCGTCGGGGATCGCGGCGAACGCCTCCGTCATCTCGGTCTCGACCTCGACGACGGCGTCGCGGTAGTCCGCGACCCGCTCGGCGAGCTCGGTGCCGTCGATCCCGTCCACCTCGGCCAGCACGGGCTCGAGGGCGTCGACGACGTCGAGCACGCGGGCGGGGTCCGTCCAGAAGTGGGGGTCGGGGGTGCCGCCGGCGTCGCCCTCGGCGTACTCCAGCACCTCGATGGCGTCCCCTGCCACGAAGGTCGCGACCCCGTCGTCGGCCGCGGCGTCGAGGTGCTGCTGCAGTCCCTCCTCGAGCCCGAGTCCGTTGGAGACGACGAGGTCGGCGGAGCGCACGCGCGCGGCCTCCTGCGCGGAGATCTCGAACGAGTGCGGGTCGGCGTTCGGCTTCATCAGCGTGAGCACCTCGGCCTGGTCGCCGACGAGGTTCTCCACGACGTCGCCCAGGATGTTGGTGGACACCACGACGAGGGGTCCGTCGCTCCCCGCGCCCGCGCTGCACGCGGTGAGCGAGCCGGCTGCGGCGACGGCGGCGGTCGCGACGAGGAGGGGGAGGCGGGTACGGCGCACGTCAGCGTCCTGTCTCGGCGGTGAAGCGGGGCTCGGTGGAGGTCGCGAAGGAGCGGGCGATCCGGGCTCCGTCGGCGACGTCGATCTCGTGGAGCTGCCGCTCGGCGGGTGCGCCCACGTAGGTGCGCTGCTGGTCGGTGACGAGGGTCGGGGGCAGCCCGGCGGCGAGCGACGCGGCGACGAGCGGCTCCGTCGCGGCGAGGACGGACCCGTCCGTGCCGTCCAGCACGAGGACCCGGCCGTCCGCGGCGATCGCGACGACGTGCTGCTGCTCGTCGTCGACCGCGCTGACGGCGACCAGCGGCTCGGGGCTGGGCAGCAGGGTCCAGGAGCGCTCGCGGGTGTCGAGGAGCCAGATGCCGTCGGCGCCCTCCGGCCCGGCCAGCGCGGCCACGGTGGGCCGGCCCTCGCGGTTGGCGAAGGCGGTCGCGGGCGCGGCCGTGGTCCCGGCGGGGTAGGGGATCCGCTCGATGGCCAGTGCGTCGTCCGCCACGGTGGCGAGGAGAGCGCCGTCGGCACAGCCGACCACCGCGCCGACGCGGGTCATGATCGTGCCCGCAGCGGCGACGCACGCCTCCTCGTCGCCGGTCGGCTCGCCGTCGGCGGTGTGCCCGACGAG
Source organism: Nocardioides sp. (assembly GCA_036404795.1). Taxonomy (GTDB): domain Bacteria; phylum Actinomycetota; class Actinomycetes; order Propionibacteriales; family Nocardioidaceae; genus Nocardioides. Next base: position 28,985 of record DASWYU010000264.1, on the reverse strand, counting down.
CGAGGTCACGGTGCCGCCGGCGTCCGCGGCGGAGACGAGCGCGAACGAGCCGACCGGGACGACCATGCCGTCGTGGGCGCCGGCCTCCAGCCGGAACTGCTCGACGACCTCGCCCTGCGAGAGGGCGTGGGTGTCGAGGAGCACCGCCTCGCCGGAGTCCGGGAAGAACACACCGGTGCCCGACGTGGTCGACGAGTTCGTCGTCGCGACCGTCGCGGTGCCGTCCCCCTCGACCGTGCCCAGCACGCGGGGCTCCGCGCGGTAGTAGTGGAAGTGGTCGACGTGGTCCCACGTCCAGACGCCGCTGTCGACGATCTCGACACCGTCGCCGGTCTGGACGAGGAGGTAGCGACCGTCGGTCGTCAGGGCGGTCGGCTCGCCGACCCGACCGATCTCGCTGGTGCTCTCGTCGAGCAGGTCGAGGTGGGTCACCGTGCCGGACGGGTCGACGGAGGTGAGCCCGAGCTGCGGCTCGGACACCTCGGCGGCGCCGGCCACGGCGCCGTGACCGTCACCGGAGGCGTCGGCGCTGCCGGCACCGTCGACGCCGGGGTCCGCGCTGGCGCCGTGCGGGTCGTCGGCCGCGCAACCGGCAGCCACGAGGGCGAGCAGACCGGCGACGGCGGTGGTGCGTGCGGAACGGGGGAGGCGGGGTCGCAAGGGTTCCTTCCGGGTGGGGGAGCGGTCGGTCGGGGATCAGGCGGCGCTGGCGCTGGCCTCGGCGATGGGGGCGGAGGTGGAGGTGGAGGTGGGGCGGGCGAGGTCGATCGCGCGGCGGGTGAGTGCGGAGAGACCCGCGATGCCGATCGCGGCGCCGGCCACCGAGGCACCCGCCGCGGTCGCGGCGTGCCAGGAGACGAGCAGGCCGACGAGCACGGCGAGGCTGCCGAGGAGGGCGGCGAGGACCATCCGCGTCGGGAGCCGGACGGTCCAGTGCGACGCCGCGACCGCCGGCGCCAGGAGGAGGCCGACGACGAGGAGGGACCCGACGGCCTGGTACGACGCCACCACCGCGAGCGTGACCAGCCCGACGAGCGCCCCCTGGGCGATGCGGGGGCGGAGGCCCAGCACGGCGGCGATCCGCGGGTCCACCGCGAGGGCGACGAGCGAGCGGTGTGCGACGGCGGCCACGCCCAGCCCGATCGCGGCGGCCGCGGCGAGGAGCACCAGGTCGCTCGACGTGATGGCGAGGATCTCGCCGAACAGGATCGCCGTCGCGTCCGTGGCGAAGCTCCCGGAGTGGGAGATCACGATGACACCGAGCGCGAGCATCGCGACGAACAGCAGGCCGATGCTCGTGTCGTAGGACAGCGTGCCGCGCCGCTGCAGTGCCCCGATCCCGACGCTCATGATCACGGCGCTCACCGCGCCACCGACCAGCACCGGGAGGCCGAGGACGGTCGCCAGCGCGACGCCCGGCAGCATCCCGTGCGCCAGGGCCTCGCCGAGGAAGGCCATGCCGCGCACGACCACCCACGTGCCCACGACGCCACACAGCACGGCGACCAGCACGCCGCCGAGCAGCGCGTGCTGGAGGAACTCGAGAGCGAACGGCTCGAGGAGTCCGTCGAGGAGGGTGGTCACGGGCCGGGACCCTAGCCATAAATGCGAACGATTATCAAAAGCGTTAGGCTTGGACCGTGTCCGACCTGTTCACCGCCGCACCGCCCTCCGTCGACCTCCGCGGGATTCGCGTCCTCCTCGGCGGCCACCCCGCCGTCCTCGACGTCGACCTCGCGCTCGCGCCGGGCGCCGTCACCGTGGTGGCCGGGCCGAACGGCGCCGGCAAGTCGACGCTGCTCGAGGTGATCGCCGGCACGCGACTGCCCACGGCCGGCATCCGGCAAGTGACGGGGACGGTCGCTCTCGTGCCCCAGCGGGCCGCTGTCTCCGACCTCCTGCCGATCACCGTGCGCGACGTCGTCGCGGTCGGCACCTGGGGACGACTCGGTCCGTGGCGACGGACCGATGCCGCGGCCCGGGCGGCCGTCGCCGCGGCGCTTGGACGGATGGACGTCGCCGATCTCGCGCGTCGCCCGTACGGCGCGCTCTCGGGCGGGCAGCGCCAGCGGGCGCTCCTCGCGCAGGGTGTCGTCGCGCGCGCGGACGTGCTGCTGCTCGACGAGCCGACCACCGGCCTCGACGCCGTCAGCGGCGACCTGATCCGCGCGGCGATGGCGGGCGAGGCGGAGCGTGGCGCCGTCGTCGTGTGCGTCTCGCACGACCCCGCCGTGCTCGCGGCGGCGGACCGCGTGGTCACGCTCGGCGAGGGTGTCGTGGTCGCCGACACGGGAGTCGTGGCCCCAGCGCTACGGAAAGCGGCGCGCTGAGGCCACGACCGGGGTCAGGCTGTGGAGCGCGTCAGCGGAGCGGCGTGCGGCCGGTCACGAGGTGCTGCGGCCGGGACTCGTGGCCCGGCGACATGCCGAACCGACGGTCGAGCTCGGCGACCTCGCGCAGCGGCACCGTCGTGACGGCGATGAGGCCCAGCCCGACGCCGCGCAGCACGAACGCGACGAAGGCCTCGCCGTGGAAGGCGTAGACCTCCTCGCGCGTCACGCCCTCGCCGAAGATCGCCTTCTTGTAGAGGCTCTTCACGAGCAGGCGGTGGGGTCGGGCGCGGGACCTCTCCGATCGGTGGGCGCGTTCCCCACGCAGCACTGCGACGGTGGAGCGGTCGTGATCCACCTCACTTCCCAGGAGTCTCGATGTCCTTCCCGTCCCTCGCCCACGCCGCCGTCACCGTGACCGATCTCGAGCGGAGCACCGCGTGGTACGCCGCCCTGTTCGGCTCCCAGCCCGTCCTCGACGAGGACGAGACCACCGGCGGCTTCCACCACACCGTCTTCGCGATCGGAGGCGGCCACCTGTTCGGCCTGCACACCCACCCGGCGGGCACGGGCGGCGGTTTCGACGAGCGGGGGACCGGCCTCGACCACCTGGCCTTCGCCTGCGCGGACCGTGCCGAGCTGGAGACCTGGGTCGCCCGCCTGGACGACCTCGGGGTCGCCCACGGCGGCATCGTCGACGCGCACTACGGCTCGGGTCTCTCGTTCCGCGACCCCGACGGGATCGCGCTCGAGTTCTTCGCGCCACCGGCCTGAGGCCGGCGTCCCCCTGTGCTGTCCGCCGGCGTCGATGGTCGGGGGTGACTCATCCGAACGTAGGAGGACGGCCGACGCCCGCTCCGCCTAGGGTCGAGGCATGGCTTCGGGGGATCTGCGTGTCGCGACCGACGGCGCGGTGCTGCGTTGCGCCGGCGGCGTCTACGACCGGGACGACGTCGGTGAGTTCGCGGGTGCGGTGCGCGCCGCCCTCGCTCGCGTCCGCCGGTCGATCGTGGTGGACATGAGTGCCCTCGACTTCTTCAGCAGCCTCGCGGTCGGTGCGGCCGTCACGCTGCGTCGCGAGGCGCGCCGCCAGGGTGCCGACGTCGCGTTCTTCGCCCGTCCCGACACGGTCGCCCATCGCGTGCTCAGCGTCGCCGGAATCCCGATCGCCGCGAGCGACGTTCCCGGCTGAGGGGTTCGTCTCCAGGGCTTGAGCCCGACGTAGCGTCATGGTTTCTGCTGGTCCCATGACCAGGACCATCGCCGTCTTCCTCGGCTCCTACGGCCTGTCCGTGCTCGGCAACGCGGTCGCCGCCGTCGTGTTGCCGCTCGTCGTGCTCCAGACCACCGGCAGCGCGGCCGACGCCGGGTTGGTCGCCGCCGCCACGGCGGTCCCGGCGGTGCTGGCGGGGCTCGTGATGGGCGGCGTGGTGGACCGGTTCCACCGACGCACCGTCTCGGTCGTCACCGACCTCATCTCGGCGGCGGCCATCGCCGCGCTCCCGCTCGTCGACCTGCTGACGGGGCTGTCACTGGGGTGGTTCGTCCTGCTCGGCATCATCGGGTCCTTCGGGGACGTCCCCGGCCTCACGGCGAGGGAGGCGCTGCTGCCCGCGGTCGCCCGCCACGGCGGTGGCGACCTCGATCGCCTCGTCGCCCTGCGAGAGATGACCGGCTCGGTGACGATGCTCGTCGGTCCGGCCGCCGCGGCGGGCCTCGTGGTCCTGCTCGACGGGTCGGCGGCGTTGTGGATCACCGCAGCGACGAGCGCGCTGGCGGCGCTCACCACCCTGCTGCTCCCGCGTGAGGTGGGCCGCATCACCGGCGTGCGGCCGGGCGGCTCCCCGCGGGCCGCGCTCGCCCATCTCCGCGAGGGCTGGGTCGTGCTCGCCCGGTCGCCGTTCCTGCTGAGCGTGACGGCGCTGAACCTGGGGCTCGTCACGGTCCTCACCGCCGTCCAGGGTCTCCTGCTGCCGGTCCACTTCACCGTGGAGGGCGCCACTGGGCAGCTCGGCCTGGTGCTCAGCGCGCTCGCCCTCGGGCTGCTCCTCGGCTCCGCGGTCTACGCGGCCTGGGGCCCTCGGCTCGCCCGCCGCGCGTGGACGGTGCTCGGCCTGGTCGGGTCGGTCGGCGGGGTCGCCCTCATCTGCCTGCTCCCGGCCGTGTGGGTGGTGCTCCTCGGTGCCATGGTCCTGGGCGTGACGGCGGGTGTCGCGACGACCGTCGTCGGGGTGCTGATGGTCGAGCGGATCCCCGACGCCGCCCGCGGTCGCGTGATGGGCACGCAGAACGCGGCGATCACCGCCGCACCGTCGCTCGGGGTGCTCGGGGCGGGCATCCTCGTCGACAGCACGTCGCTGTCGACGACCGGCCTGGTCGTGCTCGGCTTCTGGGCGCTCGTCGTGGTCGCGGCCCTGGTGGCGAGGCCGCTGCGGGATCTCGGCCCCGCCGGACCGGGGGAGGTGCTCCAATGAGAGCCGTGCGCAGCAACGAGGTCGCCCGACTCGCCGGCGTCAGTGTGCGCACCCTGCGGCACTACCACCAGCTCGGCATCCTGCCCGAGCCCGCACGGAGCACCAACGGCTATCGCAGCTACACCCTGGCGGACGTCGGTCGGCTCCTCCGCATCCGGCGGCTGGTGGACGTCGGTGTCCCGCTCGAGCGGGTCCCGGAGTTCCTCGAGCTCTCCGGGACTCCGGAGAACGACGGGGGTATGGACGGCGACGCTCTCCTCGCCGAGCTCGACGGTGAGCTCGCCGCGGCGATCGACCGGTTGCAACGACGTCGGGACGAGATCGCGCGGCTGCGGCTCGAGCGGCGCCGTCCCGACGAACCCCCGGGGATGGCGGCGCTGGCGGCGTTCGGCGCGCGGGCGGGATCGGGGCTCGCCGAGTTCGAGCGGGACGCCTCGCAGCTGGTCGCGCGTCTGACGTCCGACACCCACGGTGCCGACATGGAGCAGTTCGCCGCGTCGCTGCTCGCCGCCGACGGCGGCAGCGGGCTGGTCGAGGTCGTCGAGCGCTTCCAGGACCTGCCTGCCGATGCCGACGACGCCGCGATCGGCGCCGTCGTCGAGGACTACGTCGCCCTGTTGCGGCCCGCGCTCGCGGGGTTCCTCGCCAGCGCCAGTGGACGCCGGCTGCGCGCGGCGGACACCGTGGAGCTGGCCGACCTGATGGACGACCCCCGCCTCAACGCAGCGCAGGCGGAGGCGCTGCGGCTGCTGGGGGACCGCCTCGACGACGAAGCGTGAGCCGGGGGACCGGGCCTGGAACGACGAAAGCCGCAGATCCGAGGATCTGCGGCTTGTCGCTGGTGGGCGATACTGGGTTTGAACCAGTGACCTCTTCCGTGTCAAGGAAGCGCGCTACCACTGCGCCAATCGCCCTAGACGACCAACGATCCCTTGCGGGACCGGAGGCAATCGAGGTGGAGACGGGATTTGAACCCGTGTAGACGGATTTGCAGTCCGTTGCCTCGCCTCTCGGCCACTCCACCGTGGAGGCTGGTACCTACTTCTCTCCGAGCGGACGACGAGGCTCGAACTCGCGACCTCAACCTTGGCAAGGTTGCGCTCTACCAACTGAGCTACGTCCGCTTGCGCTCCGCTCCGGGTTTCCCCGGTTCGGCGTGCGTCGAGAACATTAGCGGATGCCGGGGGGCGTGCAAAATCCGGGTCACGTCGGTGTGACTTCCAGGTTGACGTGGGCGCTTGGGGGCGCGTGAAACCGCAGGTCAGAGCACCTACGATCGGCTCATGAAGACGTGGGTGAACGGACAGCTGCTCGGCGATCCCGACCAGCCGGTGCTGACGGCGACCGACCACGGGGTGACCGTGGGGGACGGTGTCTTCGAGTCGATCAAGGTCGTCGACGGCCGGCCCTTCGCGCTGACGCGACACCTCGACCGTCTCGTCTCCTCCGCGCGGGGCATCGGGCTGGAGGGGGTCGACGTCGAGGCGGTCCGGGCGGGCATCGCCGCGACCCTCGCCGCCGAGCACCTGCCCCTCGGCCGGCTCCGGCTGACGGTCACGGGAGGGCCCGGGCCGCTCGGGTCGGGGCGGGGGGACGCGCCGTACTCGCTCCTCGTCTCCGCCGTCTCCATGGCGCCCCAGCCGGAGACCGCCGCGATCGTGACCGTGCCGTGGGTCCGCAACGAGCGGAGTGCGGTGGCGGGGCTGAAGACGACGTCGTACGCCGAGAACGTCGTCGCGCTCGCCCGCGCGGGCGAGCAGGGGGCGAGCGAGGCGATCTTCGCCAACACGGTCGGCGACCTGTGCGAGGGCACGGGGTCGAACCTCTTCTACGTGGTCGACGGCGAGCTGCGCACGCCGACTCTCGCGAGCGGCTGCCTCGCGGGCGTGACGCGCGCGCTCGTGCTCCGGTGGTGCGGTGGGCGCGAGGTCGACGAGCCGATCGCGGTGGCCGAGGCGGCCGACGAGGTGTTCCTGGTGAGCACGACGCGGGACGTGCAGGCGGTACGGCGCTGGAACGACCGCGAGCTCCCCGCGCCCGGTCCGGTGACGGCCGCTGCGCAGCGCACCTGGCGGGAGCGCGAGGCGCAGGACATCGACCCGTGAACGGCGGATGACCCCGATGTGAGTTCGCGGGGGAGGTGCGCTAACGTATGCGACCGCACCACAGCGGGCGATTGGCGCAGTGGTAGCGCGCTTCGTTCACACCGAAGAGGTCACTGGTTCGAACCCAGTATCGCCCACCCTCAGAGACCGCCTCTGACCTGTGAGAGCAGTGTCAGGGGCGGTCTTCTCGTTGGTCTTGGCGTCGCTGCGTGGCGCAGACCGCGGCCTCGACGACGACCCCGGCCAGCGTCACCACGACGAGGACCTGGAGCGTGGTCGCGTCGAGCACGAACCCGGTCGCGAGTCCGACGAAAACGACGGCCGGGCCGATCACCGCGGCCACGAACACGACCGTGGCGGCCGGCGACCCGGCGACGGACCACCTCGCGCCGAGGCGACGCCGGTGCAGCGTGACGCCGATGCCGACGGCGGCGGCGATGCCGACGCGAGCGGCGATGTCGGCGCCCGCCGGGTCGTCGACGATCGCGCGCACCAGCAGGGCGAGCACGAGCGCCGCCCCGAGCAGCTGCGCGACGGCGAGGGCGAGCCAGTGGGGGCTCGCGGGCCGTGTCGGTTCCGCGTGCATCGGATCGCCTCTCTCGGTCGGACGACGCTCCCCGGGCGGGCACCGACGAGGGACGTTGTCACCAGGGCGCGTCGCGACCAAACCCCGTCCGAACCCGTTGCACCACGAACACAACAGCGTTAGATTCGCGTCCGTCTGAGGAGGCGGTCGAGATGACGAAGCTCGAGTTCGATGTCGTGTGCGTGGGGACGGGCGTGGGAGGTTGCGCGGCGGCGGCGGCCGCCGCGGAGGCCGGGGCGCGGGTGCTCCTGGTCGAGAAGATGGCGCAGGTCGGCGGCGTGACGGCCTACTCCGGTGGTCAGACCTGGGTGCCCGGGAGCCGGCAGCAGGCGGACCTCGGGATCGAGGACTCGGTCGCCGAGGGCGCGGCGTACCTGCAGGAGCTGGCCGGCGGCTGGGGCGACCCGGAGCGCACGGTGGGCCTCCTGGCGGCGGCGAAGGACGCGGTCGACTACTTCGAGTCGGTGCACGGCATCGGGATGCAGGTCATCAAGGAGCTGCCCGACTACTACTACCCGCTGCTCGAGCACGCGGCCGCCGACGGTCGCTACCTGGAGCCGGTCGGGATCGACACCGCGCTCCTCGGCGAGTGGGCGCCGCGGCTCCGGCGTTCGCCGATCGGGTCGAGCGGTGGCGGCCTCGGGCGTGACGGCGCCGAGGGCTCCGTCGGCGGCGAGCACGTCTTCATGGGGGAGGCGCTCGCGGCGCACTACGTGCACGCGGCCCTCGCTGCCGGTGTCGAGCTCTGGGCATCGTCGCCCGCCCGGCGTCTCGTCGTCGAGGACGGCGTCGTCCGCGGCATCGTCGTCCACCACGACGGTGAGGACGTCGAGATCGCCGTGACCGGTGGCGTGGTGCTCGCGACGGGCGGCTACGACTGGAACCCCGACCTCGTCCGCCGCTTCGAGGGTGCGCTCGACGACCACGGCAGTGCCGCCCCGGCGGGCATCGAGGGCGACCACCTCGTCATGGCCGCGCCGACCGGCGCCGCGATCTCGACACTGCCCGCCGCGCGCAACGTGATGCAGGTCGGGTTCCCGCAGGGCATCGAGGACGAGGACGGGCACGACCTGCACTCGTCGTACCGGGCCGTGAACCCCCACGAGATCATCGTCAACGCCACGGGGCGCCGCTTCGCCAACGAGTCGTTCTACCCGGCGATGTCGGCCGCGCTCCAGACGCTCGACGGCGCGACCCACACGATGCCGAACTGGCCGTGCTGGCTGGTGTTCGACCAGGACTACGTCGAGGGCGACGCGGCCCGCGCACCCCGGCTCGACCTGGCGGTGAAGGCTGACACGATCCGCGAGCTCGCCGAGCTCGCGGGCATCGACCCGGACGGGCTCGAGGAGCAGGTGGCGCGCTACAACGAGCACTGCGCCGCCGGGGCCGACTCCGACTTCCAGCGCGGCGAGCAGATCTGGTCGATCGCGATGTTCCGTGACCGCCCCGCGCTCGATGCCGGCAACCCCACCCTCGGCCCGATCGCGCGCGGACCGTTCTACGCGGCCCGCATGTCGCGGGTGCAGTTCGGCGTCGCCTCCGCCGGTCTGCAGGTCGACGGGGACGCGCGGGTGCTGACCTACACCGGCGAGGCGGTGCTGGGCCTGTACGCCGCGGGCAACTCCGCCGGTCGCAACGACGTGGGCGCCGGGCTCCAGAGCGGGGTCGCCAACATGCGGGGGCTGGCCTACGGATACCTCGCCGGCCGGCACGTCGCCGCGCGCGCGGCGGAGCAGGCCGAGTAGCCGTCGGGCAGGTGTCGACGCCGCTCGCGCCGGCAGGGGCGAGTCGCGAGCCGGTCGTCGGCGGCGTGCCCGACTCGCGTTCTCGTGCAGGGTCGTGCCGATGGCCGTCGGCGGCGCAGAGGGTTCGGTCGAGCCCGGCACCGATGCGGCCGCGCCCGCCGGTGTACTCCACGGCAGATCGTGCACGAGTGCGTCGTCGCGACCTGGGGTCGACCCCGTGCGGTCTCGCCCAGCATGCCGGTGAGGGCGCCGGGCTCCGGCGCAGTTCGCCACCTGTGCCGGCGGGTCAACGGATGCCTCGGGAGCGGCACGTCCTGTCGTGTCGGTGAGGCTGGTGGCGGCGTAGCGGTTGGGTCGCTGGTGGCTCGCGTGGGTGGCCCGTGTGCTGGGTTCGTCGGGGCATGCTTCGCCGCCCGGTCACGGGGGTGAGCCGGGCGGCGGGTGGGTTGTCGGATGGGTCAGGCGCGGGAGGGATCGTCCGGTCCTGGCGGTGGCCAGGGGCGAGACCCGTCGGGGTCGACGACGTAGGTGAGCCCGGTGGGGCTGGTCCAGTGGAGCGCGTCCGGTGGTTCGCCTCGTGCGGGGTCGGTGGGCCGGTAGGTCCAGCGGCGTCCGGTGGCGAGCTCGGGATGCGTTTTCATGCGGTGGTGGCGTCGACACAGCGGATACAGGTTGCTCGTGGAGGTCTGGCCCGTTCCGCGCGCTGTGGACGGGCCGTAGGCGTTGCGGTGGTCGAGGTCGGATGCGCGGGCGCTGCGGGTGCAGTAGGGGAACACGCAGCGGGGCCAGCGGAGCCGGACGTGGTCGGCGATCCGCTCGGTGGGGCGGTAGCCGTCGACCGCGAGCCCGCGGACACCGGCGCCCGCGGAGCCGGCAACAGAGGCGCCACGCACTCCGAGTGCCACGGCGGTCGAGGTCGGCGCGGCGTTGAGGTCGATGACCGGCTTGACGGTCACCTGTGTGTCCGGGCTGCCGCACCAGGCCCGGACCTGCTCGGCTGTGACCGGGCCGCGGGGCATTCCTGGGGTGTCGAGGCGGGCGAGGTCGATCCCGGTCGTGCCGGTGCAGGCGTCGATCCCCGGGCCCAGTCCGGTGACGGTGCCGGTGATCGCGGCGTGGTCGAGGTGGATATAGATCACCACGTCCCGCTTCGACCGCAGCACCGGCCGCGCTCTAGGGCGCGACAGGTCGCCGTCCACGGCGCCGCCGCCCGCCACGGCGTCAGTGAAGGCCAGGGTGTCGATGCCGTCGGAGCGGCGAGCGATCTCACCCAGCGCGATCGAGCGCCGTACGTCCAGGTCATCCGTGCTGCCCAGGTCGGCGAGCTGTCCGGCGACGTGCGCGACGGCGCGCTCCAGGTCGAGCGCGTCGGCCAGGTCGAGGGATCCGGTGACGTCGACGGTGCCGCGCAGGGTCCCGGTCAGCGGGTCCCGATACGCCATGCCGGCGAGGTCGATCGTCACGTGCCGCCCGGCGTCCGCGTCGAGACGCTCGGCCTCCAGCGACTCGGGGTCGAACCGGGCCGCTGCCTCGGCGACGAGCCGGTCGACGTCGCCGGTGGTGGCGCGGCCGGCGACGTACGCGATGTGGACGTCGACGAACCCAGCCGCTTCCTTGGTGAGTGGACGCGTCTGCTGGGCGATGCGCCGTGCCCGCCAGACCTCGACCTCCCCGGCCGCGATCCGGGCATGGACCCGCGGGAGCCGGTGCCGCAGCTCGACCGCGTCCCCGACGAGTCGGCGTGCGGCGTCGAACGAGCAACCCCGGATCGCAGCGACCTCGCCGATGCAGAACTCCGCCACCACCGGCGCACCCGGCCCACCGAGCTCCAAGAATTGATCGCCCGCCAACGTCTCGGTGTGGTCGGGGTCGAGCCACTCACCGAGAGCTCCGATCGGGTCACCGACCACCGCATCCGAGGTGTGCGCATCCGCCCAATCGCCCACGGCGACGAAGGCGGCCGCCTCCGCGACCCGCGTCGTACGGGTGGTGTCGCGGACCGCGTCGAGCAACGCGGCCGCTGTGGTGTGGGTCCCCCGATCCATGCCCCCAAGTCTAGTCGAACACGCGTTCGATCACCACCTGTTGATGAGGCCCTGTGGATCGCTTCGCTGGCGACCCACGCATCGCACGCGGCGTACGTACCAACTCGGCGCACGAAACGGGGCGTATGTGCCAACTCGCCGTCCGAAACGGGGCGTACGTGCCAACTGGACGCACTGCACGCGGCGCAACCCGCAACTCGGCGCACCCCACGCGACGCAACCCGCAACGCGGCGCGCCCGATGCGGACGCCGCGTCCGGGCGCGCGCATGATGGCGGGTGAGGTGCGGCGCTCGACGGGCCGCGCCGTACCCTGCGGCCCCGAGGAGGACACCCGTGCTCGACTTCATCGCCCGCCTGCCCAAGGCGGAGCTCCACGTGCACCACGTCGGGTCGGCGTCGCCGCGCATCGTCGCCGAGCTCGCGGCGCGTCACCCCGGCACGGTGCCGAGCGACCCCGACGAGCTCGCCCGGTTCTTCGAGTTCCGCGACTTCGCGCACTTCATCGACGTCTACCTCGCGGTCGTCGCCCTCGTGCGCACGCCGGAGGACATCCGCTACCTGACCTACGAGGTGGCGCGGGAGATGGCGGCGGGGCAGAACCTCCGGTACGCCGAGCTGACGTGCACGCCGTACACCTCGGTCCGGCCCCACGACGAGGGCGTGGGGATGCCGATCGAGGCCTACACGGAGGCGCTGGAGGACGCGCGGGTCGCCGCCGAGCGGGACTTCGGGCTGGTGCTGCGGTGGATCTACGACATCCCGGGGGAGTCCGGGATCCCGGCCGCGGACGCCACGCTGGGGTTCGCGGTCGACCACGCCCCCGAGGGGCTGGTCGGGTTCGGGCTCGGCGGACCGGAGATCGGCGTGCCCCGGCCGCAGTTCCAGCCGCACTTCGACGCGGCTCGCGCCGCGGGCCTGCGCAGCGTGCCGCACGCGGGGGAGACCACCGGCCCCGAGACGGTGTGGGACGCGCTGCGCCTGCTGCGCGCCGAGCGGATCGGGCACGGCACGTCCGCCGCGCAGGACCCGGAGCTGCTCGCCCACCTCGCCGCCACCGGCGTCCCGCTCGAGGTGTGCCCGTCCTCCAACCTCGCGACCCGGGCGGTGGCGTCGCTCGACGTCCACCCGCTGCGTGCGTTCCGCGACGCCGGCGTGACCGTCACGATCAACTCGGACGACCCGCCGATGTTCGGCACCACGCTCAACCGGGAGTACGGCATCGCCGCCGACCTCCTCGACCTCGACGAGGCGGGGGTGGCCGACCTGGCCCGCACCGCCGTGCGGGCGTCGTTCGCGGACGACGACGTGAAGCGGCGGGTGCTGGGGGAGATCGACGCGTACGTCGCCGCGCCGCGCTGATCGACACGGCGGCACGGCGGAACGAGGGGTCGGTCGGCCGGGACTTGCACCGACCTTGAGCCGGGGATGAGGCGTACCTGTGGACGACGATCGCAGGATGGGAGGCAGGCCAGGGAGAGTGTCGGCAGGGTGCCTGGTCCAGGACGAGTCGGTCGGGGGAACGACGGGATGACGGTGCAGGGCGTGGCGCAGCAGGTCGGCTGGCAGGAGCTGGTGGGACGCACCGTGCGGGCGGCGATCGGGGTCGACGACGTGATCGTCCACCACGGCACCGATCGGGTCGCCACGGTGCGGGGGCGGCGACCGCGGAGCCGGCTCACGGTCGTGGCTCCCCACAGCGGGGAGGCGGTGACGGTCGAGCTGGTCCGCGACGCCGGCAGCTTCACCGAGGAGGAGCACCGGCTGGCCGAACGGCTGCTGGTCGCCCTCGGCGACCCGGGGGCGCCCGCGCTCACGAGCGGCGCCGTCGAGCGCCGTACCGAGCGGGTCGCTGCCCTGGCCGAGCGCTGCCTGCACGAGCTGGACGACATGGTGCACGTCGCGACCCCGGGCCGGCTCCGATCGGTCGCGGAGTGCTTCGCGGACGGCCTCGACGCGGCGTCGTGGTGGGTCGGGAGGCAGCGTGGCGCGGGCCGCCTGCAGGTCGTCGACAGCCACGTGCGCCGTGGCACGGACGTGACCGTCGACGACGGCTGGCTCGGGATCCTGCCTGCCCGGGTGCTGGAGGGCCGGTCGACGACGTTGCACCTCCGCCCCCGGCACGAGGCCGAGGCGTGGGAGCTCGGGACCACGACGGTCCTCGCCGCCGGTGGCTACGACCCCGACGCGGAGCAGTGGGTGGCGTGCCTGGTCCACGACGGCCCGGCGCCGGGCTTGGCGGAGGCACAGGCCGCGTGGTCGGCGCTCGTGCACGCGGCCCTGGGCTTCCCCCGCACGCCGGGCGTGCTCGTCCAGTAGCGCGGTGGCGGCGTCACGCCACCGCGTCGAGCGGGACGAGTGCGGTCACAGTCGTGCCGCCGTCACGCACGACGTCCCAGCGACGGCACACGCTGTCCACGATGAGCAGCCCGCGCCCGCGCAGCCCGTCGGTCGTCGGCGCAGCGGCGCCGAACGGCGCACCGCGACCCGAGTCCCGCACCCGCAGCACCAGGTCGTGCGGCGCGAGCGCCCACGCGAGGTGCACCAGGTGCTCGGCACCTGGGTCGCCGTGGTCGATCGCGTTGGCGATGAGCTCGGTCGCGACGAGGGCCGCGTCCTCGATGGCGTCGTCGGTGACGAGCCGGAGGTCCGTGGCGCTCCGGCCCGCCGGTGGGTGACGCAGCGACGTGCGGATCACCGCACGTGCAGCGCCGGCTGACTCCGCAGCCCAGGGGAAGTCGGCGTGCCACCAGGTGTCGGGAGGAGAGTCGGCTCCTTCCGACGGACCCAGGTCGCCGAGATCGACCGTCGATCCGTCCATCACCCGACCGTACCCGGCCGCACCTCCCCAGGCCACGGATGCGGCCGGTGCGCCCCGGTCAGTAGGCCCCGCGCTGGCTCAGCACCGCGCCGAGCGTGCGCGCGAGGATGCGCAGGTCGAGGTCGATCGACCAGTGGTCGGCAGAGTGCAGTCCAGCCGCATCGACTCCGCCCAGGGCAGGTCCGAACGGCCGGAGACCTGCCACAGCCCGGTGATGCCGGGCCGCACGGTGAGGCGCCGGTGCATCTCGAGCGGGTAGCGCTCCACCTCGGCCGGCAGGGCGGGGCGCGGCCCCACGAGCGCCATCTCGCCGCGCGCCACGTTGACGAGCTGCGGGAGCTCGTCGAGCCACCAACGCCGCGCACGCGCCCCACCCGGGTGACGCGCGGGTCCTCGGGCAGCTTGAACAGCACGCCGCGTCACCGCGCCGCACCCTCCAGCGCGGCCCGCGCGGCCTCGGAGTCGTGGTGCATCGTGCGGAGCTTGAGCATCGGGAAGGGCTCCCCGTGGAGGCCGACCCGGGTCTGGCGGAAGAGCGCGGGGCCGGGTGAGTCCCGCCGTACGGCGCACGCCAGCCCCAGCAGCAGCGGCGCCAGGAGCACCAGGCCCACCACGGCGAGGCCCCGCTCCACGACCACCTTCGTCGTCCGCGCCGCGCGCGAGGGACGTTGCGGGCGCACCCGCACGACCCGGAGGCTGCCCAGCGCGCCGCTGCGCAGCCGGGCCACGGGGAGGTTCGACGAGGCCCGTCCCCACGAACAACCGGGCGCCATGGCCGCCGACGACCCGGGCGAGCCGCCGCAGGTCGCCGCCGCGGAGCGCGGGTCCCGGCAACGCCAGCACCCCGTCACCACCGGCCGAGAGCCACCCCGCCACGTCGTCCAGGTCGGCGACCACGTCCAGCCGTCCGTGCGGCTCGGCGGCGGGGTCCCCAAGTTGCGGTATCTGCGTGCCGGCGAGTGCGTCGGACGGCGCGACGTCGGTCGAATGCGACCGGGACGCCGGCCGACCGGCGTCAGGATCCGGAGGAGGACGCAGATGGTGAGGGACCGACTCGGTGTGGCGGTGGTGGGGGCCGGCTACTGGGGGCCGAACATGGTGCGCAACTTCGCGACGGCGCCCGACTGGCACCTGCGCGCGGTGTGCGACCTGGACCTGGCCCGGGCACGGACGCTCGCGCACCGCTGGCCCGGTGTCGACGCGACGCCCGACCTCGACGCGCTGCTGGCGCGCGACGACGTGCACGCCGTGGCCGTCGCGACGCCGGCGAGGACGCACGGCGACCTCGTCCACCGCGCGCTCGCCGCCGGCAAGCACGTGCTCGTCGAGAAGCCGCTGGCCGACTCGCTGGCCACCGGCCGGGCGATGGTGGCCGCCGCGGAGGAGCGCGGTCTCGTGCTGATGACGGACCACACCTACTGCTACACCCCGGCGGTCCTGCGGATGCGGGACCTGCTGGCGGAAGGCGCCCTCGGCGACGTGCTCTACGTCGACGCGGTACGGATCAACCTCGGCCTGGTGCAGCCCGACGTCGACGTGCTGTGGGACCTCGCGCCGCACGACCTCGCGATCCTCGACTTCGTGCTGCCGGGCGGGCTGGTCCCGACCGGTGTGTCGGCGTTCGCCGCGGACCCGCTCGGTGCGGGGAAGGCGTGCATCGGGTACCTGTCGCTCCCGCTGCCCGGTGGCGCGGTCGCGCACCTGCACGTGAACTGGCTGAGACCGACGAAGATCCGCCGGATGGTGGTGGGCGGATCGCGGCGCACCCTGGTCTGGGACGACCTCGACCCGGCGCAGCGGCTCAGCGTCTACGACCGCGGCGTCGACCTGGCGCAGCAGGACGCCGATGCCGGCGACCGCCGGCGGGCCGGCGTCTCCTACCGGCTCGGTGACACATGGGCCCCCGCGCTGGCCGAGCACGAGCCGCTCGCCCTCGTCGTCGCGGAGCTCGCGGCCGCGATCCGGGAGGGGCGTCGCCCCCGGACGGACGGCCAGGACGGCCTCCGGGTCCTGGAGGTCCTCGAGCAGGCCCGCGCCAGCCTGGCCGCCGGCGGCGCACACGCCCCGATGCCGGACGGCCCCTCCGCGGTCCGCCGGGAGCTGGCTCGGAACGGGGGACGGGCGTGAGCGCGCCGTACGGGCTCGCGGGGACCCGCGCGCTCGTGACGGGTGGGGCGGGCACCATCGGCTCCACGATCGTCGACCAGCTGCTCGCCGCGGGCGCCGCGGAGGTCGTCGTGCTCGACGACCTGTCCCGCGGGCGGCGCGCGAACCTCGCCGACGCGGCCGCGACCGGTCCGCTCACCCTCGTCGAGAAGGGGTGCGCGGGTCCGGAACGCGTCGTACCCGCGCACGTGCACCGCGAGCGCCCGAGACCGCAGTGGGGTCCGCCGTCGCCGTCGCGACGTCACGGAGGCAGTCGGTGAGCGCGTCGGGATCACCGCCGAAGTAGTCGGGAAACCGAACTCGCCGCACGGAACGCGACGCAAGCCCCACCTCGACGCGCGGGGAATCACCGGCGGGGCGACGCCGTTGCGCCGAGCATGACCACCATCGGACTCATCGGGGCAGGCAACATCGGGAGCACGCTGGCGCGGCTGGCGGTCGCCGCCGGCTACGACGTCGTGCTGAGCAACAGCCGCGGGCCGGAGTCGCTCGTCGACCTCGTCGCCGACATCGGCAACACGGCGCGCGCGGGCACGGTCGAGCAGGCGGCGCGCGAGGGCGACGTCGTCGTCGTGACCGTCCCGATGAAGGCCTACCGGGACGTCCCGGTCGCGCCTCTCGCGGGCAAGGTCGTGCTCGACACCAACAACTACTACCCCGAGCGTGACGGGCAGATCGCCGCGCTCGACGACGAGAGCACGACCACGAGCGAGCTCCTGCAGGCGCACCTGTCGGCGTCGCACGTCGTCAAGGTCTTCAACAACATCTTCTTCCAGCACCTGCTCACGCTCGCCCGGCCGAGCGACGACCCCGAGCGCAGCGTCCTGCCGATCGCTGGGGACGACGCGGACGCCAAGGTGAGGGCGACCAGGGTCCTCGACGACCTCGGGTACGACGCGTACGACGTTGGGCCGCTCGCCGAGGGCTGGCGCTACCAGCGGGACCTCCCGGCGTACGCCGGTCTGTTCGTCGAGGGCGACGACTGGGCGAACCCCCGCCGCTCCACCGTGCCGCTGCTCGAGGAGAAGCTCGCCGCGGCGCAGCGGTACCGCGACCTCGCCTGATCCCGGCGTCCCGGACCGCACTGTCGTCTCAGAACAGCATCCGCCACGCCTCGGCCGCGCCGAGGACGACGAGGCACGCGACCAACGCGAGCAGGATCGCGACGACCACGCAGCCGACGATGCAACCGAGGTCCGAGCCCTCCGGTGGCGGCTCGGACCGCACCCACTCCATGGCCGTGGGGTGCCCCGCGCTGACCCAGGCGCGGGCGTGGTCCGGGCTGCAGAAAGCCCGCACGCAGCGGATTAGCCACGTGTCCTCGTCGACGTCGCCCTCCCACGTCTCGTCCCACGGGGGCGCCTTGTCGCCGGTCCAGCTCCGCAGGAGGGTCAGCCGAGTGGTGTCGGGCGACGTCAGCTCGAGATCGGTCCCGCAGACGGCGCACCGCGGCGTCGCCGGTGCGGAGTCCTCCGAAGAGCCCGGAGTGCCCTGGGAGCCCGGTCGGTCGTCGTCCACGGGTGGGGACGCTGACGGAGCCCGACCGCGCCCGAGGCGTTCCGTGGAAACCGGCGCGAGCCGGACGGCCCCCGACCGATAGCATCGCGACCGGGCCGCGTCGTGCGGTCCGCGGACACGACCGACGACCCCGAGGAGCCCTCCGGTGCCCGACATCCTGATCACCCGCATCCACGCCGACGCGCGTGAGGAGCGGACGGTCACGACGGGCACCAAGGCGTGGGAGCTCTTCGCCGAGCAGCCCGACGTCGTGGCCGCGCGCGTCGCCGGTCAGCTCAAGGACCTCGCCTACGAGCTCGCCGCCGGCGACGAGGTCGAGGCGGTCGAGATCACCAGCCCCGATGGCCTCGACATCCTGCGGCACTCGACCGCGCACGTGCTGGCGCAGGCCGTGCAGCAGCTCTTCCCGGAGGCCAAGCTCGGTATCGGTCCGCCGATCCGCGACGGCTTCTACTACGACTTCGACGTCGCGACCCCCTTCACCCCGGCCGACCTCGAGAAGATCGAGTCGCGGATGCGGAAGATCATCAAGGAGAACCAGCGGTTCTCCCGCCGGGTCACCACCGACGCCGACGCGCTCACCGAGCTGCAGGACGAGCCCTACAAGCTCGAGCTGATCGCCCTCAAGGGCGGCGGCGCCGCCGAGGACGCGGCCGAGGGGGCGAGCGTCGAGGTCGGCGGTGCCGAGCTGACGATCTACGACAACATCGGTCGCAGCGGCGACGTGGTCTGGAAGGACCTGTGCCGCGGCCCCCACCTCCCCACCACGAAGCGCATCCCGGCGTTCAAGCTGATGCGCTCCGCCGCGGCGTACTGGCGGGGCAACGAGAAGAACAAGCAGCTGCAGCGGGTCTACGGCACCGCGTGGGAGAGCAAGGAGGCCCTCGAGGCCCACCTGCACCGCCTCGAGGAGGCCGAGCGCCGGGACCACCGCAAGCTCGGCCGCGAGCTCGACCTGTTCAGCTTCCCCGACGAGATCGGCTCCGGCCTGCCCGTCTTCCACCCCAAGGGCGGCGTCATCAAGCGCGCCATGGAGGACTACGTCCGGCAGCGGCACATCGAGGAGGGATTCGAGTACGTGGGCACCCCCCACATCTCGAAGGAGGGCACGTTCCACCTCTCGGGCCACCTGCCCTACTACGCCGACGGCATGTTCCCGCCCATGGAGTTCGAGGGCGAGAACTACTACCTCAAGGCCATGAACTGCCCGATGCACAACCTGATCTTCCGCTCGCGCGGACGGTCCTACCGCGAGCTGCCGCTGCGGCTGTTCGAGTTCGGACACGTCTACCGCTACGAGAAGTCGGGCGTGATCCACGGCCTCACCCGCGTGCGCGGGTTCGCGCAGGACGACTCGCACTCCTACTGCACCCCGGAGCAGGCGCCGGCCGAGGTCAAGCACCTCCTCGACTTCATGCTGGGCGTGCTCCGGGACTTCGGCCTCGACGACTTCTACCTGGAGCTGTCCACCCGGGACGAGGCCAAGACGGAGAAGTTCGTCGGCACCCCGGAGCAGTGGCAGACCGCGACCGCGGTGCTCGAGCAGGTGGCCGGCGAGTCCGGTCTCGCGCTCGTGCCCGACCCGGGCGGCGCCGCGTTCTACGGCCCGAAGATCTCCGTGCAGGCGAAGGACGCCATCGGCCGCACCTGGCAGATGGGCACGGTCCAGTACGACTTCAACCAGCCGCAGGGCTTCGACCTCACCTACACGTCCTCCGACGGCTCGAAGCAGCAGCCGGTGATGATCCACGCCGCGAAGTTCGGGTCGATCGAGCGGTTCATGGGCGTGCTCGTGGAGCACTACGCGGGCGCCTTCCCGCCCTGGCTCGCCCCCGTCCAGGTGCAGGCCATCCCGGTGGCCGAGCGGCACGTGGACTACCTCTACGACGTCGCGAAGCGCCTCAAGGCGGCCGGCATCCGCGTCGAGGTCGACGACTCCGACGACCGCATGCAGAAGAAGATCCGCAACGCGCAGCTGCAGAAGGTGCCGTTCATGGTGATCGTCGGTGACGCCGACGTCGAGGCGGGCGCGGTGTCGTTCCGCTACCGCAACGGCGACCAGGACAACGGTGTGCCGCTCGACGAGGCGATCCAGCGCGTCGTGGACGCGGTCGCCGCCCGCACGCAGGTCTGAGGCGCGGTCCGGCGAGGGGGCGCGGTAGTGGTACGGCGCGGGCGACGCCACGCTCCGGGGAGATCCCGGAGCCCGATCGTGCCCGTCGTCCTGCTCGCCGCCCTCCTCGCCGGCTGCTCGAACGCCGAGTCGGGGGCCGACCCGGGCGCCGACCCCGACGCGACGGGCAGTGGCCCGGGGACCGGTGCGGCGTCGTACGGCAGCGCCCCGACCACGCCCACCGACGACCCCCTGGGCGACCTCGCCCGGCTCGCCGAGGGCGCGGCGGGCGACGTGCCGACCGGCGGTCCGTCGCGTGATCCCGCGGTGCCGGTTCTCGGCGGCGACGTCTCGTGGCCGCAGTGCCCCCGCGGCATGGGCCTCCCCGAGAAGCGCACGCTCGGCATGCCGATGCCGCTGGACGCGGCGGAGTACGTCGTCGTCGGCCTCACCAACGGCCCCGGCTTCCACGTCAACCCGTGCCTCGCCGACCAGGTCGCGTGGGTCGCGGAGCGCCACCTGCTCGGCGCGGCGTACGCCGTCGCCAGCTTCCCCGACCCCGCGACGCTCGCCACGCACGGCACGACGGGCCCGTACGACGGGGGCTCACCCGCCGACGCGCTGCGCAACACCGGCTACGCCCAGGGTCGGTTCAACGTGGCGTCGATGCAGGACGCCGGCCTCCTGACGCCCGTGGTGTGGATCGACGTCGAGCCGGTGCCGGACTTCGAGTGGAGTGACGACCCGGTCGCCAACGCGGCCGTGGTCGAGGGTCTCGCCCGGGCCTACACGGACGCCGGCTACGCGATCGGCGTCTACTCGACGCCGCACCTGTGGCGCCAGGTCGTCGGCGACCTCGCCCTCGGCGTCCCCGAGTGGCGGGCGGCGGGCCACACCTCCCGCGCGGAGGCGCTGTCCCGCTGCGCCGACGACTGGTCGATCCAGGGTGGCGCGGCCGTCCTGGGGCAGTGGGTCGAGGCCGACCGCGACCAGAACGTCACCTGCCCCGGGGTGGCCGCCGAGCTCGACCGTTGGTTCCACCAGTACTGACTCCGACCCGACCGTGACTGACGCAGGAGGACGCGTGACCGACCCCGACGGGTTGATGCGGCTCTACACGCCCTACCGGATGGCCTACATCGCCGGCGCCGGAGGCACGGACGGAGCGGAGGAAGCGGCTGCCGCGCCCCGCACCGAACCGGCCGGCTGCCCGTTCTGCCGGATGGTGGCGGGCACCGCGACCGGCCCCGACCTGGTCGTCGCCGAGGGGGAGACGACCTTCGCGGTGCTCAACCTCTACCCCTACAACCCGGGGCACCTCATGGTCCTGCCGCGCCGTCACGTGGCCGACTACACCGACCTGACGGACGCGGAGACGGCGGAGGTCGCGACGATGACGAAGGCCGGCATCCGAGCGATCCGGGCGGTCGCGACCCCCGACGCGTTCAACGTCGGCCTCAACCTCGGCTCGGCCGCCGGCGGGTCGCTCGCCGCGCACCTGCACCAGCACGTCGTGCCGCGCTGGTCCGGCGACGCCAACTTCATGACGGTGCTGGGTGCGACCAAGACGCTGCCGCAGCTCCTCGGGGACACCCGCGACCTGCTCCGCGGAGCGTGGGGCGCGTGAGCACGGTCGATCCGGACGACGTGCGTCTCGCCGGGGCGCTCGTGCGCGAGGCCGGCTCGCTCGCGGCCCGGATGCGCGCGGCGGGCGTGGAGGGGCTTCGTGTCGAGCAGAAGACCTCGGTCTCCGACGTGGTCACGGCGGCCGACCGGGCCGCGGAGGAGCTCGTCGCCGGCCGCCTCGCTGACGAGCGGCCCGCCGACGGCGTGCTGGGGGAGGAGGGAGTCGACGAGCCGGGGACCAGTGGACGCCGCTGGGTCGTCGACCCCGTCGACGGCACCTACAACTTCCTCTCGGGACTGACCTGGTGGTGCTCGGCGGTCGCGCTCCTCGACGGCGACGACCTCGTCCTCGGCGCGATCTACCATCCGCACGACGACGAGCTCTTCCTCGGCGGCCCCGGGCTGCCGAGCACGCGCAACGGCGTCGCGATCGCCCCGCTGGCCGACGTGTCGCTCGGGCGCACGAGCATGGCGACCTACTTCAACCCGCGCTCCCTGGCGTCCTCCGCCGGCGCCGCCTTCTACCGCGCGGCGGGCAGCGCCGCGGCCGTGCGGATGCTCGGGTCCGGCAGCATGGACGCGACCGCCGTGGCCCAGGGCCGCGTCGGCCTGGTGCTGCAGCACTCCGTGCCCCCGTGGGACGAGCTCCCCGGGGCGGCGATCGTGCGCGGCGTCGGCGGGACGACCCGGCGCGTCCGGCACGAGGGCCTCGAGTGGTACGCCGCGGGCGCTCCCACCGCCGTCGACCAGGCCTGCGCCGCGCTGGTCGGGGAGGGGCCTGCCGGGGGAGCCGACGGGTGAACGGGCCCGTCGCCCGGATGGCCTAACCTGCCCTCACCATGCTCGAGCGCTTCCGCGGGTTCTGGACCCGCCTCCTCTCGCCCGTCGCCCGCTTCCTCATCCGCTGCGGGGTCAGCCCCGACGCGGTGACCCTCGTCGGCACGCTCGGTGTCTGCGCGGGCGCGCTGATCTTCTTCCCGCAGGGCCACCTGCTCGCCGGTGTCCTGTTCATCACGGCGTTCGTGTTCTCGGACCTCATCGACGGGTTCATGGCGCGGGAGACCGGCCGCACCAGCAAGTTCGGCGCCTTCCTGGACTCGACCCTCGACCGGATCGGCGACGGCGCGATCTTCGGCGGCCTGGCGCTCTACTGGGCCGGCCCCGGCGACTCGGACCTCTACCTGGTGCTCAGTCTCGTGTGCCTCGTCATGGGCAGCGTGACGTCGTACGCACGCGCGCGCGCCGAGGGTCTGGGGTTCCAGGCGAAGGTCGGCATCGCCGAGCGCAGCGACCGCCTCGTCTCCATCCTCGTCATGACCGGCCTGGGCGCGCTGTTCGACCTGCCGATCCTCCAGCAGGTGACCCTCTGGGCGCTCGCGGCGGCCAGCACGATCACCGTGGTGCAGCGGATCTGGGTGGTGCGCCAGCAGGCGCTGGCGGAGGAGTCGACGCCGCTGGAGGGCGCCTGACCGCGGAGCCGATCGGCCCTCCGAGAACGTGACACTCAGAATGTTACATAGTCCTTGACATCGTCGTCGCCGCGGAGCACGATCGGTTGACGAGGCGGTGAACTGCCGTCCTCGACCGGGAAACCGGCCGTGACCGCGACGAGGCGAGGAGAGTCACGATGTCTGCCCAGGTGTCCGCGAAGCCCGAGAAGTCCCTGCTGGAGCTGATCGACTGGGACGAGCCCGAGGTGCCCGAGGGCCTGTCCGACGAGGACTACGCCGAGGTGCTGCACCGGCTCTCGGTCGCGTCGGTCGAGCGACACTTCGACGCGTTCGACGACATCGACTGGGAGCACCCGGACTTCCAGGTGCGCCACGACGACCCGCGCTGGATCCTCCCCGAGGCCGACCCGCTGGGCCGCAGCGAGTGGTACAAGGCGCAGCCCGTCGAGAAGCAGATCGAGATGGGTCTCTGGCGCCAGGCCAACATCTTCAAGGTCGGCTGGCAGTTCGAGAACATCCTGATCCGCGGCATCATGCAGTACGTCTTCAGCCTGCCGAACGGGTCGCCGGAGTACCGCTACCTCATGCACGAGGCGACCG
The DNA here is from genome assembly GCA_036404795.1 of Nocardioides sp. Classification (GTDB taxonomy): domain Bacteria; phylum Actinomycetota; class Actinomycetes; order Propionibacteriales; family Nocardioidaceae; genus Nocardioides. Next base: position 5,404 of record DASWYU010000264.1, on the reverse strand, counting down.
AGGAGTGCCACCACACCCAGATGTTCCAGGAGGCCGTCAACCGCGTCGGCATGGACGTCTCGGGCATGCCGCTGTGGATCCGCGCCATCAGCCCGGCGTTCTCGCTGTTCGCCAACCGCTTCCCGGTGATCTTCTTCGTCGGCGTCCTCGCGGGCGAGGAGCCGATCGACCACACGCAGAAGGCGATCCTGCGCAGCCGTGACGAGATCCACCCGATGATGGGCCGGATCATGGAGATCCACGTCGCCGAGGAGGCGCGTCACATCTCCTTCGCCCACGAGCTGATCAAGCGTCGCGCGCCGAAGCTCGGCCGCGTCTCGAAGTTCACGGTGTCCCTGCTCTACCCGCTGATCATGCGCATCCTCGGCGACGCCATCCTCATGCCGCCCAAGGAGTTCCGCCGTCGCTTCGACGTGCCGGAGGACCTGGTGAAGGAGCTCTACTGGGACTCGCCCGCCTCGCAGCAGATGCTCGCCGACACGTTCGCCGACGTGCGCATGCTGGCGGAGAAGTCCGACCTCATGAACCCGGTCGCTAAGCGCCTCTGGAAGCGCCTCGGCATGCACGGCACGCGTCGCTCGCGCTACCGCAGCGAGCCGCCGGTCAAGTTCGCGGCCTGAGGGGCCGCCGCCCCATGCCCCACGTCGTGACCCGCTCGTGCTGCGGCGACGCCTCGTGCGTCTTCGCGTGCCCGGTCAACTGCATCCACCCGACGCCGGACGAGCCGGACTTCGGGACCGCCGAGATGCTCTACATCGACCCGGCGTCCTGCGTCGACTGCGGCGCGTGCGTCAGCGCCTGCCCCGTGGGCGCGATCAAGCCCCACACGAAGCTGGGCGAGGCCGAGCTGCCGTTCCAGGAGCTGAACGCGCTCTTCCACACGCCGCCGGCGCCCCGACCGGTGCAGGCGCCGGTGCCGGAGATCGTGCGCGCCGCCGCAGAACGCGGCTCCCTCACGGTGGCGGTGGTCGGCTCCGGTCCTGCGGCGCTGTACGCCGCCGACGAGGTGCTGAAGCAGACGGGCGCGCGGGTCTCCGTGATCGACCGGCTCCCCACGCCGTACGGGCTGGCCCGCGCGGGCGTGGCACCCGACCACCCCGACACGCGGCGGGTGGTCGACCTCTTCCGCCAGATCGAGGCGCAGGAGGGGTTCTCCTACCACCTCGGTGTCGAGGTCGGCACCGACGTCACCCACGACGACCTGCTCCGCCACCACCACGCGGTCGTCTACGCGACCGGCGCGTCGCTCGACCGGCGCCTCGGGGTCGAGGGCGAGGACCTCCCCGGCAGCGGCACGGCGACGGCCTTCGTGGCCTGGTACAACGGGCACCCCGACCACACGTCGCTCGACGTGCCGCTCGACGAGGAGCGGGTCGTGATCGTCGGCAACGGCAACGTCGCGCTCGACGTCGCCCGCATCCTCGCGACCGATCCCGGCCGGCTGGCGGAAACCGATATCGCCGACCACGCGATCGAGGCGCTCCGCGAGTCGAAGGTGCGCGAGATCGTCCTCGTCGCGCGGCGCGGGGCGGCCCAGGCGGCGTACACGCTGCCCGAGCTCACCGGTCTCGTCATGCGCGACGACATCGACGTGGTGGTCGAGGGCGGTCTGCACCTCGACGCCACCACGGTGCGGCAGCGCGCCGCGGGCACCCTGGACCGGATGCTCGAGCAGAAGCTGCGGATCCTCGAGCAGCTCCGCGAGCCCCGGGGCGGGGAGCGCCGCCGGATCGTCCTGCGGTTCGCGCAGTCGCCCGTGCGGGTGCTCGGCGAGGGCACGGTCGCCGGGCTCGAGGTCGTCGACAACGACCTCGAGGTGGACGCCGACGGAACCGTGCGTCCGGTCGCGACCGACCGTGTGTCGACCCTGCCCGCCGGCCTGGTCCTGCGATCGGTCGGCTACCGCGGGCGTCCCGTCACAGGCGTTCCGTTCGACGAGCGCACGGCCACCATCCCGAACGCGGTCGGCCGCGTCCTCGACGGCGCGGGGGAGCAGGTGCCCGGCACGTACGTCGCGGGCTGGATCAAGCGCGGACCCAGCGGCTACATCGGCACCAACAAGAGTGACGCCGAGGAGACGGTCGCGCACCTCGTGGCCGACTTCAACGCCGGTCTGCTGACGGCGCCGACCGCCGCTCCCGACGGTTTCGCGTCGCTGGTCCGCCGTCGTGCACCGGCCGCGCTCGACCGCACCGATTGGTGGGCGGTCGACTCGTACGAGCGGGCGTGGGGCGCCGCCGACGGCCGCCCCCGCCGCAAGCTGGTCGACCGGGCGGCCATGGCGGAGGTCGTGGCCGCGCGTCGCGCATCCACGCCTCGACGCGCCCGCCGCCGCCACGTCCGCACGCCCTAGTGTTCGGCGCATGACGAACGAGAATGACCGCGTGACCGGCTCGGCCCGGGTGAAGCGCGGAATGGCGGAGATGCTCAAGGGCGGCGTGATCATGGACGTGGTCACCCCGGAGCAGGCGAAGATCGCCGAGGACGCGGGCGCGGTGGCCGTGATGGCGCTGGAGCGCGTGCCGGCCGACATCCGGGCCCAGGGCGGCGTTTCCCGCATGAGCGACCCCGACATGATCGACGGGATCATCGAGGCGGTCTCCATCCCGGTGATGGCGAAGGCCCGGATCGGGCACTTCGCGGAGGCGCAGGTGCTGCAGAGCCTCGGCGTGGACTACATCGACGAGTCCGAGGTGCTCACGCCGGCGGACTACGCGCACCACATCGACAAATGGTCGTTCACGGTGCCGTTCGTGTGTGGCGCGACGAACCTGGGCGAGGCGCTGCGTCGGATCACCGAGGGCGCGGCGATGATCCGCTCGAAGGGCGAGGCAGGCACGGGTGACGTGTCGAACGCGGTGACGCACATGCGCACGATCCGCGGCGAGCTGCGTCGGCTGGGCGCGTTGGCCGAGGACGAGCTGTTCGTCGCGGCGAAGGAGCTGCAGGCGCCCTACGAGCTGGTGGCCGAGGTGGCGCGCACCGGCAAGCTGCCGGTCGTGCTGTTCACCGCCGGCGGCATCGCGACGCCCGCGGACGCCGCGATGATGATGCAGCTGGGCGCCGAGGGCGTGTTCGTCGGCTCGGGCATCTTCAAGTCGGGCAACCCGGCGCAGCGCGCGGAGGCGATCGTGAAGGCGACGACGTTCTTCGACGACGCCGACGTGGTCGCGAAGGTCTCGCGGGGCCTGGGCGAGGCGATGGTGGGCATCAACGTCGAGGACATCCCGGCACCCCACCGGCTCGCCGAGCGCGGTTGGTGACGTCGGCGAGGATCTGCGGGTGATCTGGCTCGGCCTCCTCCTCGCTCTCGTCCTCCTCTGCGCGTGGGTCGTCTGGCTCGTCCGGCGGCTCGCCGTGGCGCCGCGCTGGGACGAGGTGCTCCCAGCGCCCACGGCGCGGTGGGTACGGCGCGGTGCCGCCGCCCTGGTGGTCGGCGGCACCGTCCTGCTGGTGGTGGCGGAGGTGCTCCAACGTTCCGTGGACCCGGCCGGCTGGCGCCCCCTGCTGTGGCTGGGCCTCACCTGGGTGTCCGTGGTCTGGTACCTGACGCTCGCCCTGGCCCTCGTCGCCCTCGCGTGCGGCGTGCTGCGCCTGCTCCGCCGCCAGGCCGCACGCGACCGGGTCGCGCGGTTCGGCGCCGTCGGGGCCCTCGTCGTGGCGCTCGGCACGACGGGCTACGGCCTCGCCGAGGCCTCCGCCGTGCGCACCTCGGAGGTCGAGGTGGCGGTGCCCGGGCTCGGCGCGGGGCTCGACGGGCTCCGGATCGCCCTCGTGACGGACCTCCACGTCGGTCCGGTCCGGGACGAGGACTTCGTGGCGTCCGTCGTCGAGCGGGTCCAGGACGCCGACGTCGACATGGTCGTCCTCGGCGGCGACTACAGCGACGGTCCCGAGCGTCACGTGGGGCGGTACCTCGACCCGCTGGGGGAGCTGGACGCGCCGTACGGCACGGTCGCCGTGACCGGCAACCACGAGTTCATCAACGGTGATGCCGACGAGGTGATGGCGCGGCTCGAGGGCCTGGGGGTCACGGCGCTGCGCAACGAGAACGTCGTCGTCGAGCGCGACGGCGCGCGCCTCGTCGTGGCGGGCGTCCACGACGCCGTCGGCCAGGGCGACGACGCCCCCGACCCCGACGCGGCGCTCGCGGGCACGACCCCCGAGGACGCGATCCTGTACGTCGCGCACGAGCCCTCCCAGGTCGTGGGCGACCGCGGGATCGACGTGCAGATGTCGGGCCACACCCACGGTGGGCAGCTCTGGCCGTTCGGCTACCTCGTGCGTCTGGACCAGCCGACCCTCGCCGGGGTGGACGAGGTCGAGGGCGTGCAGATCGTGACGAGCCGCGGCGCCGGCGCGTGGGGTCCACCCGTCCGGGTCGGCGCCCCGCCGGAGGTCGTGGTGGTGACGCTCCGGGCTGGGTGAACCCTTTACCAGATCAGAGGTTTGAGCAAAACCCTGGTCTGGTCCGGTTGACGGTGGTTACCTAGGTGATGTACGACACATCGCTGATCTGGGGAGATAGCCATGCAGAAGATCACGAAGGGGGCGATCGCTGCGGGCACCGCGGCGGTCCTGTTGCTCGGTGGCGCCGGTTCGCTGGCCTACTGGAACGCCACCGCCGACGTGCCGGGAGGCACCGTCGACTCCGGCGAGCTGACCCTGACGCCGGTCGCGGCGGGGCAGTGGACGTTCAACGGGAACCCCATCGCCAACCCCGGCACGGTCACGCTCGTGCCCGGTGACCAGCTGGCCTACGCGGGCAGCTACACGATCGGCGCCGAGGGCGACAACCTCGAGGCCGACGTCGCGGTGACCGGTGGTGGTTCGGCGGGCACGCTCGCGCCGTACCTGACGACCACCCTCGCCTACACCGTCGACGGCACGGCGAACGTCGCCGAGATCACCGAGGACAACGACGGCGACGTTCTCGCCGTCAACCTGGCGATCAGCTTCCCGTTCGGCACGACCGTCGACAACACCTCCCAGCAGAAGACGGTCGACCTGAGCGCGATCTCGATCGCCCTCACGCAGACCGACGCGACGCCCTGACGGGCGCAGCCGCCCGGTCGGAGGAGCCGTCGTGACGCGGGGACGCACCGTCCTCCGCGGAGCCTGGCGCGCGCTGTGCGTGGTCGTGATCGCGCTCGGCGTGCTCGTCATCGGCGCCGCGGTGGTCGTGCCGCGCCTCGGGGGTGCCACGCCGTACACGATCCTCACCGGCTCGATGACGCCCACCTACCCGCCCGGCACGCTCGTCGTCGTCCGGGAGGTGCCGCCCGAGGACATCGTGACCGGCGACGTCGTCACCTTCCAGCTGCGGTCCGGCGAGCGGGCCGTCGCCACCCATCGGGTCGTCGGCGTCGGCCGCAGCACCGTCGACGGGGAGGTCGTCCTCACT
>DASWYU010000263.1:0-5295 GCA_036404795.1 Nocardioides sp. | reverse complement strand
GCCGGCGCTGACGCCGGCCGTCGACGCCCTCCCCGGGCTCGCCCGCATCGCCGCCTCGACGGCGCTCCACACCGCGGAGTGGGGCGTGACTGCCTCGGCCCGGACGGGCACGAAGCTGGTGCGCGCCATGGTCGACCCGGAGGCGGCCGCCGAGCTCTCGCGCGACCTCAACGACGCCGCCACCGTCGTGGCCGGCATCGCGAAGGGCATCTCCTCGGGCCTGCCGCTGTCGCAGGCGGTGGCCCAGCTCCGGCTCCCCGACGTGCCGCTCGCCCCGCCGGCGCCCGAGGGCGGCGGCGTCTCCCGCCGGGAGTCCGAGGCGCAGCGCCTCCGGGCGAAGGGCGCCCGTCTGCTCGAGCAGTCGCGCGACGTGTGGCACCCCGAGACCGGGCACCCGGCGTACGAGCGCATCCTCGGCGACCTCGCCCCCGACGAGGCGCGCATCATCGTCCTGCTGCTCACCGACGGGCCGCAGCCTTCCGTCGACGTGCGCACCGGCGGACCGGTCGGCATGGTCAACTCCCAGCTCGTCGCCCGCGGGCTCAACATGATCGGCGCGCGGGCGGGGCTGCGCTACGTGGACCTGGTGCCGCAGTACCTCAACAACCTCTCCCGCCTCGGCCTCGTCTGGCAGTCGTCGGAGGCGTTGGAGGACCTGCTGCGCTACCAGGTCGTCGAGGCGCAGCCCGACGTGCTGGCCGCGATGCACTCGGTGAAGTTCCCCAAGGTGCTGCGCCGCAGCCTGCACCTGACGCCGTTCGGCGTCGACTTCGCGCGGATGTGCTTCGCGTCGGAGGACGAGGCGACGACCAGCGCGTTCCCCGCGCACCTCGCGCCGCCCGCCGCGGCGGGCGAGAAGCAGCTGCCGCGCGGCGACTGAGGACGGGCCGGTACGACGCGTCCCGCCCCGCGCGTCACCCCCGGTCGAGCGGCACGATCTCCGGGGTGTGCAGCCGCACCATGAACCGGTCGACGTCCGCCGGCACCCGGCCCGCGGTCGCTCGGCTGACGAGCACCATCACGGCGAACGCCAGCGGCACGCTCCACGCGGCGGGTTGGGTGAGCAGCGCCGTACCCCACCCGGTTCCCGCGTCGTCGGCCGCCGTCAGCGCGACGACGACGCCCACGCCGGAGCCGAGCCCGCCGGCGACCAGGCCGGCGAGGGCGCCGACGTCGGTGAGGCCGCGCCACCAGATACCGAGCACGAGCAGTGGGCAGAACGTCGAGGCGGCGACCGCGAACGCCAGACCGACCGACCGCGCGACCGGGAGCCCGGGGGAGGCGAGGGCGGCGGCGCACGGTACGGCGACGGCGAGCACCGCTCCGACCCGGAAGGCGGTGACCGGCTCGATCCGCCACCGGGGCCGCCGCCCCCGCGCCGGTGAGCCGGCCCCGCGGCCCGACGGCGTGACCGCCTGGCTGAGCACCCCGGCGACGGCGATGGTGAGGCCCGAGGAGGTCGAGAGGAAGGCCGCGAACGCCCCGGCGGTGAGCACCGCGGTGAGCGCGTCCGCGACGAGGCCGTCGGTCATGAGACCGGGCAGCCGCAGCACCATCGTGTCCGCCCCGTCGAGCCCGCCGTCGGAGTCGTAGGCGCGGCCGAGTGCGCCGTACACCGGCGGCAGCAGGTAGAAGAGCCCCAGCAGGCCGAGCACCCCGAGGGTCGTGCGGCGGGCCGCGCGGCCGTCGGGGTTGGTGTAGAAGCGCACGACCACGTGCGGCAGGCCCATGGCGCCGAGGAACGTCGCGACCATGACGGAGTAGGTGAGGTAGAGCCCCTCCGGGCCTGCGGCGAGGCCGGAGATCCCCCCGCCGAACGGGGTCGACCAGCCGTCGTCGCCGCCCGCGCCGGCGAGCCCCGTGCCCAGGTCGCGGGGGAGCGGACGGCCGTCGCCGTGCCAGACGACGACGAGCACGGCGAGCGGGGCGAGGAGGGCGGTCAGCTTGAGCCAGTACTGGAACGCCTGCACGAAGGTGATCGAGCGCATCCCGCCCGAGGCCACGCCGACGAGCACGACCACGGCGACGACGGGTCCGCCGAGCCACGACGGGGCGCCGGTGACGACGGCCAGGGTGAGGCCCGCGCCCTGGAACTGTGGCAGGAGGTAGAGCCAGCCGATCGCGACGACGAGCAGGGCCGACGCCGCGCGCACGGGGCCCGACGCGAGCCGGGCCTCGGCGAAGTCGGGCAGCGTGTAGGCACCCGAGCGGCGCAGCGGGGCGGCGACGAGGGCGAGCAGCACGAGGTAGCCGGCGGTCCAGCCGACGGGATACCAGAGCATCTCCGCGCCGTAGGCCAGCACGAGGCCCGCGATGCCGAGGAAGGACGCGGCCGAGACGTACTCCCCGCCGATCGCCGACGCGTTGAGCAGGGGTCGCACGCGGCGCGAGGCCACGAAGAAGTCGCTCGTCGTGCGCGAGAAGCGCAGTCCCCAGGTGCTGATGACGAGCGTCGCGACGACGACCACCGCGACCGCCGCCCCGCCCCAGCGCGGGTCCAGCTCCTCGCTCACGGGGCGTCCCGGCGGGCCACCAGCTCGACGAAGTCGCGCTCGTTGGCCTCCGAGCGCCGCACGTGCAGCCAGCCGAGGAGGAACAGGAAGGGATAGACGGCACCCGCGAGCACCGCCCACGCCAGGGGCACCCCGAGCACACGCACGTCGGCGAGTCCGGGTGCGAGGTAGAAGACCGCCGGCAGCGACCCGAGGGTCAGCGCGAGCACGCCGACGACGGCGAGGCCCAACCGGAGCTGCTCGGCGAGCAGCGAGCGCAGGTAGACCTCGCCCACCGCCGTGCCCGCGTCGATCTGCTCGGCACCGGAGCTGCGGCGCGCGGATCGTCGCGGCGGTCCCGTGACGCGCACGCGCTCCGACGGCGGCCGGGGGCCGGGGTCGGAGCGGGGATCGCGGTCGGGATCGGGCACGTCACCGCGCCCCGACGTACCCGGCCAGCACCTCGCGCAGCGTCCGCGTGTGGCGACGGCTCACGCCCAGCTCGGTGCCGTCGACGAGCACGGTGCAGCGCCCGGCCTCCATCCGCACCTCCTGCACGTGGGAGAGCGCGACGAGCAGCGAGCGGTGCACGCGCACGAACCCCGCGTCCGCCCACTCCTCCTCGAGGGTGGCGAGCGGAGTGCGCACGAGGTACGACGCCGTCTCGCCGTCGACGCGGGCGTGGAGCCGTGCGTAGTCGCCCTGCGCCTCGACGTGCGTGATCGCGGAGCGCGGCAGGAACCGGGTGACGCCACCGCGCTCGACGCGCACCTGCTCGTCGGTCGGGACCGAGCCCGGGGCCGGCCCGGGCCGGTCGTGGGCGCTGCGGGCCAGCACGCGCCGTACGGCCTCGGCGAGGCGGTCCTCGCGCAACGGCTTGAGGAGGTAGTCGACCGCGCTGAGGTCGAAGGCCTCGAGCGCGTGCTCCTCGTGAGCGGTCACGAAGACGACCGCCGGGGGCTCGCGGAACGCGGCCAGCACGCCGGCGAGCTCCAGCCCCGTGAGGCCCGGCATGGCGATGTCGAGGAAGACGACGTCGACGCCGCCCTCGTGGAGCACGCGGAGGGCCTCGGTCGCCGACGGGCTGACGATGACGGAGGAGATCTGGGGGTGCCGGTCGAGGAGCCAGGCCAGCTCGTCACGCGCCGGCTGCTCGTCGTCGACGACGAGCGCGACGAGGCCCGCGGGGGCCGCGGGGCTCGACGTCGCCGCGGCGGGGGGAGTGGCCTGGGTCACGGGGGTGACGCTATCGGGCACCGGGCGCGTCCGCGTGCACACCGGGGGCGAACTTCGGGATGTGAACGACCACCTTGGTCCCGGCGCCCGGGGCGGTCTCGACGACGAGGCCGGCGTCCTCGCCGTACGTCGCGCGCAACCGCGCATCCACGTTGCCCAGGCCCACCGACGGGTGGGCGCCCTCGCCCGCGCCCCCGGCGCCCGGCCGACCAGTGGTCCCGCCGGGCTCGTCGGCGAGCCCGGCGAGCACGCGCGCGATGCGCTCCGGCTCCTCACCCGCGCCGTCGTCCTCGATCTCGACGACGCACAGGCGGTCGAGGTCGCGCGCCACGATCGAGACCGTCGTGACGGGCCGCGGCGAGCCGGCGAGCCCGTGGCGCACCGCGTTCTCGACGAGCGGCTGCAGGCAGAGGAACGGCACCGTCACGCCGAGCACCTCGGGGGCGATGCGCAGGCGGACGGCGAGACGGTCCCCGAACCGCGCCTGCTCGAGCAGGAGGTAGCGCTCGATGGCCCGCAGCTCGTCCGCCAGCGTCGTGAACTCGCCGTGGCGGCGGAAGGAGTAGCGCGTGAAGTCCGCGAACTCGAGGAGCAGCTCGCGGGCCCGGTCGGGGTCGGTGCGCACGAAGGACGCGATCGCGCCGAGCGAGTTGTAGATGAAGTGCGGGCTGATCTGCGCCCGCAGCGCCCGCACCTCGGCCTCGACGAGCCGGTTGCGGGAGGCGTCGAGCTCGGCCAGGTCGAGCTGGCCCGAGACCCAGACGGCGACCTCGTCGGTCGCGCGGGCCAGCCGTCCCGTCACCTGCGGCGCGAGCGCGACGAGGGTGCCGACGACGTCGTCGTCGACGACGAGGGGGCTCGCGATCGCGGCCCGCAGCACGCAGTCGGCGGAGGGGCAGCGCAGCTCCGCCGCGGTCGCGAGCGTCGTGCTGCCCGCGGTGGCGGCGCGGACGGCGAGGGCGGTCAGCTGCTCGGTGTGGTGGGACCCCGCGCCGTCCCAGGCCAGCACGTCGGAGGTGCTGGTCAGCCCGACGCCGGGGGTGCCGAGCAGGGCGCGGAGGTGGGGGACGGCGCGGGCCGCGCTGTCCGGCCGCAGCCCCTCCCGCAGGGCCGGCGAGGCGAGGGAGGCGGTGTGCAGCGTGCGGAAGGTCGCCCGGTCGGCCTCGGTGCCGAGCTCGGTGCGGCGGCGGCTCCAGCGGGCCACGGTGGTGCCGGTGTCCGTCGGTGTCCGTCAGTGTCCGCCGGCCGCGGTCAGCGGAAGCGGATGAGCAGGTCGGGGTCGTCGCCGTCGGGCTCGTCCGCCGGCGGCGCGCTCTCGCCGAGGACGCGCAGGCCCGCGAGCGGCTGCGTCAGCTCGCCGTCGTCGGTGCGCTCGTCGCTCCCGGTGCTCGCGAGGGGCGCCCGCACGGCCGGCAGCTCCCCGGTGTCGACGACGTAGGTGATGATCCCCTCCGCCGTGTCGCCCATGTCGAAGCTCGGTCGCGGGCGCGCGGGAGGGGTGGCGCGCACGGCCTCGCGCAGCTCGTCGGCGTCCATCGCCTCGGTGGCCTCGCCGTCGGGTGCCGCA
>DASWYU010000262.1:0-2498 GCA_036404795.1 Nocardioides sp. | reverse complement strand
GCGCCGAGCTGGCGCCGCGTGTGCGCGAGCACCGCGACGTCGCCCGCCTGGAGCGGACGGCCGTCCCACTCCGCGCCCGAGGCGAGGAGCGCGGCGATGTCGCGCGCGCAGTCGGTGTCGACGTGCGGACGCACCTGGTCCATCCGCAGCCCGCGCGTCGGCCGGGTCGTGCGGCTGACGTCCGTGCGGCGCACCACCCGGAGGCGGAACGGCGCGTCCGACGGGGCGCCGCTGAGACGGGCCACCGTGTGGTGCGCGCCGACGGGACGCACCACGATGCGGTCGTCGCCGAGCGCGGCGCCCTCGAGCAGCCGGTTGGTCGCCTCGACGAGCGCGTGGTCGGAGCGCCAGTTGGTGGCGAGGGTCTGGTGGGTGCTCGCCGTGGCGGCCGCCTCCAGGTACGTCGCCACGTCACCCCCGCGGAACGCGTAGATCGCCTGCTTCGGGTCCCCGATCAGCACCATCGTCGCGTGACCCGTGAACGCGCGGTCGAACACCTGCCACTGCACCGGGTCCGTGTCCTGGAACTCGTCGACGAGCACGACCCGCCACCGCTGGCGCATCCGCACGCGGGCCGCCGCGTCCGGCGCCTCGAGCGCCGTGGCGAGCTGGCTGAGCAGGTCGTCGTACCCCAACAGTCCCGCACGCCGCTTGCGCCGCTCGACCTCCGCCCGTACGGCGCGGGCGAACCGCACCCGCCGCAGCGCGGGCGTCCCGTCGGCGGCGTGCTCCGGCACGAGCACGGCCTGCGGGTCGCCGACCGCCGTGCTCCCGAGGCGACGGGCGTCGGCGACGGAGAACACCGGGGACTCCTCGTCGACGAAACCGCGGAGGTAGAGGTCCTCCACCACCTCGTCACGCAGGTCGGAGACGTCCTCGACCAGCCGCGCGGAGGCGTCCGTGTCACCGGCGACGCCGAGGCTGCGGAGCACCTGCTGGCAGAACTGGTGGATCGTCGCGATCGTGGCGCCGTCGAAGTGCGCCAGCGCGCTGCTCACCCGGGCGTGACGCTGCTCCAGGGTCGCGCGGTCGCCGGTGCACAGCAGCGCCACGACCTCGTCGACGGCCGGTGCGGGTCGGTCCGCCTCCTCACCAGGCCCGTCGTCCGGACCACCGGCAGGATCGCCGGCGCCGTCACGCGCCAGCTCCGCCTTGAGCGCCGCCGCCACGTCGACCAGCTGACCGCGGACCCGCTGCCGCAGCTCCTGGCTGGCGGCCCGCCCGAACGTCACGACGAGCAGCTCGTCGAGGCGGGCGTGGCCCTCCGCGACGTACCGCGCCACGAGCGCCCCGATCGTCCAGGTCTTGCCCGTGCCCGCGCTGGCCTCGAGCAACGTCGTGCCGCTCGGCAGCGGTCCGAGCACGTCGAACGGCGACAGCTCGGGGGTCGCGCCACCCGTCCCGGCGCTCACAGCGGGCCCATCCGCTCGGCGCCCATGACGAGCGGTCCCCACACACGCCAGGCGAGCTGCCCGATCCGCGTGCGGAACCCCGCGCCCTCCTCGACCGGCACCCACAGCTCGTCGCTCCGCGGTGGTCCCAGGAGGACGTCGACGGACGACCCGGCGCCGTGCACCAGCACGTGCTCCGGGTCCTCGGCCTCGCCCGGGACCGCCGCGCGGTCACGGGACGTCTCCCAGTCGCGGCGCGCGACGTCGGCGAGGTCGACGTCGTCGCCCGCCCGCTGACGACGCATCGCCTCGGCCACCGCACAGGTGGTGCGCACCGGCATCGGCAGGGGCTCGGTGAGACCGCGGTCGCGCAGCTCGACGAGGGCGCGCAGCCAGTCGACGGCGCGATGGTCCACGGGGCCCGCGAGCGAGCGCTGCGGACCGGCCCGCCCGCCCCGACCCACGGTGTGGGCGGTGAACGAGGAGTCCGGGTGGGCGGCCGAGAGTGCGAGCAGGCGCACCCAGGCCGCGATCCGCTGGCGTGCGCGCACCGAGGAGAAGCTCACCGACACGAGCCGGTTGGCGTGGATGCCGCCGACCGTGCCGACGAGTCGCCGGCCGTCGCCGAGGTCCACGTCGACGTCGAGGGTGCGGGGCTCGCCCGCGCGCAGGTCGACGGTGTCGAGGTAGAGCGACCGGACGTCCTGCTCCGCCCGCTCCAGCGTGCGCGCACCGAGCGCCCGCGGCGGCAGCTGCCCCCGGCGCCGCTCGGCCTCGCGCGCGAGCTCGGGATGCACGCCGCCCAGCACGTCCTCGAGGAGCCGCGCCCCCACGCCCCAGCGGCCGAGGCCGTCGAGCTCGAGCGGCAGCGCGTCGTCGACCTCGTCGGCGTCGAACCGGGTCGTGACGCCGAGCCCCGTGCGCAGGAACTCGCGGACCGGTCGCTCGACGAACCGCACGAGGTCGTCGAGCGCGACCTCGCTCTCCCGGTCGCGCGCCAAGGGCGTCGCGACGAACGGGCCGCGCGGCGTGCGCTCCCGGACCACCGCGCGGGCACCGGCCAGCGCGGCGGCGTCGAAGCTGAACGGTTCCGCGCCGGGGGCGACG
>DASWYU010000261.1:0-28847 GCA_036404795.1 Nocardioides sp. | reverse complement strand
CCGCATCGGCGGCACGCGGCGCAGCGGCCTGCCCGTGCGCGCGTGCCGCGCGCCGTAGGCGCTCGCGTCGAACGCTGCGTCGCCCGCGTGCACGACGAGCCCGTCGTCGCCCTCGACGGCGACGATCGCGTGCCCCCGCGTGTGCCCGACCATGGGGACCAGCGTGATCCCGGGGAGCACCTCGTGGCCGGACAGGCCGTGCTCCCAGGCGTCGCCGGGGCCGGCGTAGCGCCGTACGTCGCTGGTGGTCGCCCACTGCACCGGCTTGTAGCGCACGCGTTCCGGTGCGTGGGTCGCCACCGTCGCCGCGGCCCACTCCTCCGCCGTCGTGTGCACGACCGCGTGCGGGAAGTCGGAGAGCCCGCCCGCGTGGTCGAAATCCAGGTGGGTGAGCACGATGTGGGCGACCGACTCGGCGGAGAAGCCGAGCGCGAGGACGGCGGCGAGCGCCGTCGTGCTCGGGTCAGGGTCGGGTCGCAGCAGGCGACCCAGTGACCCGAGGCGGCGCGGGTCGGCGAGGTCCGCGGTGCCGAACCCCGCGTCCACCAGCACGAGGCCGGTCTCGTGCTCGACGACGAGCACGTGGCAGATGGCCCGGGCTGCGAACCGGGGGCGGAGGACGCCGGCGACGACGTGGTGGACCCGCATGGATGCATCTTGTCACCGCACCCCACCCGCGCGCGGGCGCCGAGACCGCGGCACGCCGACCGTTCGTCGTCCCCGGACGACCGCTCACCGACGACCGGCGGCCGTCCGGCGACGTACGCCGCTCCACCGGTTCCGACGTGACCCCCACCACTCCTAGCGTGACGACGCTCACACATCGAGGAGGACCCATGTCTGATGCGCACGAGCGGAACTACCGCTCGCAGTCGGAGCCGATCTATGCCGAGCTCCACGCCACCGAGCAGTTCACCGAGCTGCGGCGCCGCTACCGCGCGTTCGTGCTGCCGTGGACCGCGGCGTTCCTGGTCTGGTACCTGAGCTACGTCGTGCTCTCCAACTGGGGCGGCGACTTCATGAACACGAAGGTCGTCGGCAACATCAACCTCCTCCTCGTGTTCGGGCTGCTGCAGTTCGTGACCACCTTCGGGATCGCGTTCCTCTACGCGCGGCACTCCCGCACCCACCTGGACCCGCTCGCCCGGGACCTCGAGAAGCGCTTCCACGAGGGGGCCGGCCGATGAACCAGCAGTTCCTGACCACGTCGCTGTTCCTGCTCGTCGTCGCGATCACCATCGGCGTGACGCTCTGGGCGAGCCGGCAGACGAAGACCGCCGCGGACTTCTACTCCGGCGGCCGCTCGTTCTCGGGCTTCCAGAACGGCCTCGCCATCGGCGGCGACTACATGTCCGCCGCGTCCTTCCTCGGCATCTCCGGCGCGATCGCGCTCTACGGCTACGACGGGTTCCTCTACTCGATCGGCTTCCTCGTCGCCTGGCTCGTCGCCCTGCTCCTCGTGGCGGAGATGCTGCGCAACGCCGGTCGCTACACGATGGCCGACCAGCTCGCGTTCCGCATGCGGCAGCGCCCGGTGCGCACCGCGGCGGCGACCTCGACGGTGATCGTCTCGATCTTCTACCTGCTCGCGCAGATGGTCGGCGCCGGCACGCTCGTCGCCCTGCTCCTCGGCGTCGACAGCGAGGCGATCAAGAACATCGTCATCATCGGCGTCGGCGCGCTCATGATCTTCTACGTCACGGTCGGCGGCATGAAGGGCACGACCTACGTGCAGATCATCAAGGCCGTGCTGCTGATGGCCGGCTCCGCGCTGATCGTCTTCCTCGTCCTGCTGAAGTTCGACTTCAATCTCTCCGCCCTGCTCGGCGAGGCCGCCGACAAGTCGGGCGAGGGCGACGCCTTCCTGCAGCCGGGCCTGCAGTACGGCACCACCTTCACCGACCGGCTCGACTTCCTGTCGCTCGGCATCGCGCTGGTGCTCGGCACGGCCGGCCTCCCGCACATCCTCATCCGCTTCTACACCGTCCCGACGGCCCAGGACGCCCGGAAGTCGGTGCTGTGGGCGATCGGCCTCATCGGCGCCTTCTACCTGATGACCCTCGTGCTCGGCTTCGGTGCCGCCGCCCTCATCGACACCGACGAGGCGGGCGCGACGGGCAACCTGGCCTCGCCGTTGCTGGCCCAGGAGGTCGGCGGAGGTGACGGCTCGATCGGCGGCGCGGTGCTGCTCGCGCTCATCGCCGCGGTCGCGTTCGCGACGATCCTCGCCGTGGTCGCCGGACTCACCCTGGCGTCGTCGTCCTCCATGGCGCACGACCTCTACAAGGGCGTCTTCAAGCGCGACCAGGAGGTCACCGAGAAGCAGGAGGTGCGGGTCGCGAAGCTCTCCGCCATCGCGATCGGTGCGGTCTCGATCGCCCTCGCCATCCCGGCGCAGCGCCTCAACATCGCGTTCCTCGTCGCCCTCGCCTTCGCGGTGGCCGCCTCGGCGAACCTCCCGTCGATCCTCTTCAACATGTTCTGGAAGCGCTTCAACACCCGCGGCGCGACGTGGAGCATCTACGGCGGTCTCATCAGCTCCGTCGGCCTCGTGCTCCTCTCGCCGGTGACCTCCGGCGAGGCGACGTCGCTCTTCCCGAACGCCGACTGGGCGATCTTCCCGCTCAACAACCCGGGCGTGGTGTCGATCCCGATCGGGTTCCTGCTCGGCATCATCGGCACGCTCTCCCTGCGGGAGACCGCCGCCGAGGAGCTCTACACCGAGCTCGAGGTCCGCGCCCTCACCGGCGCGGGCGCCGAGGGAGCCGCCCAGCACTGACCCGCAACGCGAGCGCAACGCACGACGTACGACGCTGGCCCGGACGAGGGTTGTGATGCAGGTCTCGTCCGGGTCGGCGCCCGCCCTAGTGTGGGGCGGGAGCGCGCCGTACCCCGGACCTGCCGACCAGCCCGGCCCGCCGGCCACCCGAACGATGGAGGAGACACGACGTGAGCGAGAACCTGTCCAACCTGCTCAAGGAGGAGCGGCGCTTCGCCCCGCCCGCGGAGCTGGCGGCCGCCGCCAACGTCACGCAGGCGACGTACGACGCCGCTGCGGCCGACCGCCTGGGCTTCTGGGCCGAGCAGGCCGGGCGCCTGACCTGGGGCGAGCCGTTCACGGAGGTGCTGGACTGGACGAACCCGCCCTTCGCGAAGTGGTTCACGGGCGGCAAGCTCAACGTCGCCTACAACTGCGTCGACCGGCACGTGGAGAACGGCCTCGGCGACCGGGTGGCGTTCCACTTCGTCGGTGAGCCCGGCGACACCCGCGACATCACCTACGCGGAGCTCAAGGACCTGGTGTCGCAGGCCGCGAACGCGCTGACCGACCTCGGTGTGCGCGCCGGCGACGGCGTCGCGATCTACCTGCCGATGATCCCCGAGGCCGTCGTGGCGATGCTGGCCTGCGCCCGCCTCGGCGCCCCCCACACCGTGGTGTTCGGCGGCTTCTCCTCCGACGCCCTCGCGAGCCGGGTCGACGGGTTCGGCGCCAAGGCCGTCATCACCTCCGACGGCGGCTACCGCCGCGGCGCCCCCTCCGCGCTCAAGCCGGCCGTCGACGAGGCCCTCGCCAAGCTCGGCGACGCCTCGCCCGTCGCGAAGGTGCTCGTCGTCAAGCGCACCGGCCAGGACCTCCCCGCGGACTCGTGGGTCGAGGGCCGCGACGTCTGGTGGGAGGACGTCGTCGCGGGCGCCTCGACGGAGCACACCCCGGAGCTGTTCGACGCCGAGCACCCGCTCTACGTCATGTACACCTCCGGCACCACCGGCAAGCCCAAGGGCATCCTGCACACCTCGGGCGGCTACCTGACGCAGGCCGCCTACACCTTCTGGGGCACCTTCGACCACAAGCCGGAGACCGACGTCTACTGGTGCACCGCCGACATCGGCTGGGTCACCGGGCACACCTACATCGTCTACGGACCGACGGCGAACGCCGCGACGCAGGTGCTCTACGAGGGCACGCCCGACTCGCCCCACAAGGGCCGCTGGTGGGAGATCGTGGCGGACAAGAAGGTGACGACGCTCTATACCGCGCCGACCGCGATCCGCACGTTCATGAAGTGGGGCGACGACATCCCCGCGCAGCACGACCTCTCCAGCCTCCGCCTCCTCGGCTCCGTGGGCGAGTCGATCAACCCGGAGGCGTACGTCTGGTACCGCGAGCACATCGGCGGCGGCTCCGCGCCCATCGTCGACACGTGGTGGCAGACCGAGACCGGCGGCCACATGATCTCGCCGATGCCCGGCGTCACCGAGGCCAAGCCGGGCTCCGCCATGGCGCCCGTGCCCGGCATCGAGGTCGCCGTCGTCGACAACGACGGGAAGCCCGTCGGCAACGGCGAGGGCGGCCTGCTCGTGGCCACCTCCCCGTGGCCGGGGATGCTCCGCACCATCTGGGGCGACGACGAGCGGTACAAGGACACCTACTGGTCGCACTTCGGCGACCTGGGCTACTACTTCGCCGGTGACGGCGCGAAGCTCGACGAGGACGGCGCGATCTGGCTCCTCGGTCGCGTCGACGACGTCATGAACGTCTCGGGCCACCGCCTCTCCACCACGGAGATCGAGTCTGCGCTCGTGTCGCACCCGAAGGTCGCCGAGGCCGCCGTCGTCGGCGCCACCGACGACACCACCGGCCAGGCGGTCTGCGCCTTCGTGATCCTCCGGGAGGAGGCGGGCGACGGCGGTGCCGACATCGTGCAGGAGCTCCGCAACCACGTCGGCAAGGAGATCGGCCCGATCGCCAAGCCGCGCCAGGTCATGGTCGTGCCCGAGCTGCCCAAGACCCGCTCCGGCAAGATCATGCGCCGCCTCCTGCGCGACGTGGCCGAGAACCGCGAGGTGGGCGACGTGACGACCCTCGCCGACTCCTCCGTCATGGACCTCATCTCGAAGGGCCTCTCCACGGGCGGGGGCGACTGAGCGGTCCCGGACCGCGCCCCGATCGAGGAAGCGCGTGACGGCTCCGGCGGACGGGTACCGAACCGCCGGAGCCGTCACGGTCGCGTTGTAGGGTCGGACCCGGCGCGGCCAGCTCCGCCACCACGACCGCCATCTGCAGAGGGATGCCCATGACGACCCAGCCGGTCAAGGACGACGAGCCCACCATCGGCCAGCTCGTGGCCGACGCGAGCCGCGACATCTCGACCCTGATCAAGAAGGAGATCGAGCTCGCCAAGACCGAGCTCAAGGTCTCGGTGAAGTTCGGCGGCATCGGCGTCGCGTTCTTCGTCGTCGCCGCCTTCGTCGCGCTGCTCGGCGTGATCCTGCTGTCGCTCGCGTTCGTCTACCTGATCCACTGGAACGGCGACGGCCTGGCCCTGCACTGGGCCTACCTGATCGTGACGGCGGCCTACTTCGCGCTCGCCGCGCTGTTCGTGCTCCTCGGCATCAAGAAGGTGAAGAAGGTCCGCGCGCCCGAGCGCACCATCCGCACCGCCAAGGAGATCCCGGGCGCCCTCAAGGGCAAGGCCTGACCCTCGCGTCTCGCCGCGCCGGCTGGGGCTCACGTCAGCTGGCGCACTCCCCGGTGCTGACCTCGGCGCCGCTGGCGAGGCCGTCGGTGGCCGCGTCGGCGACCTGCGCGCTCGTCAGCGCGTAGCCCGTGTCCACGTCCGTCACCGACGCCGCGAAGATCACGCCGACGACCTCGCCGGACGTGTTGACGATGGGGCCGCCCGAGTTGCCGGGGCGCACGAGCCCGCGCAACGAGTAGACGTCGCGCACGACCGCGCCGTTGCCGTAGATGTCCGGCGAGCGCAGCTGCTGCTCGTCGCGGATGCGGGCCGGCTGCTGGTCGTAGGGCCCGTCCTGCGGGTAGCCGAGGATCGCGACGTTCTCGCCCTCCGCGCCCTCCGTGAAGGCGAGCGGCGCCAGCCCGTGGTCGTCGAGGGCCAGCACGGCGACGTCGGTCTGCGGGTCGTAGAGCACGACCGTGGCGTCCACCCACTCCCCGTCGAGCTCGACCCGCGGCTCGGTGACCCCGGCGACGACGTGCGCGTTCGTCATGAGGCGGTCCTCGCCGTACAGGAACCCCGTGCCCTCCACGCCGCGGCCGCACGAGTTGTCGCCACGGATCTTCAGCACGCGCGACTGGGCCTGCACGACGCCGACCTCGTTGAGCGTCGTCGGGTCACCCGGGTCGACCTCGATGATGCGCTCGGGGGCGAACGGCTCGAGGTACTGCGGGAAGAACGACGACCCGACCACCCCGTTGAAGGCGCCCAGGAGCCGGTCGGCCTGGCCCGGCAGCACGCTGTCGACGCGGGCGAGCACCGCCGAGCCGCGGACCGCCTCCGTGATCCCGCCGATGCGCGTGCCCGACACCGCGACACCGAGCGCCCACGCGACGAGCAGCACGGCCACGACGCTGAGCGCCGAGCCGCCGACGGCGTCGACCGCCCGCGCCGGTTGCCAGGTGACGCGGTCGCGGGCCATCGCGCCGAAGTACTGGAAGCTGGCCTGCCCGATCGACGCGCAGAGGATCACGATGAAGAGCGCGCCGAGCGAGACGGCGAGGCCGGGGTCGGCGTTGCCGAGCACCATCGGGGCGATCACGATGCCCGCGACGCCGCCCGCGAGGAGGCCGACGGTCGCGAACGCGCCCGTGATGAAGCCCTGCCAGTAGCCCGACAGCGCGTAGGTCGCCACCAGCACCAGCAGCAGCCAGTCGAGCCAGTTCACGCGTCGGTCTCCTCGATGTCGGCCATCGGCGGCTCAGTGGGCGCGTCCGTCGCCACGCGACGGCCACCGGCACGCTCCGCACCGGCGAACATGTACGACGGCAGTTCCGCCGTCAACGCCTCGTCCCACGGCTCGCTCCAGCCGATGAAGTCGAGCAGCCGCGCCACGATGCCCCCGGTGAAGCCCCAGAGCACGACGTCGTGGTCGGGGCCGATGAGGAAGCCCGGTGAGGTCCAGCCCGACGGCCCCTTGATCGTACGGCGCCACGTCGGGTCCACGAGGTCCGCGATGGCCACGCGGTGGATGGCGTGCACCTCCCGCGGGCTGCGCACCGAGACGGGGCCGGGCGACGCCCACCACGCGACCACCGGCACGACCGCGAAGTTGCTCGGCGGCAGCCACAGCTCGGGCAGCCGGCCGACGACGTGCACGGAGGCCGGGTCGAGCCCGATCTCCTCCCACGCCTCCCGCAGCGCCGCCTGCTCGTGGGTCTCGCCCGGGTCGAGCGATCCACCGGGGAACGACACCTGGCCGGGGTGGGAGCGCATGTCGTGGGCGCGCTCGGTCAGCAGCAGCTCGGGGCCGTGGTCGCCGTCGGCGAAGACCATGAGCACCGCGCCAGCGCGTGGGTCGGAGCCCGGGGGCGGCGTGAACGCGGTGAGGTGCTCGGCACGGATCTCCGTGAGCGCGTCCGTGACCGGCCGCAGCCAGTCGGGGACCGGCGCGCCGTCGGTCGCGGTCACCGCTCGAGCCCCAGCGGCCCGGCGACCGCGTCGAGGAGGTCGTCGAGGTCGTCGAAGCTCTGCGCCAGCGCCGTCACCTCGCCGTCCGCGTCGACGAGCACGGTGCGCGGCAGGTCACGCAGCGGCACGAACGGCTCCCGCGTGCCGAGCTCGAGCTCGATGTCGATGAGCTGCGGGAAGGTCGCGCCCGTCTCCTCGAGCAGCGCGATCGCCTCCGCCGGGCTCGTCTCGTTGAAGTCGACGCCGATGACGGTCACCTCGTCGCCGTACTGCTCGTGGAACTCCTGCAGCGCCGGCAGCTCGTGCCGGCACGGCCCGCACCAGCTCGCCCACACGTTGACCAGCAGCGGCCCCTCGAAAGTGCTGAGGTCCACCGCCTCGCCGCCGCCGAGGCAGGGCAGCACGAGGTCGGGCATGACGGCGTCGCCGTCGGTGCGGCCACCCGGGCCACAGGCCTCGATGCCCGCCGCTGCCCGCGCCTGCTGCAGCTCCGGGCTGTCGTAGTCGATGTCCGGCGCGCCCGGCGGGCGCAACGGCACGGTCCACGGGTCACCCTCCTCCGCGGACCCCGACCCCGACGTGCACGCGGCGAGGCCGCCGAGCACCAGCGCGAGCGCGGCGGCGGCGACCCGCGACGTACGGCGCACCCCGGCCCTCACGCGCGCCCCTCGGTGCGCACGAGCTTGAGCGCCTCGACCGGGTCGGTCGGGCCCTCGGCGCCGTAGGAGGGGCACCACCGCGCGACGGGACAGGCCCCGCACGCGGGACGCTTGGCGTGGCAGCGGCGGCGGCCGTGCCAGATGAGGTGGTGGGACAGCATCGTCCAGTCGCGCTTCGGGAAGAGGGCACCGATCTCGTGCTCGACCTTCACCGGGTCGGTCAGCTCCGTCCAGCCGAGGCGGCGCGCGAGGCGGCCGAAGTGCGTGTCGACGGTGATGCCGGGGACGTCGAACGCGTTGCCGAGCACGACGTTGGCGGTCTTGCGACCGACGCCGGGCAGCGTGACGAGGTCGTCGAGGCGGCCGGGGACCTGCCCGTCGTACCGCTCCACCAGCGCCTGCCCGAGCCGCAGCAGGGCGTCGGACTTCGCGCGGAAGAAGCCGAGCGGGCCGACGATCTGCTCGAGGTGCGCCCGGTCGGCGCCGGCCATCGCCGCCGGGTCGGGGTAGGCCGCGAACAGCGTCGGGCGCACGGCGTTGACGCGCTTGTCGGTCGTCTGCGCGGACAGGACCGTCACGACGAGCAGCTGGAACGCGTCGTCGAAGTCGAGCTCGCAGCGGGCGTCGGGATAGGTCTCGGCGAGCACGCGGTTGACCTTCCGCGCGCGGCGGACCAGGGCGACGTCGGGCACCCCGACAGGATACGCGTCGGCACCGACACCTCCGGTCGGCGCCGTCGGTGCGCGACGTGGGGCGTCCGGCGGACTAGGATGCTCAGCGGCCAGGACGTTCCCTCGTCCGTGGTGACGAAACACGTTCCTCCTGGAGGCTGTTGTGGACATCGACGTTCTGCGTCAGGCGGCGCTCTTCAGCGCGCTCGACGACGACGCGATCGAATCGCTCGTGCCCTCGCTGGCCGAGAGCCGGCTGCGTCGCGGCGAGGTGCTGTTCCACGAGGGCGACTCCGGCGACAAGCTCTACGTCGTGATCGAGGGCAAGGTGAAGCTCGGCCGCACCTCCGCGGACGGCCGCGAGAACCTCCTCGCGATCCTCGGCCCCGGCCAGATGTTCGGCGAGCTCTCGCTCTTCGACCCGGGCCCGCGCTCCGCGACGGTCACCGCCGTCACCGAGTCGACGTTCGCCTCGCTCTCCCACGAGGACCTGCAGCTGTGGCTCGAGGGACGCCCGAGCGTCGCCCGCGGCCTGCTCGCGCAGCTCGCCGCCCGCCTGCGCAAGGCGAACGACGTCGTCGCCGACCTCGTGTTCTCCGACGTGCCCGGCCGGGTCGCCAAGGCGCTCATCGACCTCGCGGACCGCTTCGGTCGCACGGCCGACGACGGCGTCCACGTGCACCACGACCTGACGCAGGAGGAGCTGGCGCAGCTCGTCGGCGCGTCCCGCGAGACCGTGAACAAGGCGCTCGCCGACTTCACGTCACGCGGCTGGCTGCGGCTCGAGCCGCGCTCCGTCGTGATCATGGACATCGAGCGGCTCTCGCGCCGCGCGCGCTGACCCCCTCCCGGAACCGGCCCGGTCGGCGCCGCCGGCCGATCCCTCGCCGTACCCCCGCGACCCGATAGTCCCTGACGTTCCGCACCTCGAACCCCGGTCCAACCCGGCGTGTCGGGTGCGGAACGTCAGGGACTATCCGCGTTCGGGAGGGTCGGCCAGGTAGGCCAGCTGCGCGCGCACGCTGAGCTCGGCGGCGCCCCACAGCACGGGGTCGACGTCGGCGTACACCGTCTCCACCACCCGCCGCGGCAGCGTCTCCGCCGGCCCGGGCTCGAGCGTCGCGACAGCGGCCTCGACCTGCGCGAGGCGGTTCTTCCGGTGCGCGACGTAGTGGTCGAGCGCCGCGAGGGCGTCGGCGATCACCGGGCCGTGTCCCGGCCAGATCACCCGCGCCTCCTCGCGCTCGGCGAGGGCGTGGAGCCGGTCGAGCGAGTCGAGGTAGGCCCCCAGCGAGCCGTCGGGGTGCGCGACGACCGTCGTGCCGCGGCCGAGCACCGTGTCGCCGGTGAGCACCGCGCGCTCGGCGGGCAGCACGAACGACAGCGAGTCCGCCGTGTGGCCCGGCGTGCCGACGACGTGGAGCTCGAGGCCGTCGACCTCGACGACGTCGCCGTCGCCGAGCCCCTCGGAGCCGAGCCGGTACGCCGGGTCGAGAGCCCGTACGCCGCACCCGACCCGCTCGGCGAAGGCCTTGGCCGCCTCCGAGTGGTCGAGGTGGTGGTGCGTCAGGAGGATCGCGCCGATCCGGCCGTCGGCGGCCTCGACGATCGCGTCGAGGTGACCGGGGTCCGTGGGCCCGGGGTCGATGACGACGGACCGGCTCCCCCCGGGCTCGCGCAGCACCCAGGTGTTGGTGCCGTCGAGCGTCATCATGTTCGCGTTCGGCGCGAGCACGCAGCGGGCGCGCTCCCCGAAGGTGCCACCGGCCCAGGCGTCGCTCACGACGCCGCACCCCGCCGCGCCGCCACGACGGGCCGCATGCGGTCGGGCATCGACAGCGTCCAGGCGTCGCCGAGCGGCTCGAGCGACGGCGTGAACATGGTGACCTGGCGCTCCGCGGCGACGGCGAGCGCGGCGGCGGGACCGGCCTGCGCGGCGACGTCGAGGCAGGTCAGGTAGGTCGGCGGCATGAGCGCGAGCTCGTCGGCCTCGGCCTGCTCGACGGCCGTGGCCGCCGGAAGCCAGGTCACCGACGACGACTCGCGCGAGACGTCGCGGGTCCGCTGGCCCGTGGGCAGCGCGGCGACGAAGAACCACGTGCGGAACCGGCGCGGCTCGAACTCCGGTGTGGTCCACGCGTCCCACAGCCCGAGCAGGTCCGTGCGCACGACGAGGCCGCGGCGGGCGAGCAGCGCCGTGAAGGCGAGCTCCCGCGACTCGAGCGCGACCCGGTCGGCCTCCCAGTCGTCGCCGGTGGTGTCGGCGACGACCTCGTCGGCCGACGGCCCGGCGAGCAGCACGCCCGACTCCTCGAACGTCTCCCGCACGGCCGCGCAGACCAACGCTCGCGCGCGGTCCTCCCCGACCCCGAGCCGCACGGCCCACTCCGCGGGCGACGGACCGGCCCACGCGTCGCGGGACAGCTCCGCGTCGAAGTCGCGCGGGTCGACGCCACCGCCGGGGAAGACCGCCATGCCGGCGGCGAAGGCCATCGACGTCTGCCGGCGCAGGAGGTACACCTCCGGTCCCGGTACGGCGCCGCTCCCGTCCCGCAGGAGCACGACGGTCGCCGCGTCACGCGGCTCGACGGGCGAGCGGTGGCCCGCGCCGTACTCCTGCGCGAGCGCCACCACCTCCTCGGCCAGCGGGACGGGGGGCAGCGGGATGCGCACGGCGGTCCTCCTCAGACCTCGACGACGAGCTCGACCTCGACCGGCGCGTCGAGGGGCAGCACGGGCACGCCGACGGCGGAGCGCGCGTGCACGCCCGCGTCACCGAAGGCCTGGCCGAACAGCTCGGACGCACCGTTGGCGACCTGCGGCTGGCCGGTGAAGTCCGGCGTCGAGGCGACGAACACGACGACCTTGACGACCCGCTTCACCAGCGCGAGGTCACCGATCTCGGCCTTGACCGCGGCGAGCGCGTTGAGCGCGCACTGCTGCGCGCACTGCCGTGCCTCCTCGGGGTCGACCTCGCCGCCGACCTTGCCCGTCACCATGAGCTCGCCGCCCCGCACGGGCAGCTGGCCCGACGTGAAGACGTGGGCGCCGCTGCGGACGGCCGGCACGTAGGTGGCGACCGGCTTCGCGACCTCGGGGACCGCGAGGCCGAGCTCGGCGATCCGCTCCTCGGGGTGCGCCACCGCGCTCAGTCCTGGGCCCGCTTGAGGAAGGCGATCAACCCGCCCTGGGCGTTGGTCTGGATGGTGACGAGCTCCCACCCGTCCTGGCCGAAGTTGTTCAGCATCAGCGCCTCGTTGTGGAGCGGAATCGGCGCCACCTGGTACTCCCACTTGGTCATGCCCCGCACCCTACTGGCCGCCCCGGACGTGGCCTACGACGACAGGTGGGCGACGGGGTCGAGCACGCGGGCGCGACCCGGCTCGGCCCGCGCGATGCCGCGCAGGTGCACCTCGTCGGGCCCGTCGAAGATCCGCATGGCGCGGTGCCAGCCGTACATGGCGGTCAGGGGTACGTCGTCGCTGACGCCCGCGCCGCCGTGCACCTGGATCGCGCGGTCGATCACGTCGAGCGCGACGCGCGGCACCGACACCTTGGCCATGGAGACGAGCGAGGCGGCGGCCTTGTTGCCGTGCGCGTCGATGACCGCGGCCGTGTGCTGGCACAGCAGCCGGGCCTGGTCGATCGCGATCCGCGACTCGGCGATGTCGCGCTGCACCATGCCCTGGTCCGCGAGCGGCTTGCCGAACGCGACACGGGTGGCCGCGCGCCGTACGAGCAGGTCGAGCGCCCGCTCGGCCGCACCCAGCGCGCGCATGCAGTGGTGGATCCGCCCCGGGCCCAGGCGGGCCTGCGCGAGGGCGAACCCGGCGCCCTCCTCCCCCAGCACCGCCGAGACGGGGATGCGCACGTCGGTGAACGACACCTCGCAGTGCCCGTGCTGGTCGTGGCGGCCGAAGACGGGCACGTCGCGCACGATCTCGACGCCGGGGGTGTCGGTGGGCACCAGCACCATCGACTGCTGGCGGTGCTTCGCCGCGGTCGGATCGGTCTTGCCCATGACGATGAGCACCTCGCAGCGCGGGTCCGCCGCGCCGGAGGTCCACCACTTGCGGCCGTTCACCACGTACTCGTCACCGTCGCGCTCGATCCGCGTCTCGATGTTGGTCGCGTCGCTGCTCGCGACGGCGACCTCGGTCATCGCGAACGCCGACCGGATCGTGCCGTCCAGCAGCGGCTCCAGCCACCGGGTCCGCTGCTCCTCGGTCGCGAAGAGGTGCAGCAGCTCCATGTTGCCGGTGTCGGGGGCCTGGCCGTTGATCGCCTCGGGAGCGAGCTCGAGGCTCCAGCCGGTGATCTCCGCGAGACCCGCGTAGTCGAGCTGGCTGATCCCGCTCACCGCCGGGAGGAACAGGTTCCACAGCCCGCGGCGGCGGGCCTCGGACTTGAGGTCCTCGACGACCGGCGGGAGCGTGTGGTCGCTCGGGCCGCGGGCGGCGCGGTAGGCGTGGTACTCCGCCTCCGCCGGGAACACGTGCTCGTTCATGAACTCCACGAGCGAGGCCCGCAGCTCCCGCGCCCGCGGGGACGGCGTGAGGTCGAGGCCGGCGACGTCGAACGGGTCGTCGGTGGGCTGGAAGGGCATCGGTGGCCTCCGGTCGTGGGGGTCGGGTCTCGAGGTCGGGGGTACGGCGCGAGCGGGTCAGCCGCGCAGGCGCGGGTCGGTGGCGGCGCCGGCCCCGGCGAGGGCGCGCTCCAGGAGGAGCGGCACCATCGGGCCGAGGTCGTCGACACCGGAGCCGACCGTGGTGCCCTGCAGGTGCCGGGCGTGGATCTGCTCCAGGATGACGAGCAGCTTGAAGTCGGCGAACACGACGTACCACTCCACGTCGCTGACCTCGATGCCGCAGCGCTCGGCGTAGGTCGCGAGCAGCGTACGACGGTCCGGGAACCCGGGCAGGGCGGTGGCGCCCGCCGTGATCGGGTTGTGGATGCCGCCCTCCTCGTCCCAGAAGCTCAGCAGCATGCCCACGTCGGCGAGGGTGTCGCCGAGCGTCGCCATCTCCCAGTCGAGGAGCGCCACGACACGCGTGGCGTCGTCGGGGGCGACCATGAGGTTGTCGATCTTGTAGTCGCCGTGCACGATCCCGGGCCGACCGTGGGTCGGCATCGAGCGCTCGAGCCGCGCGGCCAGCTCGCCGAAGCCGGTCAGGTCGCGGGTGCGGATCTTCGCCCACTGCCGCTGCCAGCGCGCGAGCTGCCGCTCGAGGTAGCCGTCCGGGCGACCGAAGTCGGCGAGACCGACGGCGGCCGGGTCGACGGCGTGGAGGTCGACGAGCAGGTCGACGAGGGAGTCGGTCAGGCCGGCGCGCTCGGCGGGGGTGAGCGTCGCGGTGTCCGCGGGCGTGCGGAACGTGCGGCCCTCGACCTTCTCCATGACGTAGAAGTCCGCGCCGATGACGGCGGCGTCCTCGCAGCGCGCGACGACCCGCGGCACGGGCACGGCCGAGCCCGCGAGCGCCCCGATCACCCGGGCCTCGCGGCCCATGTCGTGCGCGGCGGCGGCGACGACCTCGCCGTACGGCGGGCGCCGCAGGATCCAGCTGCGCCCGTCGCCGGCGGCGGGGGTCTCCAGGAGCTCGTACGTCGGGTTCGACCGCCCACCGGCGACCAGCCGGGCCGCGAGCGGGCCGCCGAGGCCGCCGTCGACGTGGGCGTCGAGGTAGCGCGCGAGGGCGTCGAGGTCGAGCTCGGCGAGGCCGTCGGCCGCACCGGCCAGGCTGGGGGTTGTCGTCACGTCTGCTCCCTTGTCCCGAAACTTACCGAACGCTCGCTTAGATAGCATGGCGTGCGCGGTCCCGGAGGTCAACCGGGACCGCGCACCCGGGCGGAGCCCGGAGGTGGCGTCAGACGCCGAGGTAGGCCTTGCGGACCATCTCCGAGGTGCGCAGCTCCTCGGCGTCGCCCGACACGACGATCCGGCCGTGCTCGATGACGTGGCCGGTCGTCGCGAGCCGCAGCGCCGCGTCGACCCGTTGCTCGACCAGCACCACGCCGGCCCCCGTCTCCTCCGCGATCATCGCGACGAGCCGGAAGACCTCGGAGCTGAGCCGGGGGCTCAGGCCGAGCGAGGGCTCGTCGAGCAGGAGGTAGCGCGGCCGCGACGCCGCGGCCCGCGCAAGGGCGACCATCTGCTGCTCGCCGCCGGAGAGCAGCCCGGCCCGCTGGCCCCACCGCTCCCGCAGCCGCGGGAACGCGTCGAGGAGGTGCTCGACGACGTCCGGGTCGCCACCGCGTCCCCGCGCGGCGTGCCGCCCCATGCCGACGTTCTCCGCGACCGTCAGGCCGCCGAACAGCCGCCGCCCCTCGGGGACGTGCACGAGACCGAGCCTCGCCCGCTTCTCCGGCCGCAGCCGGTGCACGGGCGTGCCGTCGAGGGTGATGGAACCCGCCGTCGTCGTCAGCAGGCCGCTGATCGTCTGCGCCAGCGTCGACTTCCCGGCCCCGTTGGCGCCGACCACGGAGACGATCTCGCCCCGCGGCACCTCGAGGTCGACGCCGTGCAGCACGGCCAGACGGCCGTAGCCGGACGCCACCTTCTCCAGGACGAGGCTCATGCCGTCTCCTCCATCTCCACGCCGAGGTAGGCCTCGACGACCGCCGGCTCGGCCAGCACCTCGGCCGCCGTGCCGTGCGCCAGGACGGCGCCGCTCTCCATGCAGGTCACCTCGTCGGAGACCTGGGTGACGAGGTCCATGTGGTGCTCCACGACCACCATCACCAGGCCCTGCTCGCGCAGGGTCAGCATCAACCGCCCGAGCTCCGCGGTCTCCGCCGTGTTGAGGCCGGCCGCGGGCTCGTCGAGGATCAGCAGCCGCGGGTCGCTGGCGAGCGCCCGGGCGATCTCGAGGGCCCGCTGCTTGCCGTAGGGCAGGCTGCCCGCCTCCACGTGCCCGTCCTCGCCCAGACCGACGAGCGCGAGCAGCTCCGCCGCGCGCGCGTTGAGCTCGCGCGTCCGGCGGTACTGCCCCGGGTCCTTGACCCACGCCCGCACGAGCGGCAGGCGACCCGTGTCGGGGAAGCCGGCGAGCACGTTCTCCATCGCGCTGGCGTGCGTGAACAGCAGCGGCGTCTGGAAGGTGCGCGCCACGCCGGAGCGCACGATCGCGTGGGTGCGGCGACCGTCGATGCGGCGGCCGTCGAACGTGATCTCGCCGCCGTCGATGCCGTAGACGCCCGTGACGAGGTTCGCCACCGTCGTCTTGCCGGCACCGTTCGGGCCGATGACGGCGTGGATGGTGCCGCGCCGCACGACGAGCTCGGCCGAGCGCACCGCCTGGATGCCGCCGAAGCTCTTCGACACCCCGCGCACCGCGAGGAGCACGTCGTCGGCGTCCACCTGCGTGACCTCCGAGGTGGTCGCCGGCGTGGACGCCGGGGTGGACGCCGGGGTGGTCGCCGGGGTGCTCACCACCGCCGCGGGGCCGGCTCCCCGACCCGCGAACCGGTGCACCAGCTCGCCGAGGCCACCGACGATGCCCTGCGGCAGGAAGGCGAGCGTCAGCACGAGGAGGACGCCGATGAGACCGGGCGTCGAGAGGTACCAGGTGTCGCTGACCTGCCGCTGCAGGTCCACGAGCGGCGTGAGCGCGTCGGTGCGCTGCAGCAGCACGATGATGACCGCGCCGACCAGCGGCCCGGCGACCGTGCCCGCGCCGCCGAGGATGACCGCGAGGATCATCGTGATCGACAGCAGCATGGTGAAGCTCTCGGGCTGCAGGTGGGCGAACACCTGCGCGTAGAACACGCCACCGAGCGCGCCGTACGCCGACGCCAGCGCCATCACCGCGACCTTGCGCCCGAACACGTTGACGCCGAGGTGGGCCGCGAGGTGCTCGCTGGTGCCGATCGCGTGGAGCGAGCGTCCCCAGGCCGAGCGGGCGACGTTGCGGTAGCCGACGAGGGCGACGACCGCGACCACGAGGATGGCGACGACGACGGTCGCCTCGGTGCCGGCGAACAGCGGCGGCTCGAGGCTGGTGCCGAAGACCTCGATCGGCGGCATGAGGCCGCTGCCGTGGTCGAGGGTGTTCGGGTAGCCGGAGAGCCGGCCGAGCGGGGCCCACTCGGCGAGCACGCGCTCGGTGAGGATGGCGACGACCAGCGTGACCATCGCGAACGCCGGGCCGCGCAGTCGCATGGTGCAGAGGGCGAGCAGTCCGCCGAACGCCGCCGTCACCACGATCGCCACCACGATCGCGAGCACCGGGTGCAGCGACGAGTCCACGGCCAGGTAGGCGCTGACGTAGGCGCCGATCGCGAAGAACGCGCCCTGGCCCAGCGAGATCAACCGGGCGTGGCCGGACAGCAGGTTGAGGCCCGCGGCCGCAACGGCGACGGCGACCACGACGGCGGTGGTCTGCGTGCCGGCCAGCGTCGTGCCGTCACCGCTGAGGGCGGGCAGCGCGATCCAGGCGGCCGCCGCGAGCAGCACGACGAGGTAGCCGAGGTCGCGGCCGGCCTCGCCGCGGCGCACCCGGTCGAGGAGCGAGGAGGAGGGAACGGTCGTGCTCACAGCTTCGCCTCCACACGTCGGCCGACCAGGCCCTCCGGGCGGAGGACCAGCACCACGATCACGAGCACCAGGCCGGCGACCTGGCCCCACAGCGCACCCAGCTCGTAGGCGCTGACCTGCACGACGACGCCGAAGACGACGGCGCCGACCAGCGGACCCCAGAAGGAGGTGAGGCCGCCGATGACGGCGACCGCGAACGCCGAGACGAGCACGTGGACGCCGAGCCCGGGGGTCGCCCCCACCTCGGAGGCCCACAGCACGCCGGCGAGCGCGGCGAGGGCGGTCGCGCCGGCGTACGCCACCGCGCCGACCAGCCGCGGCGAGATGCCCATGAGCGCCACCGTGCGCGGGTCCTCCGCGACGGCGCGCATGACGACGCCGCCCGAGGTCCACCGCGACGCGGCGACGAGCGCCAGCGTCACGACGACCGCGATCACGGCGATCACCAGCGACTGGCGGTTGACGCCCACCCCGAGCAGCTCGACGGTGCCGGGGTTGCGGGTCAGCTCGACGCGCTGCGGGTTGGCCCCCTCACCGTTGGTGAAGAGGTTGAGCAGCACGTAGGACACGCCCACCGTGCTCAGCAGCCAGCGCGAGTCGTGCTCGCCCCGCGCGAACGGCAGAACCAGCCAGCGGTGCACGACCGCGCCGAGCACCCCGCCGACGAGCACGACGACGGCGAGCTTGCCCGGGGTGGGCAGCCAGGACCAGCTGCCCACCCCCAGGGCGAGGAAGCCGCCGACGGCGAGGAGCTCGCCCGAGGCGAAGTTGAGCGTGCGGGTGGTGACGAACGTCAGCACCAGCCCCTGACCGACGAGGGCGTACAGCCCCGCCAGCACGATCCCGGACACCACGGCGTCCATCGGCGACCTCCCTCTCGACCCGTACGGCGCTCAGCAGCCGCCGGCGATGCAGGCGGCCAGGTCGCCCCGGGCCTCGAGGCCGCCCTCGGCGTCGAAACCGAAGACGATCCACTGCGACGGGTCCTCGGGCTCGTAGATCTCGTGGTCGCCCGCACCGAACGGCGCGTCGTAGACGTCGTCACGCACGGAGACCTGCTCCAGGCCCTCCATGGCCTCGCGCACGGCGTCGAAGTCACGGGCGTCGCCCACCTCGGCGACGGCCTGGAGGTAGGCGTCGACCGCCGCCATCCAGCTGTAGACGTTGGTCGGGATGATCGGCGCCTCGCCGTACTCCGCCTCGTAGTCCGCCGCGATGCCCGCCACGGTCTCGCCCGTCAGGTCGCGGGGGTCGATGAAGACGAGGTTCTCCCACTGCTCCGGGTCGGCCAGGGCCGCGAAGTCGGCCAGGATCGTGGCGTTGGTGACCACGGTCTCGGGCGCCAGGCCCTCCTGGGCGATCGCCTTGGTCACGGTGGCCGTGTCGGCGCCGGCCGTGATCGCGAGGAACACGGTGTCGACGCCGGCGGCGGCGAGGCGCGAGATGCCCGCGCTGAAGTCGGTGGTGCCCGGCTGGATGGCCTCGACCGCGGCGATCTCGGCGCCGAGCTCCTCGGCCTCCGCCTCGATCGACTCCGCGCCGCTCTGGCCGTAGGCGTCGGCCGAGTGGACGATGCCCACCGTGTTGTCGCCCGAGAAGAGCAGCTGCGCGACGACGGAGGAGAGGTCGCTCGCGTTGTAGTTCGTGCGGAACAGCCAGTTGGGGTCGAGCGACTCGTCCATGATCTCGGGGGCGAGGGCCGCGCTCAGCCAGGGACGTCCGCTGCGCTGGATGACCTCGGCCACCTGGAGCGCGTTGCCCGACTGCGGCGGGCCGAAGATCGCGTCGACGTCCTCGGTGTTGAGCAGCTGCTGGACGGCCGCCGAGGCGCCGTCGGGCGTGCCCTTGTCGTCGACGGTGACGATCTCGACCTCGAGGCCGTACTCGTCGGCGAGGTCCGCCACGGCGAGCTCCACCGGGCGGACGAGGTCGGTGTAGAACTGCGGCGCCGCACCCGTCTCCGGGCCGACGAGACCGATGCGCACGACACCGTCCTCGCGCTCGGACGAGCTGTCGCTGCCGCACGCGGCGAGGCTGACGACCGACGCCACGGCGAGCGCCGCGACTGCGAACTTCTTCATGGGTTTCTCCTGGAGTCTGCCGCTCCCGTCGAGCGTGACCGGCGTCACCGTACGGGTCGTCCGCCGCCGTTGCAATACCGAACGTTCGCTATAAATAAATCGCCGGAGATCCGACACGACGGGCTAGACCACCGACACAACTACCGAACGATCGCTATTGATAGCCGTCCGCGTCGGACCTACCCTGTCCGACCACGCGCCCGATCGGGCAAGATCGGCGACCACGGTCGGCCACGTGGGCCGCCCTCGAGGCAGGAGCACGGATGGCGACGTCGGGACGACGCGGCGGGCGCGCGGTGATCATCACGGCAGCGGTCGACCTGTTCGGCACGGTCGGCTACCACGGCGCCTCGACCCGCGACATCGCCGCCGCCGCGGACGTGACGGTCGCGTCGATCTACTACCACTTCAAGTCGAAGCAGCAGATCCTCCAGGCGATCATGGTCGACATCCTCAGCGAGGTCATCGAGGAGACCCGGTCGGCCGTCCTGTCGGCCGGCAGCGACTCCGAGGAGCAGCTCGCGGCCCTGGTGCGCACGTGGGTGCTGTTCCACATCCGTCGCCAGCGGGAGGCCCTCGTCGGCGCCTCGGAGATCCGGAGCCTCGACGAGGAGGGGCTGACAGCGGTCGTCGCGCTCCGCGACCAGCAGGAGACCCTGTTCCGCGCCGTCGTCGACCGCGGGGTCGCGGCGGGCGCGTTCACGACGCCCCACCCGCGCGAGGCTGCTCGCGCCATCATCAACATGGGACGCTCCGTCGTGGGATGGTACCGGCCCGACGGCCCGACGACGCCGGACGCGATGGCTGCGACGTACTCCGACCTCGCCCTCGCGATGGTGCGCTGACCCCCACCCTTGACGGGCCGTGTGGCCCGGCTTACATTCGACTCCGAAACTGAGCGAGCGTTCGTTTAGAAGGAGTTGGAGTGGACTTCCCCGACGCACATGCCGAGCGCACACCGGACAAGGTGGCCTACGAGCTGGGCGACACGCAGGTCACCTACGCCGAGCTCGTCGACGACTCGATCCGCATCGCGAACCTCCTGCGGGAGCGCGGGATCGCCGACGGGGACGTCGTCGCGATCCTCCTGCCCAACGTGGTCGGTCTCCTCGAGGTCGCCTGGGCGGCGCAGCGCTCCGGCCTGCGCTACACGGCGATCGCCGAGCACCTCACGGCCTCCGAGATCGCCTACATCCTGGCCGACTCCGGCGCCCGCGCCCTGTTCACCGCCCGCAGCCACGCGCCCGTCGCCGCGAAGGCGCTCGCCGAGGTCGGCGCGCCGATCGCGACCTTCCTCGTGGACGGACCGGCCGAGGGCGAGGGCGACGGCTCGGCCGACGGCTTCGAGGACCTCCGCGCCCTGCTCCCCGCGCAGCCCGCGACGCCGACCGGCCCCGAGCGCGAGGGCGTCGACCTGCTCTACTCCTCGGGCACGACGGGTCGCCCCAAGGGCGTCGCGGCGAACCTGCCGGACGCCCCGCTCGGCACCGCGCCCGGCACCGCGCCGTTCCTCCAGGCGACCTGGGGCTTCGACGCCGACACGGTCTACCTCTCCCCCGCGCCGCTCTACCACGCCGCGCCCCTCCGGACGTCGATGACGGTGCAGCGCTTCGGCGGCACGGTCGTCGTGCTCCCGAAGTTCGACGCGGCCACCTCGCTCCGGCTCGTCGAGGAGCGCCGGGTGACGCACACCCAGATGGTGCCGACGATGTTCGTGCGCCTGCTCCAGCTCCCCGACGAGGTGCGGGCCGCGGCCGACCTGTCGTCGCTGCGGGCCGTCATCCACGCCGCCGCGCCGTGCCCGCCCGAGGTCAAGCGGGCGATGATCGACTGGGTCGGTCCGATCGTCGACGAGTACTACTCGTGCACCGAGGCCGTCCTCCTCACCGTCATCCGGTCGGCCGAGGCCCTCGAGCGGCCCGGCTCGGTCGGCCGCCCGGTCCTCGGCACGCCCCACGTGCTCGACGCCGACGGCAACGAGCTGCCCGCGGGCGAGCACGGGACGATCTGGTCGGAGGGCGGGCTCGACTTCAGCTACCTCAACGCACCGGAGAAGACGGAGGCCACCCGCAACGAGCGCGGCTGGCGCACCGTCGGGGACCTCGGCTACGTCGACGCGGACGGCTACCTCTACCTGAGCGACCGTCGCGAGGACCTCGTGCTGGTCGGCGGCGTCAACGTCTACCCGCAGGAGGCGGAGAACCTCCTCGTGGCCCACCCCGACGTCGCCGACGCGGCCGTGTTCGGGATCCCGCACCCGGAGTACGGCGCGGAGGTGCGCGCCGTCGTCCAGCTGCGGCCGGGCATCGACGGGACCCCCGAGCGGGCCGACGCGCTGCTCGAGCACGTCCGCGAGCGACTCACGGCGGTGAAGTGCCCCCGGGTCCTCGAGTTCGCCGACGAGCTGCCCCGCACCCCCACCGGCAAGCTCCTCCGCCGGGTGCTCAAGGACAGGTACGCCGCGCGATGACCGCCACCGCACCCGAGACGACGGCCCGCCGCCAGGGCGTGGCGCACCTGGTGCACCGGTCGGCGGCGCGGTTCCCGCGACGTACGGCGCTCGTCGACGGCGACGTGTCCTGGACCTTCGCCGAGCTCGCGGAGATCGTCGACCGCACCGCCACGGCGCTCGACGCGGCCGGGCTGCGCCGCGGGGAGAGGGTCGCTCTGCTGGCGCACAACTGCTGGCAGTACCCCGTGCTCGTGCTCGCCGCGGCCCGCATCGGCGCCGTGGCCGTGCCGCTCAACTTCATGCTGGGGCCGGCGGAGGTGCGCTACATCCTCGACGACGCGGACGCCGTCGCCCTCGTGGCGGAGGACGCGCTGCTGCCCGTCGCACAGCAGGCCCTGGACGGCGCCGGCACCGTGCGCACCCGGGCGGTGCTGCGGCTCGACCCCGACACGTCGGGGACCGCCCTCCCGGACGGCTGGGTCGACGTCGACACGTGGACGAGCCACCCGGAGGTGGCGCCGCCCGACGTCGAGCTCGAGGACGACGAGCCGGTGCGGATCATGTACACCTCCGGCACGGAGTCGCGGCCCAAGGGCGTGGTGCTGAGCAGCCGGTCGCTGATGTGGCAGTACGTCAGCTGCGTCGCCACCGGCGGCATGGAGGCGAGCGACGTCGAGGTGCACGCGCTGCCGCTCTACCACTGCGCCCAGCTCGACAACTTCCTCATGACCGACCTCTACCTCGGGGCGACGAGCATCGTGCTGCGGCGCCCCGAGCCCGAGGCGATCCTCGCGGCGGTCGAGCGGCACCGGGCCACGAACCTGTTCTGCCCGCCGACCGTGTGGATCGGCCTGCTGGCGTCACCCGCGTTCGCGACGGCCGACCTCGGCTCGCTGCGGAAGGGCTACTACGGCGCCTCCGCGATGCCGCTCGAGATGCTCGACACCCTCGGCGAGCGGTTCCCCGACCTGCGGCTGTGGAACTTCTACGGGCAGACCGAGATGGCGTCGCTCGCCACCGCGCTGCCGCCCGAGGAGCAGCGCACCCACGGCGGCTCGGCCGGCTACCCCGCGCTCAACGTCGAGACCCGGATCGTCGACCCGGACGGCACGCCGCTCCCCACGGGCGCCGTCGGCGAGATCGTCCACCGCAGCCCGCACCTGACCCTGGGCTACCTCAACCAGCCCGCGAAGACCGCCGAGGCGTTCCGCGGGGGCTGGTTCCACTCGGGCGACCTCGGCTACCTCGACCCCGACGGGCGGCTCTACGTCGTCGACCGGGTCAAGGACATGATCAAGAGCGGCGGCGAGAACGTGGCCAGCCGGGAGGTCGAGGAGGTGCTCTACCGCCACCCCGAGGTCGCGGAGGCGGCGGTGTTCGGCGTACCGGACGACCACTGGATCGAGGCCGTCACCGCAGCCGTCGTGCTGCGACCCGACGCGGAGGTCACCCCCGACGCCCTGCGGGCGCACTGCCGCGCCGTGCTCGCCGGGTTCAAGACCCCGCGCGCGGTGCACGTGGTCTCCTCGCTGCCGAAGAACCCCAGCGGGAAGATCCTCAAGCGCGAGCTGCGCGAGTCCTTCACCCCCGCCCGGCGGTCCTGAGAGGAGCCGGCGTGGAGCGCAGCGGAGGGTCGGAGACGATCGACGCGCGCGACCTGCGGGCCGCGTTCGCCGTGCTGGAGGACTGCGAGGGCGCGGCCGACGTCGCCGCGTTCCGGGAGCGGGCGATCGAGGCGCTGGCCCGGCACTACGACGTGCGCAGCACGACGTTCTTCGTCGGGCAGACGCTGCACACGGCCTGCGCCGACCCCGACCCGCTCGTGGTCGGGGTGACGCGAGGAATGCTGCCGGAGTACCAGGAGTACTGGCACCCCTACGACGTCTTCGCCTCGCCCGAGGCGATGCGGGCCTTCGACGCGTCCCGCCTCGCGATCCTCGACGAGTGCCGCACCCTGGGGCCGGAGCAGCAGGAGTACGCCACGGCGTACCTGCAGCGCCACGGCATCCTCACCGCCGCCGCCCTGCTGCTCGACCTGCCCGGTGGCCGGCGCGCCCTCCTCGGCCTGTTCGACCGCGACGCCGGGCGGCTCAGCGCGAGCCAGGTCGCGTCGCTCCGGCTCATGGCGCCGCACCTCAACCGGCTCGCCGGCACGCTCGAGCCCGACCGCACGTCCGACGGGCGCCTCGAGCGCCTCACGCCCCGCCAGCTCGCCGTCGCGGAGCTCGTCGCCGAGGGACTGTCCAACGGCGCGATCGCCGAGCAGCTCGTGCTGCACGAGGACAGCGTGAAGAAGTACGTCAGCCGGATCATGGCGGTCACCGAGTGCCGCAACCGCACCGAGGTGGCGCTGATGGTGCACCTCGCGCGGGCCCTGCGCGGCCCCGACGGATGACCCCGCTCGTCCCCCGAATGACCACTTTGGTGCACTGCTGCCGACCCCCGGTCCGCTCCTAGCGTGTGGCGCAGGACACATCCATCGACCGGGAGGTCATCTGATGAGCAAGCTCGACTTCGGCGTCTTCCTCGCCCCCATCCACGTGCCCGGCCAGAACCCGACCCTGCTGTTCCAGCGGGACCTCGAGCTCGTGCAGCGCCTCGAGGAGCTGGGCTACGACGAGGCCTGGTTCGGCGAGCACCACTCGGCGGGCGCCGAGACGATCCCCTCGCCCGAGCTCATGATCGCCGCCGCCGGCGAGCGCACGAAGCGCATCAAGCTGGGCACGGGCGTCACGTCGGTCTCCTACCACAACCCGCTCTGGGCGGCCGAGCGCATCGTCATGCTCGACCACCTGACGCACGGCCGGGTGCTGTTCGGTCTCGGACCCGGGTCGCTCCCGACCGACGCCTCGATGCTCGGGCTCAGCCAGGTCGACACGCGCGAGCTGCTGGCCGAGAACACCGACATCATCATGCGGCTGCTCCGCGGCGAGACGGTGAGCGCGAAGACCCGCACGCACGAGCTGATCGACGCGCGGCTCCAGCTCGCGCCGTACTCCGACCCCCTCTTCGACATCGTCGTCGCCGCCATCGCGTCCCCGACGGGCGCGCGGCTCGCCGGCCACCACGGCCTCGGGCTGCTCTCCATCGCGGCCACCCTCACGCCGGACGGCTTCTCCGCGCTCCAGCACCACTGGGGCATGCTCGAGCAGTTCGCCGAGCAGGCCGGCCGCGCCGGCGAGGTCGACCGCAAGAAGTGGCGCCTCGTCGGTCCGTTCCACATCGCGGAGACGAAGGAGCAGGCCTACCGCGACGTCGAGTTCGGCATCGAGCACTGGTTCAACTACCTGCAGCACGTCGCCGCGTTCCCGCAGATGGACGTCCGTGGCACCGACAAGCGGGAGATGATCGACTTCATCAACACCTCCGGCATCGGGGTCATCGGCACGGCCGAGGAGGCCCGCGGCCAGGTGCAGCGCCTCATCGACCAGTCCGGCGGCTTCGGCACGCTGCTCGTGCAGGGCCACGACTGGGCCAACCCGCAGGCGACGCTGCGCTCGTTCGAGCTGTTCGCGCAGGACGTCATCCCCTACTTCCAGAACGAGAAGGCACAGCGGATGATCGACGCCGCCGCGCGCGCCGAGGCCGTCCGCGAGGGCCAGGCCGACGAGCACCGCAAGGCCGTCGCCCACATGACGAGCCGCTACGAGGCCGAGCTCAACGGGGCGTCGCAGTGACGGGGATCGACACCGCGACGTACCGCCAGGTCCTCGGCCGGTTCTGCACCGGCGTCGCCGTCGTCACCTCGCTCGACGCCGACGGGGCGCCGGTGGGCCTCACCGTCGGGTCGTTCTCGTCGGTGTCGCTCGACCCGCCGCTCGTGGCGTTCTTCGTGGCGCGCACGTCGACGACGTTCCCCGCGATCGCGGCGTCGGGGCGGTTCTGCGCGAACATCCTGGGCGCCGGGCAGGACGAGCTCGGGATGCGCTTCGCGCGCAGCGGCGGCGACAAGTTCGCCGGGGTCGACTGGTGGAGCGCCACCACCGGCGCGCCCGTGCTCAGCGGCAGCCACGGCTTCGTGGACTGCGAGATCGACACGATCGACACGTTCGGCGACCACCACCTCGTCGTCGGCCGGGTCGCCGAGCTCGGCGCCGAGGAGACGACGGACCGGCCGCTCGTCTTCTACACCTCCGCGTTCCACCAGCTGCGCGAGGTGTGCTGATGGGGCTCGAGGTGCTGGGCGCGTCGGTGCTCGTCAACGCCGCCGCGTGGCAGCAGGCGCGCGACGACCTCGCCCTCCTCCTCGGGGACCCGCCGGTGAGCGACGGGGCGAGCTGGGCGTCGTACGACGCGGTCGCCCCCCGCCTGAACCTCGGCGACGAGACCGACGTGCCGCCGTGGGCGCTCATGGTGAAGGTGCCCGACACGGGCGCGGCCGCCACGGCGCTCGCGGACCGCGGGTGGAGCGCTGGCGACGCCACGCGCGGCGGGCACGAGACCCGCGTGTGGCTGACCTCGCCGGCGGGCCTGCCCGTCGTGCTGTACGCCCCCTGACCCGCTCTTCCCGTCCACCCGGCACCGACCTGCAAGGAGGCAGGCATGGCCGAGACCATCCACGTGGAGGCACGCATCGCCGCCACCCCCGACCGCGTGTGGGAGGTGGTCGGCGACGTCGCGGACGTGGCCGCCTGGATCCCCGCGATCGAGTCCAGCCGTCTCGAGGGCGACGTGCGGCACGCGACGTTCGCCGGCGGCGGGGGCGACGCCCGCGAGCGCATCGAGTCGAAGGACGACGCGGGGCGCACCTACACCTACAGCTACCTCGACGGGCCGCTGGCGCTCGAGCGGTACAGCTCCACGATCACCGTCCTCGCCGACGGCGACGGCTCGCTCGTCACGTGGGACGCCGCGTTCGCGGCCGGCAGCGCGGCGGAGGAGGCCGAGCTCCGCGCCGGCATCACGGGGATCTACGAGGGCGCGCTCGCCGAGCTCGCGCGGCAGCTGGGCTGATCGCGCCACCGACCACCCCGCGCCCCGCCGGCCCTCACCCCGGCGGGGCGCGGGGTCTGCACGGCGCCGCTCAGAGGTAGGGCTCGAGCACCTTCTTCAGCTCGTTCGCGGCCAGCGCGGCGAACAGGAACGCGCAGAGGCCCATCGACAGGTTGGAGAACCAGCGGTTGCGCCACCGCTGCGGCACGACCGCACCCTCGACGCCGCCAGGGGCGACGCGACCGCCGCCCGACCGGTTGAGCAGCACCAGCAGCGTCACGGCGAGGAACGGCATGAAGAACGCGCCGAGCACGCCGTAGGCCAGGATCAGGCCGACCGGCTGGTCGAGCAGCAGCAGGAGCATCGGCGGGAAGGTCAGCCAGAGCATGTAGAGCTTGAAGTAACGACCGCCGGTGCGCGTGTCGGGGTGGCCGGGCTCGAGGTTGCGCAGCGTCCCGACGAAGTCGGCGAACATGAGGCTGACGCCGCTCCACACGCCGATGAGCGACGAGAACGACGACGCCCAGAACCCGACGAGGAAGATCCAGCCGAAGGCCTCGCCGTACCGGTCCGAGAGCACGTCCGCGAGGTCCAGCAGACCGCGCTCGCCCGTCTCGATCGCGATGCCCGCGGAGTAGAGCAGCTCGGCGCCGACGATGAGCATCGCGACGACGAAGATGCCGGTCATGAGGTAGGCGACGTTGTTGTCGAGTCGCATGACGCGCATGAACCGCGGGGTCGACCAGCCCTTCTCGCGGAGCCAGTAGCCGTAGGCCGCGAGCGTGATCGTGCCGCCGACGCCGCCGGCGAGGCCCAGGACGTAGACGATCGAGCCGTCCGGGATGATCGGCCGCATCCCGAGCACGACCTCGCCGAGGTTCGGGAGCGTGAGGATCGCGGCGCCGACGACGGTGACGAACATGATCCCGACGAAGACGGTGATGACCTTCTCGAAGGTCTCGTAGCTGCCGAACCACACCAGCGCCAGCCCGATGAGGCCGCTGACGATCGCAACCACGCGCAGCGACAGGTCGGGGAAGAGGGTGACGATCGGGAGGGCCGACGACGACATGGCGGTCGCGCCGTAGATGAGGCCCCAGACGACGATGTACGGCGCGAAGTAGAACGTCGTCCACGCAACTCGGCGCGCCCCACGCGACGCAAGCCCCAGCTCGGCGCGCTAACCCCCGGGGCGCACGAGCCCGGCGTCGAAGGCGTGGACGACGGCGGCGGCGCGGTCGCGGAGGTCCAGCTTCGTGAAGATGCGGCCGACGTGGCTCTTCACCGTCAGCTCCGAGATGACGAGCTCGGCGGCGATCTCGCCGTTCGACAACCCGCGGCCGATGGCGCGGAGCACCTCGGTCTCGCGCTGGGTGAGCGCGTCCAGGCCGGCGGGCGGGGCGCTGGGCGTGGCGGCCCGGTAGGTCGCGAGCACCCGGCCGGTCACCGTCGGGTCCAGCCACGACGAGCCGGCCGCCACCGCGTGCACGGCGCGGACGAGGTCGTCGGCCGGGGAGTCCTTGAGCAGGAACCCGGCGGCACCGGCGCGGAGCGCCCCGGAGAGCAGCTCGTCGTCGTCGAACGTGGTGAGCACGAGCACCGGAGGCGCGTCCCCGGCCGCGACCAGTCGCCGCGTCGCCTCGATCCCGTCGACGTCGCGCATCCGCAGGTCCATGACGACCACGTCGGGAGCGTGCGCGGCCACCGCCGCCGCGACCTCGCCACCGTCGGCGCACTCCGCGACCACCTCGAAACCGGCCCGCCGGCGCAGGATCCGCCGCAGCCCCGAGCGCACCAGCTCCTGGTCGTCGACGAGCAGCACCCGCACCAGCGTCTCGTCGGCCCCGTCCACCGGCTCCGTCATGCCCCCACCCTCCCGTTCGCGCGACCCGCGAGCCGCTCCGACACCGCTCCGACGACGGGCGCCACGGGGCACCCCGCCCCCGGCACCCGCACCTCCACGACCCACCGGTCCGGCTCCCCGCCGGTGCCCGGCCGGCGTCCGCCGCGGAACGAGCCGCCGAGCTGCGCGATCCGGGCGGCCATGCCCTGCGTGCCGCTGCCGTCGGTGCCGACGGCCGCTCCG
>DASWYU010000260.1:0-11858 GCA_036404795.1 Nocardioides sp. | reverse complement strand
CCTGGATGCGGTACTGCTTGCGCGGCTTGCGCTGCACGCGATCGGGAACTTCTTCCATCGCATCTTCGGCGCCGACGGATTCGATGACTTCCTGCTCTTCGTGGCTGTCGTCGTCGTCATCGTCGTCGTCACGGCCGCTCGGCGCCGCCGGCGCCGGGGTCGGGGTCGGCGTCGGGGTCGGGGTGGGCGTGGGCGTCGCGGTGCTGCTCGGCGTCGCGCTCGGCGTGGCCGTCGCGTCGTCGTCGCGGTCGTCGGTCGTCGCCGAGGTGGAGCCGATCACGTCGGTGCGCGTCGTCTCCGGACCGCCCACGGACGGCAGGGCGAGCATCGCCGCTCCCACCACGCCCATCAGGGCGACGAACCCGGGGAGGATCACCTTCATCAGCATCGGGGGCTCCTTCGTCGTGGCCCGCTCTCGGGTGCGGGCCGTCTGTCGATGAGGAGGAGACTGCCGAGGCGCCGTGAGCCGCGCGTGAGCCGCCGATGAGAGGGCTCTCACGAACCGCTCGGCGGAGCTCGGGGTGGGCGAAGAGGGGCTCGAACCCCCGACCTTCCGGGTGTAAACCGGACGCTCTGACCAGCTGAGCTATTCGCCCGAAGCGGCGGTCAGCCTACGGGACCGCGACGTGGGATCCGTCCTCGGCGCGCACGGGCCGGCGGAACGGCGGGGAAATGAGAAAGTCGCGCCGCCGGAGTCTCGGGTCTCCAGCGGCGCGACATGAAGATCATGCAACGGTCAAGCGTCGAACTCACGCGCCCTCCCCCGGTCGTCTCAGGATGCGACACAAACCGGCGGGGTGGTCCAGACCGGTCAGACCGGCTCGCCGACCGCCTGCTGCAGCGCGGCGAGGTGCGCGTCGAGGTCGCGACCCTGGCGGAGGTCGTTGTGGACCGCCCAGGACACGACGCCGCGTGGGTCCACGACGAACGACGAGCGCCGCGGGGCGCCCCGCGAGGGGTCGAACACGCCGTACGCCGACGCGACAGCCCCGTGGGGCCAGAAGTCGGAGAGCAGGGTCATGTCGAGGCCGTCCCGCTCGGCGAACGCCCGCAGCGCGTACGTCGGGTCGCACGACACGACGACGACCTCGGTGTCGAACGTGAGGAAGGAGGCGAGCCGGGCCTGGACCGCGCCGAGCTCGCCCGTGCAGACGCCGGAGAAGGCGAACGGGATGAACAGCACGGCCACGGCCTTGCGGTCACGGAAGTCCGACA
Source organism: Nocardioides sp. (assembly GCA_036404795.1). Lineage (GTDB taxonomy): Bacteria > Actinomycetota > Actinomycetes > Propionibacteriales > Nocardioidaceae > Nocardioides. The sequence continues at coordinate 10,643 of DASWYU010000260.1, read as the reverse complement.
GCCGCACGGTCTGGCCGAACTGGTCGCGCAGCGCGAAGTCGGGCGCGACCGCGCCGACCTGCAGCGCCGCGGCGTCGTCGCACGGGCCGGCCGCACCGCCGCACGGCGTCGCTGCGCGAGCGTCGTCACTCATCGGGAACATGCGCCCATCCTCGCACCGCCCACCACCGATCCTCGGATCAGCGGACCCGGCCGGACCCGGACGACCGATCAGCCGGCGTCCAGCTCGCGCTTGAGCACCTTGCCGGTCGCGTTGCGGGGCAGCTCGTCGAGCAGCACGATCTCGCGCGGCACCTTGTAGCGGGCCAGGTTGTCCTTCACCCAGGCCTGGAGCGCCGCAGCGTCGGCCTCCCCGCCCTCACGCAGCACGACGAACGCGCGGAGTCGCGTGCCGAAGTCGGGGTCGTCGACCCCGATCGCGGCCACCTCGACGACGTCGGCGTGGCGCGCGAGGCAGTCCTCGACCTCCTTGGGGAAGACGTTCTCGCCGCCCGAGACGATCATCTCGTCGTCGCGCCCCTCGACGTAGAGCCGTCCGTCGGGGCCGAAGCGCCCGACGTCGCCCGAGGACATCAGTCCGTCGACGACCTCCTTGGCGCCGCCGCCCGTGTAGCCCTCGATCTGCAGGTCGTTGCCGACGAAGATCCGTCCGGGCTCGCCGTCGCGCACCGGGCGACCGTCCTCGTCGAGGATCTTCACGACCGTGGCGTGCGGCAGGCGACCCGCCGAGGTGGGCGCCTCCCGCAGGTCCGCCGGGTCGGCGATGCTCGCCCAGGCCACCTCCGTGGAGCCGTAGGTGCTGTAGAGGTTGTCGCCGAAGCGGTCCATCCACGTGAGCGCGAGGTCGCCGGGCAGCGCCGAGCCCGACGAGGCGACGACCGCGAGGCGCGGCAACCGCCGGGCGTCCAGCTCCGCCGCGGGCAGGCCGAGGATCCGTTGGAGCATGACGGGGATGACGACGAACGAGTCGCAGGCCTCCTGCTCGAGCACGTCGAGCGCCTCGCGCGGGTCGAAGCGACGGCGCAGCACGAGCGTGGTGCCGAGCAGCATCGCGAGCTGGTAGTGCGCGAACCCCCAGGTGTGGAACAGGGGGGCGGCGACGAAGCAGCGCCACCCGGAGCGCAGCGGCATCCGGGAGAGCAGCGAGACGGCGGCGGGCACGCCACCCTGCGGCCGCGGGGCGCCCTTCGGTGTGCCCGTGGTGCCCGACGTGAGGATGATCGTGCGCCCTTCGCGGGGCGGGGGGCGGAGATCGGCCTCGTTCCCGCGGGCGATGAGCTCGTCGAGGGTGGGGACGTCCCGCCCGCCGTCGCCGTCGACCCACGCGAGGACGCGCCGCTCGACGTCCGCCGCGGCGAGGAGCTTCGTGAACTCCTCGTCGTGCACGACGACCCGCGGCGCCTCGCGCTCGAGGACGTCCACCAGCTGCGGGCCGGCGAACGCGGTGTTGAGGTAGAGCACGTCCGCGCCCAGCTTGCTGGCCGCCACCGAGGCCTCGACGAAGCCCCGGTGGTTGCGGCACATGACGGCGACGCCGTCACCGGCGCGCACGCCCTCGTCACGCAGCGCCGCGGCGAGCGCGTTGGTGCGGCAGTGCAGCTCGCCCCACGTCAGGGAGCCGCGCTCGTCGACGATCCCGACCGCGTCGGGCCAACGCAGGGCAGCCGTCCGGAAGCCCCCGGCCGGACTCGTGCCCCAGGTCCGCAGCGTGCCCAGCAGGCCGGCCAGGACCTTCGGCGAGTACGGCCGGACGATCCCGGCGCCGGTGAGGACCCGGAGGCTCGTGCCGGCGTCGGACAGCTTCGTGCGCAGCGCGTTCACACCCACCCCTTCCCGTCAGGTGCGGCCACAGTAGCGAGCGGTCGCGCCGATGTGAACAGGAAGTGTCACGCTGAGTTACAGAACACGCGGAGGTCCTCGAGGGCCCGTGCGGCGCAGGTCAGGGGTGCTTGGGGGCCTCCAGGCGCACGGCGCCCCAGTCGCGGCTCACGGCCGCCGTCGTGGTCTGCGAGAGCCCGGCCGTCGTGGCGGCCTCGGCGATGTCGGCGGGCTCGACGGATCCGTCGCGGCCGACCTTGGGCGTGAGGAGCCAGATGACACCGCCGCCGGCGAGGTCGGCGAGCGCGTCGACGAGACCGTCGGTCAGGTCGCCGTCGTCCGCCCGCCACCACAGCACGACGGCGTCGACGACCGTGCCGTCGTCACCGTCGACCATGTCGCCGTCGATCGCGTCCTCGATCGCCTGGCGCAGCTCGTCGTCGGTGTCCTCGTCCCACCCGAGCTCCTGGACGACCGTTCCGGCCGTCAGGCCCAACCGGCTCGCCGCGCTGCTCGCGGCACCGGCAGTCTGGGTGGAACCTCCACCCGACGTCGCACTCACTGAACCCTCCACTCCCTCGTCTGTCTCGACTTCGTGTTCGTCCGCACGCGTGCCCTTGCACGCGACGTGCCCCGTAGTCCAGCCGGTTTCGGCATGACGCGCAACCCATTCGTCCTCAAGGTCCGTGCCGTCGCTCCGCCGAGGCGTCGTCGGGGGCGGTCCGCGACGTACCCGTAGGTAGATTTCTTGTACCAACGACACGTGCGACGATGGCGGGCGTGACCGCTGACCCGACACCCCGATCCAGCCAGTCGCGTTCCACTTCCCCGTCCGTGATCCACGAGGGCCTGCCGACCCAGTTGCCCGACATCGATCCGGACGAGACGAACGAGTGGCTCGACTCCTTCGACTCCCTCATCGACGACCGCGGTCGCGAGCGTGCTCGCTACCTGATGCTGCGGCTGCTCGAGCGGGCCCGAGAGAAGCAGGTCGGCGTGCCGGCCCTGCGCTCGACGGACTACATCAACACGATCCCGCCCGAGCGGGAACCCTGGTTCCCCGGCGACGAGGAGATCGAGCGGCGCATCCGGGCCTACATCCGGTGGAACGCCGCGATGATGGTCTCGAGCGCGAACCGCAAGGGCCTCGAGGTGGGCGGCCACATCGCCACCTACCAGTCGTCCGCCAGCCTCTACGAGGTCGGCTTCAACCACTTCTTCCAGGGCAAGGACGCGCCGGGCGGCGGCGACCAGGTCTACATCCAGGGCCACGCCTCCCCCGGCGTCTACTCCCGTGCCTTCCTCGAGGGACGGCTCACCGAGGAGCAGCTCTACCGCTTCCGCCAGGAGGTGCAGCACGGCGTCGGGCAGGGGCTCTCGTCGTACCCGCACCCCCGCCTCATGCCCGGCTTCTGGGAGTTCCCCACCGTCTCGATGGGGCTCACGGCCATCGGCTCGATCTACCAGGCGCGGTTCAACCGCTACCTGCAGAACCGTGGGGTCAAGGACACCAGCCAGCAGCGTGTGTGGGCCTTCCTCGGCGACGGCGAGATGGCCGAGCCCGAGTCGCTCGGCGCGATCCGCGTGGCCGCCCGCGAGGAGCTCGACAACCTCACCTGGGTGATCAACTGCAACCTGCAGCAGCTCGACGGCCCCGTCACGGGCAACGGCAAGATCATCCAGGAGCTCGAGTCCAACTTCCGGGGCGCGGGCTGGAACGTCATCAAGGTCGTCTGGGGCCGTGAGTGGGACCAGCTCCTCGCCCGCGACGTCGACGGCGTGCTCGTCAACAAGATGAACAGCACCCCCGACGGCGCGTTCCAGACCTACTCGGTCGAGACCGGCGACTACATCCGCGAGAGCTTCTTCGGTGGCGACCCGCGCCTGCGCGCGATGGTCGAGCACATGTCGGACGAGCAGATCCGCAAGCTCCCGCGCGGCGGTCACGACTACCGCAAGGTCTACGCGGCGTTCGACGCGGCGACCAAGCACGCGGGCCAGCCGACCGTGATCCTGGCGCAGACCATCAAGGGCTGGACGATCGACGCCCTCGAGGGCAAGAACGCCACGCACCAGATGAAGAAGCTGACCAAGGACGACGTCAAGCGCTTCCGCGACCGGCTCTACCTGCCGATCTCGGACCGCGACCTCGACCTGGCCTACGAGGAGACCGGCGCCGCGCCGTTCTTCCACCCGGGCGAGAAGTCCCCCGAGATCGAGTACATGATGGAGCGGCGCAACCAGCTCGGCGGCTCGCTGCCGAAGCGCGTCAACCGCTCGACCATGCTCAAGCTCCCGGGCGACAAGGTCTACGCGGACCTGAAGAAGGGCGCCGGCAAGAACAAGGTCGCGACCACCATGGCCGCCGTCCGCCTGCTGCGCGACTGGATGCGCGACCCGGAGATCGGCCAGCGGATCGTCCCGATCGCGCCGGACGAGTACCGGACGTTCGGCATGGACTCGATGTTCCCGAGCGCCAAGGTCTACAACCCGATGGGCCAGACCTACGAGTCGGTCGACCGCAACATGCTGCTGGCCTACAAGGAGTCCACGTCGGGGCAGCTGCTCCACGAGGGCATCTCCGAGGCCGGCGCGATGGCGTCGGCGACGGCCGCGGGCTCGGCGTACACCACCCACGGCGAGCAGATGATCCCGTTCTACATCTTCTACTCGATGTTCGGGTTCCAGCGCACGGGCGACTCGATCTGGGCGATGGCCGACCAGCTCTCGCGCGGCTTCCTCGTCGGCGCCACCGCCGGCCGCACCACGCTGACGGGCGAGGGCCTGCAGCACGCGGACGGCCACTCGCCGCTGCTGGCCTCGACGAACCCCGCGGTCGTGCACTACGACCCGGCGTTCGCCTACGAGGTCGGGCACGTCATGCGCTCGGGTCTCGAGCGGATGTACGGCGCGAGCGAGCAGCACCCGACCGGCGAGGACGTCATCTTCTACCTCACGGTCTACAACGAGCCCGTCGACCAGCCGGCCGAGCCGGAGGACGTGGACGTCGAAGGCATCCTCAAGGGCATCCACCAGGTGTCCGTGTCGCAGGCCGAGGGCCCGCGGGTGCGCCTGCTCGCCTCGGGCGTCGGCTTCCCGTGGATCGCCGAGGCGCAGCGCCTGCTCGCCGAGGAGTGGGGCGTCGCGGCCGACACCTGGTCGGTCACGTCGTGGAACGAGCTGGCCCGCGACGGCGTCGCCGCCGAGGAGTGGAACCTGCTGAACCCGAGCGAGACCCCGCGCACGGCGTACGTCGCGGACAAGCTCGCCGGCTCCACCGGTCCCGTGCTCGCGGTGTCCGACTACATGGCCGCGGTGCCGCTGCAGATCGCCCGGTGGGTGCCCGAGGACTACCGCGTCCTCGGCGCGGACGGCTTCGGCTTCGCCGACACCCGTCCGTCGGCGCGTCGCTTCTTCCACATCGACGCCCAGTCGGTCGTGGTGGCGGCGCTGCAGTCGCTCGCCGCGGCGGGCGAGATCGACCCGTCGCTGGTGCAGAAGGCGTTCGACGCCTACCGCATCGACGACGTGACGGCCATGAAGAACGTCAAGCAGGAGGGCGGGGACGCCTGAGGCGACCCACCCCACCAGCACGACGGAGGGGGCCGCGGATCCCGGACCGGAAATTTCTCCCCGGTCCGGGAACATCCGCGGCCCCTTCCGCATCTGAGCACACGTGACCACCACTCCCGCGACGCGGGCCGAGCCGCGCGAGTACCCCATCCGGGTCCGCATGCAGCCGGCGCAGAAGAAGGCGCTCGGCGGCGCCGTCGGCCTGCTCTCCAAGCTCGGCATGACCGACGACGTCGCGCTCGCGATGACGCCGGTCAGCGCCGTACCTCCCCCGCCCTCCGTGGTCGTCGTCGGCGAGGTGAAGCGCGGCAAGAGCACGCTCGTCAACGCCCTCACCGGCACGGAGGTCTCCCCCACCGCCGCCGAGGTGGTCACCACCGGCGTCATCGCCGTGGTGCCGCCGAGCGAGGAGCTGCCGGAGGGTACGGCGCGGGTCGAGCTCGCCGACGGCACCCACCGCGACGCCCCGATCGCCGACGCGCTCGCCGAGCTCGCCCTCGAGCCCGACCCCGTCGCCGGTGGGCATCCCGGGGCTCCGGTCCTCGACCCGACCGCCGAGGGTGACGACGCCCCGCCGGTCGGCGTGCGGATCGCGACCGCCTCCCGCTGGCTCCCCGACATCACCGTGTTCGACACCCCCGGGGTCGGCGGCCTGCGCGCGATCCACGGCCGCCGGGCCCGGGCTGCGGTCGAGCACGCCTCCCTCATGCTGTTCGTCTCCGACGGCGGCCAGGTGCTGACGGCACCGGAGCTGGCGTTCGTCGGCGAGGTCGCGGCCGGTTCGGCCGCCGTCGTGTTCGTGCTGAGCCGCACCGACCGCAACCCGACGACGTGGGAGCAGGTGCTCGCCGAGAACCGGCAGCTGCTCGCCACCCACGCGCCGCGGCTCGCCGACGCACCGATCGTGCCCGTCGCCGCGACCTTCGCGCTGCAGGCCGCGCAGCACCCCGAGGCGGTCGCCGCCAAGCTCGTCGAGGCCTCCGGGCTCGAACGGCTCGCCGAGGTGGTGCGGGCGAAGGTCGGCGACTCGAGTCGCGCCCGCATCGTGCACGCCCTCGAGGCCTGCGACGCCGGGCTCGAACGGGCCCACGAGGGCCTGGCGCGGGAGCTCGCGCTGCTCGAGGGCGTCACCCCCGCCGTCGTGGACGCGATGGTGAGCGAGCGCGAGCGGCTCGCCGAGCTGCGCCACGACCTGCGCACGTCCCGCCTCGAGCTCGAGCGCGACCTCGGGCGCGTGCGGCACGCGGCGCTGGAGGTCCTCAACCGTGGCGCCGACGACGTCATCACGCGGCTCGGCGCCACGATCAAGCAGCAGAAGCGGGCCGGCACCAAGGCCGCCAAGCAGCAGTTCGCCTCGTCCCTCGAGGGCGAGCTGTCGGTGCTCGTCCGGCACGTCCAGCACGTGCTCGACACCGGCATCCAGCGCGTCGTGGCGAACGCCTTCGCCGGGCTCGACGCGGCGCCCCAGCGGAAGTTCGGCGTGCCGATCGACCTGGCCGCGGCGCGCAGCGGCGTCCGCACCCGCGAGGCGGCGACGACGAGCTCGATGTTCGACCCGTCGGTCGCGACCACCGCGTTCCTCGGCGCCAACGTGGCCGCGCTCATCGGGCTCGGCGGACCGATCGGCATCCTCATCGCCGGCGGGTGGCTGACGATCAACATGGGGTTCCGCGGCATGCGCGACGGCCAGTCGCAGCTCAACGCGATCCTCAACGACAACGTCGCCACCGTGCGACGCGAGCTCACGACGGGCGTGGACGCCGTCGTGCGGGAGATCCGGCCGGAGCTGTACGTCGCGATGGAGGACCACCTCAAGTCCTCCATCAGCGAGCTGGACGGCCTCATCAAGGCCAGCGAGAACCAGGCGGCCCGATCGGCCGCCGAGCAGGAGCAGGCGACGAGCGACGTACGGCGCAGGCGCGACGTCGTCGCCGCGCAACGAGCACAGGTGCTGGAGGAGCTCGACGCCCTCCGGCGAGAGGTGGCGGAGCTGACATGAGCGACGACGAGAGCACCACCGTGACCGGCACCGCCGGGGACCTGAGCGGGGCGCTGGACGACCTGGCGGCGACGCTCCTCGAGGAGGTGCCCGCCGACGTCTGGGCCGGGGCGCTGGAGGACGCGCTCGACGCCGACCCCGCGGACACGGCGACGGCCGACGACCTGGCCGGCCTCGTGCCCGACGCCGACGACGCGGTCGACGGCGTGCTCGACGTGCTGGAGATCGACGACGACGTGTTCGGCGAGGACGCGACCGACGGCGTCACCGAGCCGGGCACGGACGCCGACGCGGATCCCGCGGACCCGGCGGACCCGGCGGGGGACGACGCGGAGGCCGCCGACGCGCTCGACGTGCTCGACGTCGACGACTGGAGCGACGCCTGGTCGGACGGGGTCGACGCGGCCGACCAGGCGGACCCCGCTGCCGACGGCTACGACGCCGGCTCCGACCTGTGACCGAGGCGGTCGACCGTCGCCGCGTCACCGACGCGGTGGACCGCCTCTGCGGCGAGTTGTCGCAGGGGCTGCCCGCCGAGCTGCGGCGCCCCTTCGACGAGGTGCGGGAGACGCTGCACGCGCCGCTGCGCCTCGCCGTCGTCGGCCGGGTGAAGGCGGGCAAGTCGACGCTGGTGAACGCGCTCGTGGGGCGCCGAGTGGCCCCGACGAGCGCGGGCGAGTGCACACAGGTCGTCACCTGGTACACCTACGGCAGCCCGGACCGCGCCGAGGTACACCTGCTCGACGGCAGCACGCGGCCGCTGTTCCTCGAGAACGGCGCGGTGCCGGCCTCCCTCGACGTGCCGGTCTCCGACGTGCGGCGCATCGTCGTGCACCTCCAGGCCGGCGCGCTGCGCGACGTCACGCTCATCGACACGCCCGGCCTGGCGACCCTCACCGCGGCCAACGAGGACGCGACGCGACGGGCCCTGCTCGGCGACGGCTCCTCGACCGCCGCGGCGGGCGACGCGGACGCCCTCCTCTTCGCCATCCGGGAGGCCGAGCGGCAGGACGACTTCGACTTCCTCCGCGACTTCCACCGCGCGTCGGGCTCCCTCGCCGCGACCGCCGTCAACGCCCTCTGCGTGCTGACCCAGGCGGACCTGTTCGGCGACGGCGACCTGTCCGCGGGCGACCCCTTCGAGATCGCCCGCGGCGTGGCGGCGCGCATCGCGATGGAGCACCCGACCGACTTCTCCGCGGTCGTCCCCGTCTCGGGCCTCCTCGCGCAGACGGCCCGCACGGGTCTCGTCACCGAGCACCTCACCCGCAGCCTGCGGCAGCTCGAGGCCGCCGACCCCGTGCTCCTGCAGCTGTGGCGCCAGATCGGTCCGCCGGAGGGGCTCGGCGAGGCGGAGATGACGGCGCTGTGGGAGTCGATCGGGCCGTACGGCGTGGTCGCCGGCCGCTCCGTCGCCGCCCAGGGGGCGGCCGGGCTGCGCACCTGGCTGGCCGCCACCTCCGGGCTCGAGGACCTCGACACCGCCATCCGTCGGCAGCTCCTGCCCCGCGCGCACCTCATCAAGGCGATGCGGGCGCTCTCGGTCGTCGCCACCCTCGTGCCCGGACTGCCCGACGCCGAGGAGGCGCGTGCCCGGCTCGAGGGCGCCCAGCTGGACCCCGCCCTGCACCCGCTGGCCGAGCTGCGTGCCCTCCGGCTGCTGACGGCCCACGCCCCCGACTCCCCCCTGCTCGGTCGGCTCGAGTCGATCGTCGACGACCCCGATCGCGTGACCCGCGAGGCCGCGGGCCAGGACACCGGCACTGACGCGGGCGGGGCGGCCACGGCCACGCTGCTGCGCCGGGCGTCGGCCCACGCGGTCGGCGAGGCGGCCCGCACCGTCGTGCCGGCGGAGATCGAGGCAGCGCGCGTGCTGGCGAGGTCCTACCAACTGCTCGCACGTCGCGTGGCAGGATCGCGGTCGTGACGCGCGCCGGTCCGCTGCGTCGCTGACGGGTCCGAGGAGGGGGGACGCACGGGTGGGGTGGACGCTGTCGGTCGACTACGGCACGACGAACACCACGGCTGCCGTGCGGGTCGACGACGGACGGCCGCGCAGCGTCCCGCTCGGCCCGGACGACACCATGCCGTCCGCCGCGCTGCTCACCAACGGCGGCATCGAGGTCGGCCATGGGGCGCTGACCGGCCGGCGCTCGGCGCCGGAGTACTTCGTCGCCTCCCCCAAGCTGCTCCTCGGGCAGGACACGGTGCTCCTCGGCGACGAGGAGGTCGAGGTCGTCGACCTCGTGGCCCGCACGCTGCGGCACGCCCTCGGCGCCGCCCGGCGCGACGTGCGCGGCGAGGCCGGTGACACGCCGCCGGAGCGGGTCGTGCTCACCCACCCCCAGACCTGGGCGCGTCCCCGTCGGCAGGCGCTGGAGGAGGCGTGGCGACGCACCGGCTCGACCGCCCCCGTCACCCTGGTCTCGGAGCCCATCGCGGCGGTCTCCTGGTTCGCGGACACGGAGTCGCTGCCGGACGGTGCCGACGTGGCGGTGCTCGACTTCGGCGGCGGCACCTGCGACGTGGCGGTCCTGCACCACCGCGCCCGCGCCGCCGCGCCGCTGGAGATCACGGCCCACGCCGGTCTCGACGACCTCGGCGGCAGCACGATCGACCACGTCTTCGCCCTGTGGGTGCGCACCCAGGTGCGGGCGCAGGACCTCGTCGAGCTCGACGAGGCGCTGGGCACGCGGGCGCACCTCGCGGACCTGCACGCGCTCTACGACGCGGTCCGCGAGGCCAAGCACTCCCTCGCCGATTGGGAGTACGCCGACGTGCCGGTCCGCGCCGGCGACCGGTCGACGGCGGTGACCGTGACCATCGCCGAGTTCAACCAGATCGTGGCCCACGAGCTGGAGCGCGCCCGGGCCCTCCTCGAGCGCAGCCTGCAGGCCGCCGGCGTGGAGCCCGCCTCCCTCCACGGGCTCTACCTCACGGGCGGTTCGTCCCGGCTGCGCTGGGTGCACCAGATGGCCGCCGACCTCCTCGGCGGACGGCCCGCCCACCTCGCCGAGCCGCACCTCGTCGTCGCCCTCGGCGCGCACACCGCGACCCGGCTCCGCGTCGTCGAGCGCGTCGACGCCGAGTCGAGCCGCTTCATCACGCTCCGCGGTCTCCAGGCGGTGCCCGACCGGGCTCGCAGCCTCCCGCTGCCGCCGCCCGACCCGAGCGCCCGCCGCTCCGGAGCCGCTCCCCCGCGCTCGGCCCGCCCGACCGGACCCCGGATCGCTCCGCCCCCGGGCATGCGGTC
>DASWYU010000259.1:0-5381 GCA_036404795.1 Nocardioides sp. | reverse complement strand
ACCGGCGAGCGTCGCCTCGGCCCAGCCGTCCAGCTCGTCGATCGGGGCACCCCACCAGCCGCGCGCCGCAGCCACCGCCGCGACGGCGTCGGCGAGGACCTCGGCGCGCACGCCGTCCACCGCGATGCGCCGGAGCGTCGTGACGAGCAGCTCCACGGTCGCCGGCACGTCCACGGTGGCCGGGTCGAGCACGAGGCTGAGATGGACGGCGTCGGGGCCGACCGGCGTGGTGTCGGCCGCGACGGTGTAGACGAGGGCCCGCCGGGTGCGCAGCTCGGTGAACAGCTCCCGCTCGAGGCAGGCGCCCAGCACGTCGGCGTGCTCCCCCGGCACGAGGAGCGACGCGGCGACCCCGTGCTTCGGCGCCTCGACCAGCGTCGCCGCCCGCACGATCGGCACGGGCACCGACCGCTGCGGGCTCCGTCCGATCGGCAGACGGAGGTCGAGGTCGGTGGGCAACGGCGCGGACGACGTGAGCACGGCGTTGGCCGCGACGAACCAGTGCGCCATCCACTCCCGCACCTCCTCGACCGTGATGGCGGGCAGCGCCGGCCAGCCGGCACCCGCCAGCCCGGGGCCGGTCAGACCGAAGCGGTAGGTCAGCAGGCCGAGGTCGGGCGACTCCCCGCCGGGGCGCTCGGCACGGATCACGTGGAGCTCGCGGACGAGGTCGTCGGCGGAGAAGCGGGGCTCGCGGACCGCCGCCGCGACGGCCTCGAGGAAGTCGGCCACCTCCCTCGCCGTACCGGTGGTGAAGAAGGTGACCGTGTCGGGACCGGTCACCCCGTTGGCCCGCGCCCCGACGTCACCGATGCTGCGGAAGACGAGGTGCTCGGCGAGGTGGGTGATGCCGGCGAGGTACGGCGGCTCGTCCGCCGCGCCGACCCCGAAGGTCAGGGTGCCCACGACGGTGCCGGGCACGTCGAGCCAACGCGCGCGGACGCCGTGGCGCTCCCCGTCGGTGGGTCCGGTCACCTCAGGGCAGCTCAGACGACGCGGTGCATCCAGCCGAAGGTGTCCTCGACGCGGCCGTACTGGATGTCGACGAGCGCCTGGCGGATCGTCGTCGTGACGGGACCGCCCTCGTCGTCCCCGGTCGCGGACGGCACCTCGCCGCCCGCCCACTTCAGCGAGCCGACCGGGGTGACCACCGCGGCGGTGCCGCAGGCGAACACCTCGACGATGTCCCCGCTCGTCACGCCGTCGCGCCACTCGTCGATGGTGAAGCGGCGCTCGGTGACCGGGTGGCCGAGCTTGCCGGCGAGCTCGATGATCGAGCTGCGGGTGATGCCCTCGAGGATCGTGCCGGTCGCCGGGGTCGAGATGGAGCCGTCGGCGTGCACGAAGTACATGTTCATGCCGCCGAGCTCCTCGACGTACCGCCCCTCCTGCGCGTCCAGGAACACCACCTGGTCGCAGCCGTGGGCCGACGCCTCCTGCTGTGCGACGAGCGAGCTGGCGTAGTTGCCACCCGTCTTCGCCGCACCCATGCCGCCCCGGCCGGCGCGCGTGTACTCCTCCGTCAGCCACAGGCTGACCGGCTTCACGCCGCCCTTGAAGTAGGCGCCCGCGGGCGACGCGATGACCATGTAGGTCACGTGCTGCGAGGGGCGTACCCCGAGGAAGACCTCGGAGGCGAACATGAACGGGCGCAGGTAGAGGCTCTTCTCCCCCTCCGCGTCCGGCACCCAGCGCTCGTCGGCGCGCACGAGGGCGTCGACGGTCTCGACGAAGTCGGCGGGGTCGAGCACGGGCAGCGCGAGACGCTCCGAGGAGCGGGCCATGCGCTCCGCGTTGGCCTCCGGACGGAACAGCCACACGGAGCCGTCGGCGTGCCGGTAGGCCTTCATGCCCTCGAAGATCTCCTGCGCGTAGTGCAGGACCGCGGTCGCGGGGTCGAGGGTCAGCGGCCCGTACGGCGTGACGCGCGCGGCGTGCCACCCCTCCTCCGGCGTCCACTCCACCGTGAGCATGTGGTCGGTGAAGTGGGTGCCGAACCCCGGTGCCGCCAGGATCTCGGCGAGGCGGGCGTCGTCGACGGGGTTCGCGTTGGGGGTGGTGCTGATCTGCATGGGGGGCACGGTAGTCCACTCCTCGGGAGTCGTGGCGGGACGGGGAACGTCCCGGAGATCGGGGAACGTCGGGAAATGCGACGACGCCGGGCACACGCGTGGCGTGCCCGGCGTCGGTGACGAGTGCGTCAGGGAGCGGGGCTCACCCGGCTACTCGTGCGGCGATCGCGTCGCCGACCTCGGAGGTACGGCGCGGCGCGGCCCCCGCGCGACCCGCGAGGTCCGCGATCACGGCCTCCTCGATGGTCGTGGCGGCGGCGGTGTGGCCGAGGTGGTCGAGCAGCAGCGCGGCGGACAGGATCGCCGCCGTCGGGTCAGCCTTCTGCTGGCCCGCGATGTCGGGCGCGGAGCCGTGCACGGGCTCGAACATGGACGGGGTGGTGCGGTCCGGGTTCACGTTGCCGGACGCGGCCAGCCCGATGCCGCCGGTCACGGCGGCGGCCAGGTCGGTGATGATGTCGCCGAAGAGGTTGTCGGTGACGATCACGTCGAAGCGCGACGGGTCGGTCGTCATGAAGATGGTGGCGGCGTCGATGTGCAGGTAGTCGACGGTGACGTCGGGGTGCTCCGCGCCGACCTCCTTCACGAGCCGGCTCCACACCGCGCCGCCGAAGGTGAGCACGTTCGTCTTGTGGATGAGCGTGAGCTTCTTGCGGGGGCGGCGCTCGGCCCGGGCGAAGGCGTCGCGCACGACCCGCTCCACGCCGAAGGCCGTGGTGATCGAGACCTCGGTGGCGAGCTCGGCCGAGGTGCCGACGCGCAGGGCGCCACCGTTGCCCGTGTAGGGGCCCTCAGTGCCCTCGCGCACGACGACGAAGTCGACGTCGCCCGGTTCGGCCAGCGGCGAGGTGACGCCGGGGAAGATCCGGGACGGGCGCAGGTTCACGTAGTGGTCGAGCTCGAAACGCAGGCGCAGCAGGAGACCGCGCTCGAGGATGCCGGGCGGCAGGTTGGGGTCACCGGGCTTGCCGCCCACGGCTCCGAGCAGGATCGCGTCGTGCGTGCGGATCTCCTCCAGCACCGAGTCCGGCAGGACCTCGCCGGTCGCGAGGTAGCGCTCCGCACCCAGGTCGTAGCGGGTGGGCTCGAACTTCACACCGGCCGGGGCGGCGACCTCGAGGACCTTCAGCGCCTCGGCGGTCACCTCCTGGCCGATGCCGTCGCCGGGGATGACGGCGAGCTTCAGCGAGCCGGGAGCGGCGGGCGTCGGGGAGGAGTCGGTCATGACCGCTGAGCCTAGTTGTCGTCGGGGCGGTCCCCGCGGGTGTCCCGCAGGTCGAGCGCCGCCTGCACGGCCTCGCGGCTGTGGGGGTTCTGCGGGTCGTGGCTGGCGGGTCCCCACTCGGGATACATGTCGTACATCGGTCTCTCCTCAGCTGGACGGGCTGGCACCGGGCTCGTATCGGGCTGGTGCCGGTCGGTGAAGTGTCGGTCGGTGCGGGTTGCAGCGAGGCTGCGAGCGACGCCCCGGGCGGGGGCAACGTCCGGACCGGGATCACCAGGGGAGGACTCGAGCGGTTCAGCGGATCACGCGTGAGGTGCCTGCGCCGACCGCCGCGGGGCGTCGTGCCCGCATCGCGTGCGCTGGCTCGGGGGTGGGAGCGAGGAGCGGATGCGGGGATCCGATGAGGCCGGAGGAACACGTCGCCGAACACCGCGGCGAGGTGGCCTCACCTTCAGTGGGCCTCGCCGCGGCTCTCAATAAGTACGAGGACGCTCCGCATAGTGGCCGGAACGCTACGCCAGTGGGGCCCGTCCCGGGAGGCTCCCCGCCGAACCGTTCAACATCTGAGACGACGTGTCCGAACTGGCAGACTCGGGGGCGTGAGCGCCCCACCCGAGCTGCCGGACGTCGTGACCCGAGCCTTCGACGTCTCGCGCCGTGCGGGCTACGTGTCCTTCTGCCGCAACGAGACGGGCCGGCTCCTCGCGATGCTCGCCGCCACCCGCAGCGGCGTGATGGCCGAGTTCGGGACCGGCTGCGGCGTCGGCACCGCGTGGCTGCGGAGCGGGTTGCAGGGCGACGCGCGGATCCTCACCGCCGAGCTCGACGAGCGCCTCGCCGACGCGGCGGCCGAGATCTTCACCGACGACCCCCAGGTCGAGGTGCTCGCCGCCGACTGGTCGACGCTCGGCGGGAAGGGCCCCTTCTCGCTGTTGTTCCTCGACTCGGGCGACCCCGGCTCGGTGGCCGTCGACAAGATCGCGGACCTCGTCGAGCCGGGCGGGATCGTCGTGCTCGACGACTTCGTGCCCTGCGAGCTGTGGCCGCCGATCACGTACGGCCGGGTCGACGTGCTGCGGGAGCAGTGGCTCACCGACGACCGCTTCACGGCGGTCGAGGTCATGGTCGCCTCCGACGCGTCAGCCGTCGTCGCGACCCGACGCTGAGTCCGCGCCGGTGGTCGGGCGCGCCAGATCGACGGTGCAGTAGGGCAGCATCGCCTGCGTGAGCGGGCCGATCGCGAGCGCGTAGAGCAGCGTCCCGACACCGGCCACGCCACCGAGCGCGAGACCGCCCAGCACGACCGACACCTCCAGCGCGGTGCGCACGAGCCGGAGCGAGAGGCCCGTACGGCGCGCCAGACCCGTCATCAGCCCGTCCCGCGGGCCGCGACCCAGCTGCGCCCCGATGTAGAGCGCCGTGGCGAAGCCGCAGAGCAGCACTCCCCCGACCATCAGCGCGACCCGGTCGAGCAGCCCGTCGACGTCGCCGAGGAGCGCGATGGTGGCGTCCGCGCTGAGACCCAGCACGAACGGGTTCGCCAGGGTCGCCAGCCCCGGTCGCTCGCGCAGCGGGATCCAGGCGAGAAGGACGACGAAGCTGGCGAGCGTCAATACCTGGCCGATCGTGAGCGGCACGAGGGTGGCGATGCCCGAGTGCAGGACGTCCCACGGCGCGAGACCCACCGCGCCGCCGACCATGAGCCCGAGCGAGATGCCGTAGCAGACCAGACCGATCGTCATCTGGACGAGGCGGCGGGGAAGTCGCCCCGCGCGCAGCTGGGCGATCGGGCCGAGGTCCTGGAGGGTGCGGGGTGTCGTGCGCGTGCTCATGGGTCGAGAGTGCGCCTCGATTGGCCTTCCGATCCATAGCCACTTCTGGAACAGTGGCCTGCATGAGTCCCACCGTGACCGCTTCGCGCGTGGCCACCCTCGTCGACGGCTTCGACCGCGCGCCGGCGTACGAGGGCCTGGCCACCGCCCTGCGCCTCGCCATCGGCGACGGTCGGGTGCCCTACGGCGCCCGCCTCCCGAGCGAGCGGGACCTCACCGGCGTGCTCGCGGTCTCCCGCACGACGGTCACGC
>DASWYU010000258.1:0-7420 GCA_036404795.1 Nocardioides sp. | reverse complement strand
GCCGGCATCGCCGCGCCGTGCTCGCTGCGTTCGCGGTAGGCGTCGGCGCCGAGCCGCACCCGCGCGACGGCGGCGTAGCGCTCCCGCATCTCCACCCAGTGGTCGGAGCCGTAGAGCTGGTGACCGACCGAGCCCCACAGCGTCGACGCCGAGCCCAGCAGCACGGCGGCGCGTTCGGCGTCGCCGGAGACCGCCTCGGCCCAGCCGAGGAGGTCGGTGATGAGGGTCGTGCCGACCACGTCGCCGAACGCGCGGATCAGGCCCAGGCCGTCGCGGGCGTGGTCGCGGGCCCGCTCGCCGTCCTCCTCGAGGAGCGCGACGAGGCCGAGGCCGAAGTCGGCGTACGCGCGGAACCACCGCTCGTCGACACGCGCGGACATCGCGTGGGCGACCCCGAAGTGGTGCGCGGCCCGGTCGAGCCGCCCGTGGAACGAGTAGTGCATCCCGAGGTGCACCTCGAGTGCGGCACGGAGTCCGCCGCGGGGCGGTCGTGCGTCGTACCGGCGCAGTGCCTCCTCGAGCATCCGCTCCGACTCCGTGAAGTCGCCCGCGAAGTAGTGCGCGAGCCCTTCGGTGTGCACGGCGAAGTCGTCGGTGGCCGCGTCGTCGAAGCGGGCGGCGAGCGTGCGCGCCTCCGCCACGGACGCGAGCGCGGTACGTCGGTCGCCCTGCAGCGTCTGCACGAGGGCGAGCGTCACCCGCACCCGACCGCGGGTGTGCGACGGGGGCAGGGCGTCGGCGATCCGCGTGAGCCACAGGCGGTGCTCACGGATCGACATGCCGCCCGCCCACAGGAACCAGGGATCGGCGACGGCGTCCGCCGCGACGTAGATCCCGTCGTCGCCGGCACCGTCGAGCGCGGCCTGCAGCGCGACGCGCAGGTTGGACCGGTTCGCCCGGATGCGTGCGATCGCGGCGACCTCGTCGGGGCCGTGCCAGCCCCGGACGACCTTGGTGAGGGTCGCCCGCAGCCAGTCGAGCAGCCGCCGCTGCAGCACGGTCGTCTCGGCGGGGGAGAGCTTGGCCTGGCCGAACTCGCGCACGGTCTCGAGCATCCGGAACCGGACGCCGTCGCCGTGGTCCTCCCGCACGAGGATCGACTTGCCGACGAGGGCGGCGATCGCGTCGAGGATCTCGCCCGACGGCAGGTCCGCGTCGCCGCAGACCCGCTCCGCCATCGTGAGGTCGAAGCCGTCGACGAACACGGCTGCCCGCGACCAGAGCAGCCGCTGCTCGGGGGAGCAGTGGTCGTGGCTCCAGTCGAGCGCGGCACTGAGGCTGCGGTGCCGTTCGGGCGCGCCGCGGTTGCCGGTCGTGAGCAGGTCCATGCGGTGGCCGAGCCGGTCGGCCAGCTCGCTGACGGACAGCACCGGGAGGCGGGCGCAGGCCAGCTCGATGGCCAGGGGCAGGCCGTCGAGCCGGGCGCAGACGCGGTGCACGGCCTCCCGGTTGCCGTCGTCGAGGGTGAAGCCGCCGAGCACCGCCGCGGCACGCGCCACGAAGAGCGCCACCGCGCTGTCGGGGGAGTCGCCGCCGTCGCGGGAGGCGACCGGCAGCGGCCGCAGCGGCAGCACGAACTCGTCGGGCACCGCGAGGATCTCGCGGCTCGTGACCACGATCGAGAGGCCGGGGGCCTGGTGCAGCAGGGTGTGCACGAGGGTCGCGCAGGCTTCCACGATGTGCTCGCAGTTGTCGAGCACGAGCAGCAGGTGGCGGTCACCGAGGAAGTCGACGAGCGCGGACTCGGCGGTCGCGCCGGGTTGGTCGCGGCCCGCGATACCGAGCGCGTCGAGCACCGTCTCGGCGAGGAGCGCAGGACTCCTCAGCGAGGCGAGCTCCACGAACCGCACCCCGTCGATGTAGGCCCGGCGCACCTGCTCCGCCACCTCCGCGGCGAGGCGCGTCTTGCCCACGCCGCCGATGCCCGTGAGGGTGACGAGGCGGTGCTCGCCGAGCAGCGTCCGGATCTGGGCGACCTCGTCGCGCCGCCCGACGAACCCGGTCGCGTACCGCGGCATCCGCGCCGCCGCCCGAGCCGGTGCGTCGTCGGAGGCTGCCATCGAGTCGGCCGGACCGTCGGCGCGACGCACGCGGGCGACGTACTTCGCCAGCGCCGACTCCGACAGCGGCCAGTCGAGCTTCTCGGCCAGCTGCGGGACGCTCGCGGTGGGGTGCGCCCGCAGGGCGCGGCGGATCTCCTCGGCGTGGTCCTCGAAGTAGCTGCCCCGCGTCGCCCTCCGGTCCGTCGGGGCCGTGTCGGTCGCGAGCGCGCGGCGCACGGTGTTGCGGGACATGCCGAGCCGGGCCGCGATGCCCCGGATCGACTCCCCACCCGCGTGCAGCTCCTGCACCTGTCGCCACTCGTCCGTGTTCATCCGACTTCCCGTCCACCGAGGCCCGCCCGTGCTGAGATCCACGTCACCCTCGGGGTCCCGTCGGGAGGGTGTCAAGCGGGTGGGTCAACTCGTCCGGACGCTCCGTGACCCGGTGGTCACGTGCGGGTGGTCCGGGTGCCCGTACGGCGCGTCCCGGCCCACAACCACGGCCCGGTCGGGCCCGGTTCGGGGTGGTCGGGGATGGCGGTCCCGGCACGTACGGGACCACGTAGTCCCACGGTTACCGGCCGGGACGCGCGCGGCGCACAGTCCTCTCGCACATCCCATCGATCACCTGGAGGACCTGATGAGCACCACCGACATCGACGCCCTGAAGAGCGCCTTCGCCGCTGCGGACGCCGGGGACCCGGTCCCGCTGGTGTCGCTCTACGCCGACGACATGACGTGGGCCGGTTTCACCATTGCCGGCACGCAGACCGTCTACACGAAGGGCGAGTTCCTCGAGGCCTTCGGCATCCTCGCGAAGCTGGACGAGTCGCGGAACGAGGTCGTCGACGCGAGCGCGACCGCCGAGGGTGTCGTGACCGCGACCGTCCGTGCCTACCGTCGGCTGGGGGAGGACGTGTTCGACGCCGACCTGGTCTTCGTGCACCGGTTCGTGGACGGCAAGGTCACCCACGGTGCGGACGTCGTCCCGGCCTCGGTCGAGGCGTTCTGGGCACGCACGGGCCTGGCCTGATGTCGGCGGCCGTGCTGGAGCCCCGGCCCTCGCCGTACCCCGCCCTCGGTCGGGTCGTCCGACCGCTCGACAGCGGGCGGACGACGTCGCCGTTCCGTGACGTCATGGCGCACCTGGCGGCGCCGGTGTGCGTCGTGACGACGGGTGGGGACGAGCCGTCGGGCACGACGGTCAGCGCCGTGATGTCGCTGTCGATGCAGCCCGAGCTGATCGGTGTCAGCCTGGCCCGCACGTCGGCGTCGCTCGCGGCGATCCGGGAGACGGGCCGGTTCGGCGTCAATCTGATGGCGGCGGACCAGGTCGTGCAGGCCATGGTCTTCGCCCGCAGCAGCGGCGCCGGCAAGCTCCAGCAGGTCGCCCACCGGCTCGAGTCCGGCATCCCGCGCCTGCTCGGCACGATGGGTTGGGTGCGGTGCCGCGTCGACGCGGTGCACGGCGTCGGCGACCACTTGCTCGTCGTCGGTGCCGTGGAGAGCGCCTACTTCGACGCCGCCGCGGCGCCGTCGACCTACTTCGGGCGCACGTTCGGGACGCACGTGCCGAACGCGTAGCTCCCGCGGTCTCGACCTTGGCTCGGCGGCCTACCCTGAGGTGGTTGGCCGCAGCCGGGGGAGGACGCAGGTGGACACGCTCCTCGACCTCGCGCGGTCGCTGCTGGGGTCGCCGTGGCTGTACGTCGCGGTCCTGCTCCTCACCGTCGCCGACTGCTTCGTGCCGGCCGTGCCCAGCGACGAGGTCATCATCGCCGTCGCGGCCCTCACGGTGACCGCGAGCGAACCGTGGGTGCTGCTCGGCCTCTTCCTCGCCGCCACCGCCGGCGCTCTCGTCGGCGACAGCGTCGGCTTCCTGGTCGGCAGCCGTCTGCCCCGCGACCGGCTCCGCCGACAACGCTGGCTGTCGCGGTTCCTCGCGGCAGCCGACCGCCAGTTCGAGCGCCGCGGGGCCCGCATCGTCGTCACCGCCCGGTTCATGCCGGTCGTCCGCATCGGCGTCAACCTCGTGGCGGGCGGCACGCTGCGGTTCCGCGACTGGATCCCGCTCGCCGCCCTCGCCTGCGTGCTGTGGGCGTCCTTCACCGTCACCATCGGCGGGGTCGCCGGCTTCGGCCTGAACGACCAGCCCGTCCTCGCGATGCTCATCGGCATGGCGATCGGCCTCGGCGCGGGGTTCGTGATCGACCGTGCGCTCACCGCGCGTGCCCGGCGGCGCGGCGTCCACGGCGCCTCGGACCTGGACGACGCGCGGTAGTTGGCCGGCGCCGAGCCGTCGAGCCGTCGAGCCGTCGAGGCGTTGCCGGCGCGCGGTGGCGGGGCGCGTGCGGCGAGGTCGTCACGCTGCGACGGAGCCGGCGGCGTGCCGCGGCGAACTGTGCGGGGCCGACACGTATCGGCGCGTCCTGGGCGTCGTGGCCGCACAGTTGCGTGAGGTGCCGGCCGGGAGCGCCGGTCCGCCGATCCAATGTTCAGGGCATGCTTCGCCGCCCGAGCACGCGCGTGATCGGGCGGCGGGTGTGTTGCTGGACGAGTCGGACGCGTCAGGCGCGGGGGTGGTCGTCTGGGTCGTCCGGCTCGGGTCCTGGTGGTGGCCAGGGTCGGGTGCCGTCGGGGTCGACGAGGTAGGTGAGTCCGGTTGGGCTGGTCCAGTGGAGCGCGCCGGGTGGTTCGCCACGGTCGGGGTCGGTGGGGCGGTAGGTCCAGCGGCGGCCGGTGGCGAGCTCGGGATGGGTCTTCATCCGGTGGTGGCGTCGGCACAGCGGGTAGAGATTCGTGGTCGAGGTCTGACCGGTCCCGCGGGTTGTCGTCGGGTCGTAGGCGTTGCGGTGGTCGAGATCGGATGCGCGGGCGCTGCGGGTGCAGTAGGGGAACACGCAGCGGGGCCAGCGGAGCCGGACGTGGTCGGCGATCCGCTCGGTCGGGCGGTAGCCATCGACCGCGAGCCCCGCGCCGCTGGCACCGGCAGGGAGTTCGATGACCGGCTTGATGATCACCCGCGTGTTCGGGCTGCCGCACCAGGCTCGGACCTGATCGGCGGTCACGACGCCGCGGGGCAGGCCGGGGGTGTCGAGGCGGGCGAGGTCGATCCCGGTCGTGCCGGTGCAGGCGTCGATGTCCGGCCCCATGCCGGTGAGGGTGCCGGTGATCGCGGTGTGGTCGAGGTGGACGTAGATGACCACGTCCCGCTTCGACCGGCGCGCCGGCCGTTCCTCCGGGATCGGAGCTTCCTCGCCGGGGAAGGTGAGTGTGTCGATGCCGTCGGAGCGGCGGGCGATCTCTCCCAGGGCGGTGGAGCGCCGTACGTCCAGGTCATCCGTGGAGCCGAGGTCCGCCAACTGTCCGGCGACGTGGGCGACCGCGCGCTCGAGGTCGAGTGCGTCGGCGAGGTCGAGGGATCCGGTGACGTCGACCGTGCCGCGCAGCGTTCCGGTCAACGGGTCCCGATAGGCCAGGCCGCCGAGGTCGATCGTCACGTGTCGCCCCGCGTCGGCATCCAGCCGGTCCGCTTCGAGGGTCTCGGGGTCGAACCGGGCCGCCGCCTCGGCGACGAGCCGGTCGACGTCGCCGCTGGTGGCGCGGCCCGCGACGTACGCGATGTGGGTGTCCACGAAGCCCGCTCCCTCGAACGACAGGACACGGGTCTGCTGGGCGATCCGGCGTCCGCGCCAGACTTCGACCTCACCGGCCGCGACCCGGGCGTGGACCCGAGGGAGGCGGTGCCGCAGCTCGACCGCGTCGCCCACGAGGCGGCGGGCCGCGTCGAACGAGCAGCCCCGGATCGCGGCGATCTCGCCGATGCAGAACTCCGCCACCACCGGCGCACCCGGCCCGCCCAGCTCCAGGAACTGATCGCCTGCGAGCGTTTCGGCGTGCTCGGGGTCGAGCCACTCGGCCAGCGCTCCGATCGAGTCACCGACCACCGCGTCGGAGGTGTGCGCGTCGGCCCAGTCACCGACCGCGACGAACGCCGCCGCCTCCGCGACCCGCGCCGTACGCGTGGTGTCGCGGACCGCGTCGATCAACGCGCTCGCTGTGTGCTGGGTCCCCCGATCCATGCCCCCGAGTGTAGTCGAACAGACGTTCGATCACCACCTGTTGATGATGTCCTGTGGATCGTTTCGCCGGCGACGGCGCATCGCACGCGGCGTACGTGCCAACTCGACGCACGAAACGGGGCGTACGTGCCAACTCGACGCTCGAAACGGGGCGTACGTGCCAACTCGACGCGCGAAACGGGGCGTACGTGCCAACTCGACGCGCGAAACGGGGCGTACCTGCCAACTCGACGCTCGAAACGCGGCGCACCTGCCAACTCGACGCACTTCACGCGACGTAACCCGCAACTCGGCGCACCCCAGGCGACGTAACCCGCAACTGAGGCACCCCACCGCGGCGTGCCTCAGTTGTCGTACGACTCCTGCAGGTCGCGCCACAGCAGCTCGCTGACCCGCCGCCGCAGCCGGCGCGTCGTCTCCTCGTCGGGCATCGCGTCGGGCGTCAGGTGCGTGACGACGAGCCGGGTCTCCGCCCCGTGGGACAGCGCGTGGAAGTGGATCTCGTCGTCGGGGCGATCCGCCCACAACGACGACCAGACGAGACGGTCGGGCGGCGCCTCGAGGAGGATCCGGGGCTCGACCTCGCCGGGCTGGAGGTCGAGCCACGGTCGCGTGCCGACACGGTGCGGGTCGCGGAGCGAGCCCAGGACGATGTGCGGCGGCGGGGGCAGCGTGCGCGCGCGGCGACCGACCTCGATCATGCGCCCACCGTAGGTATCCGCGGCGACGTCGCACCCGGATTGCGGTCAGAGCAGGTCGCGCACCCGGTCGGTGAGCGCGTCGCGCACGGCCTGCGTCACGGCGTCCTCGACGGCGTCGCCGAGGGCGTCGGCGTCGTCGAGGTCGGTCAGCACGGATCGCACGTCGAGCTCGTCGATCGCCCGGGTGAGCACGTCGTCCGTCGGCAGCATGTCGTCCACGACCCCGTCCGGGATCGCGCGGATGGCCGCCTTGACGAAGCCGTTGAGGTCGGTGCTGTCGAGCGCCTCGTCGACGAGCTCGGAGGAGGGCGGCAGGGCGCCGTCGTCCGCCATCTCGGCGACCGCGGTGCGCAGCCCGTCGCGCACGGCGTCCACCTGCGCCTCGGTGGGCTCGTCCTGCTGGGCCAGCTCGAGCGTGAGCGCCTCGCGGCTCACGTCGAGCGTGCAGGCGGCCTCGTCGATGCCGCGCAGCACGAGCTGCTCGGTGAGTCCCTCGATGCCCTCCGCCCGGGACGTCACGGCCCGGTCGACGCAGGCGTCGGCCGGCTGGAGCGGCCGGAAGTCACCGCCGCCGGCGGCCACCTGCACCCCGGCG
>DASWYU010000257.1:0-3533 GCA_036404795.1 Nocardioides sp. | reverse complement strand
GTCCGCGCCGCGCACGGAGACCGACGCCAGCGCCAGGACGGCGCCGGCGACCAGCGACGAGCCCCCCAGCAGCGCGAACGTGGTCGGACCGGCCGACTCGTCGCGGGCGTCGCAGAGCTGGCGGGGCGGCTGGCCCTCGGCGACGAGGGGGGAGATGCACTCCTGGTCCCAGCCCGTCGTGACGTCCTCGTCGAACTGGAGGAAGGCGAGCCCGAACGCCCCGACCGCCACCACCAGGAACAGGCCGCTCAGCAGCCCCAGGATGATCTTCATCGCCGCATGGTCCCGTCCCACCGCGACCGTCAAACGCGACGTACGGTGGCCGCGTGCTCGAGCTGACCTTCTCCGGCGAGGTCGTCCACTGGCGCGGCCCGGCGCCATTCCACTTCGTGGCCGTGCCACCCGACGAGACCGACGAGATCCACGCCGTCGCCGGGGCGGTCACCTACGGCTGGGGCATGATCCCCGCCACCGTGACGGTCGGGCGCACGAGCATGACGACGGCCATCTTCCCGCGCGACGGCGGTTACATGGTGCCGCTCAAGGTCGCGCTCCGCCGCGCCGAGGCGGTCGAGCTCGGCGACGTCGTCACCGTGACCGTGGAGATCGCCTTCCCCTGACCCTCGGTCCCAGCGGAGGCTCAGGCACCGCCCGCGACGTACGCGAACGACTCCGCGAGCACCTGCTCCCAGAGCGCGTCGTCGCCGTCCGTTGCCGGCGGGACGCCGACCCACTCGCGCGCCTCTCCCCGGCCCATCTGCATCCGGTGGGCGCCGGCGGTGGCGATCAGCTCGTCGACCCGGTCGGCCGGCACCTTCGCGACGAGGTTCCCCTCGGTGTCGACGAAGCCGAAGATCTTGCCGTGCACGGTGACGGAGTCGCCGCCGAACATGCGGCGCGGCTCGACGCCGGGACGGCCCAGGTACGGCGCCGCCAGGTCCGCGAGCACCGCCTCACCCGCGGTGCGGCGCGGGTCGCGGGCCACGGCTCAGCGGGTGATCGGTCGGGCGTCGGCGGCGGCCGCGGAACCGGCGACGCCCTCCGCCTCGAGGAGTGCGGAGGCGCACGCGGCGTGGAGCACGACGAGGAGCTCCGTGTAGGTCTGCTCGCCCTTCGGGCCGGCCTTCAGGTAGGTCGCACGGGCCCGGTTGAGCTGCAGTCGCAGCACGGCCGACTGGCCCGGGTCCATCGACTCCAACCGGCGCAGGGCGCGGTCGAGCGCGACGTACTCCCGCACGGCGTCGGTCCCGTCCTGCGTGCGCTCCTCGGCGGTGTGCATCTGCTCCCCTCGCTCTCTGCTCCAGAAGAAAAGAAAAACCGGAGCGCCCACGCGCTCCGACGGGACGATGGTGCCACAGTTCAGCAGCGATTTCAGGGTCGTCCCGACCTGATGTGGATCGACCTCCGAGGCCCGGGTGAACGCCAGGTGACGCGGGGGCCACGCGGGGTGTCCGCGCGGGGGTCGGCGCGTCAGGCGAGCACCGTGCGCGCGTGCTCCTCGGCGGCCGCCACCGCGGACTGCAGCTCGGCCGCCGCACGGTCGGGGTCGAGCGCCGGTACGGCGTCGGCGAGCGTCCGGTTCGTCGCGATCGTGTGCAGCTCCATGCCGAGGGCGTCGGCCAGGACGAGCCGCAGCACGGGGAGGAGGTGGTCCTTCTCCAGGTCGGGCGAACCGTCGTCGTACGCACCGCCGCGTGCCGTCAGCACCGCCACCGGGACGCCCGCGCAAGGCTGCGTCGGCGCGTCGAACGGCGCGGTCAGGCCCGGCACGTGGACGAGGTCGAGCCACGCCTTGAGGGTGGAGGGGAGCGAGTAGTTGTAGAGCGGCGCCCCGAGGAGCAGCACGTCCGCCGCGGTGAGCTCGGCGAGGACCTCCTGCTGCAGCGCCTCCGCCTCGGGCGGCGGCACGTCCGCCGGGTCGCGCAGGTGCGGCGGCCAGTGCAGCGCCGCCGACGTCAGGTGGGGCAGCGGGTCGGCGGCCAGGTCGCGGACCGTCGTCGTGAAGTCCGCGCCCCGAGCGGTCCAGGCCGCGACGTAGGCGTCGGCCACCGCGCGGGTGCGGGACGCGGGTCCGAAGGACGAGTCGATCCGGAGGAGGCGGGGCATGTCGCGATCCTAGGCGCCTCGACGTCACCACTCCCGGCGCGCGGCTTCCTCCTCGACGAGCGCGGCGTAGAGCTCGTCGGCGGGCTCGAAGCCGCCCACGAAGTGCCCGCCCAGCTCGAGGGTGAGGGCACCGACGACGCGGGCGAACGCACCCACGAGCCAGAGCAGGTCGTCCTCGGACAGCGCGATCCCGAGGGCCGCCGCGGTGAGGGCGAGCTGGCCGGTCAGGTCGGCCGGCGTTCCGTCGGGCGACGGCGCCGGGTCGGGACGCGGCTCCGTCCCCCCGGGCAGCACGGCGGCGAGGGCGAGCACGACGCGGCCGGCGGGGGCGATGGTGGTCTCCGGCGCGCGGTAGCCGGGGATCGTCGACCCGTAGACCAGCGCGAACCGGTGCGGTGCGGCGCGCGCCCAGGCCCGCAGGGCCAGCGCCTTCGCGGTCCAGGCGGCCCGGCGATCGGAGGCGTGGTCGGCGGCCGCCTCGAGGTGGTCGGCCAGGTCGCCGTACGCATCGACGATGAGGGCGGTCAGCAGGTCGTCCCGGCTCGCGAAGTAGCGGTAGACCGCGCTCGACACCACGTCGAGCTCACGGGCGATCGCCCGCAGCGACAGCTCGCCCGCCGAGGCGTCGGCGAGCTGGGCGAGCGCGAGGTCCTTGATGCGCTGGAGCGTCTCCTCACGGGCGAGCTGGCGCGGCGTACGGCGGGACTCGGGCATCGCCGCATCCTCGCCGATGTGAGCAGGTCTGACAAATGTGAGCGGTGCTCTTGCAAACCACGGGGCGGTGCCTCACGCTGGCGTCATTCCGAGAGCAGTGCTCACTGAAAGGATCCGCCGATGTCGATCGACCCGCGCACCCCCTCCCGCCTCCTTCCCGCCGGTGCGCTCGCCCTGGCCGGGGCGGCGCTCGCGGCGTACCCCGCGCTCCGTGGCTACGCCGTCGAGGACGGTCTGGCGGCCGCCGAGCTCTACGCGCGCCCCGCGTGGCTGTGGGCCCACGCGCTGGCGATGGTCGGGTTCGCCCTCGTCGCCTGGGGCCTCGGGGCCGTCCACGCGCTGGCGCAGCGGTGGATGACCGTGGGGCTGGTGCTCCTGCTGCCCTACTACGGCGCCGAGGCCTACGGGCTGCACGCCGTCGGGCGGCGCGTGGTCGAGACCGGCGACGCGGCGGTGCTGGCGGCGGGCGACGGTGCGGCCGACCTGTTCCGCTACGAGCCGGTCGCGGTGACGCTGTTCGCGCTCGGGTGGGTGGCGCTCGCGGTGGCCGGGGCTCTGCTCGTGCGCGGGGCGCCGCGCGATCCTCGGCTCCGCCGCGCGGGGCTCGTGCTGACCGGGGTGGCGCTCGCGACGTACCTCCCCCAGTTCTTCCTCCCCGCCCCCGGCCGCGTCGCGCACGGCGTCGTGGCGGCGGTGGGGCTCGTGGCCCTCGC
>DASWYU010000256.1:0-18455 GCA_036404795.1 Nocardioides sp. | reverse complement strand
CGCGATCCTCGTGCTCGTCCTCGCGGTCCTCACCGTCTCCTACGCCTCGTCGCTGCGGGCCTACCTGACGCAGCGCGCCCACCTCGACGACCTGCGGGCGCAGATCGAGGAGAAGACGGCGAACATCGAGGCGTACGAGCGTGAGCAGCGACGCTGGGACGACGACGCGTACGTCGAGCAGCAGGCCCGCGAGCGCCTCGACTACGTGAACCCGGGCGAGACCTCCTACGTCGTCATCGGCGAGGACGGACAGCCCGTGGGCGCCGACGACGGCCTCTCCGACCCCGTGGCGGTGCCCGACGACGAGGAGGTGCCTCCCGCGTGGTGGGACACCGCCTGGGACTCGGTCTCGGCCGCGGGCGACCCGCAGGAGGCCGCCGAGGAGGAGGCCGAGCGCCAGCCGGCGGACGAGATCGGCCCGCCTCCCGAGCAGACCGAGGAGCAGACCGAGGAAGGAACCGAGTGAGCGTCACCGACGCCGACCGCGCCGCCATCGCCGCCCAGCTGGGCCGGGAGCCGCGCGGCATCGCCGGCATCGGCCACCGTTGCCCGTGCGGGAACCCCGACGTGGTCACCACGTTGCCGCGGCTCCCCAACGGCACGCCGTTCCCGACGACCTACTACCTGACGTGCCCGCGTGCCGCGTCCCGGATCGGCACGCTCGAGGGCGGCGGCACGATGAAGGAGATGCAGGCGCGCCTCGGTGACGACGAGGACCTCGCTGCGGCGTACCGCGCCGCCCACGAGCGCTACCTCGCCGCCCGCGCGGAGCTCGAGCCGGAGGTCGGCGGGGTGCCCGAGATCGCCGGCATCTCCGCCGGCGGCATGCCCGACCGCGTGAAGTGCC
This sequence comes from Nocardioides sp., assembly GCA_036404795.1. Lineage (GTDB taxonomy): Bacteria > Actinomycetota > Actinomycetes > Propionibacteriales > Nocardioidaceae > Nocardioides. The sequence goes on along the minus strand of DASWYU010000256.1, from coordinate 17,608 downwards.
TCCACGTCCTCGCCGGCCAGTCGCTCGCCCAGGGCCGCGGCGTGAACCCGCTCGGTGACGAGGTGCTCGACGAGCTCGGTGACTGGTGGGCCGCGGGCCCCTGCGTCGCACCCGACGCGGAGCAGCCGCAGGACGACGCGTGATCGCCGCGATCGACTGCGGCACGAACACGATCAAGCTCTTCGTCGGCACCCCGCCCCGCGCCGTCGTGCGCACCTCGCGGATGGTGCGGCTCGGCCAGGGCGTCGACCGCACGGGGCGGCTCGACGACGCCGCGATCGAGCGGGCCTTCGCGGCACTGGACGAGTACGCCGCCATCCTCGCCGCGCACCCCGTCGAACGGATCCGGTTCTGCGCCACGTCCGCGACCCGCGACGCGTCCAACGCCGACGTCTTCCGGGCCGGCGTCCTCGCCCGGCTCGGCGTCGAGCCGGAGGTGCTGAGCGGCGCCGAGGAGGCGGCGCTCTCGTTCGGCGGCGCCGTCGCGCACCTGCGGCACGAGCCCCGGCTCCCGGTCCTCGTCGTCGACATCGGCGGGGGGTCCACCGAGCTCGTCCGGGGCGACCGCGACGCCGCCGGCGTGCTCGCCCCGACCGGCGCGCACTCGATGGACGTCGGGTCCGTGCGCCTCCACGAGCGCCACCTCGCCGGCGACCCGCCGACGGCCGCCGAGGTCGAGCGGCTCCTCGCCGACGTGGACGCCGCGCTGGACGCCAGCCCCGTCGACGTGGCCGGGGTCGCCCAGGTGGTCTGCGTGGCCGGTACGGCGCTCACCGTCGGCGCCGGGGCCCTCGGCCTCCCGACGTTCGACCCCGTCCTGCTCGACCAGGCCGTGGTGCCGCGCCCCGCAGTGCGGGCCGAGGTCGAGCGCCTGCTGGCGATGACCGTGGAGGACCGACGCGCGCTCGGCTACGTGCACCCCGGCCGCGCCGACGTCATCGGAGCCGGCGCGCTCATCCTCGACCGCGTGCTCGAGCGCGCCGGCGTCGCCGAGCTGACGCTGTCGGTCGCCGACATCCTCGACGGCATCGCCGCCTCGCTCGTCCCCGGTACGGCGGGCCCGACGACGCACTGACGTCCTGCGGCTGAGAGGATGCGCGGGTGACGCAGCACGCCATCACCGTCCTCGGCCACGACCGTCCCGGCATCATCGCCCAGACGACGGCGGTCCTCGCCGACCTCGGGCTCAACATCGAGGACACCTCGATGACGCTCCTGCGCGGCCACTTCGCGATGACGCTGATCTGCGCGGGCGGCGCCACCGAGGGCCGCATCGCCGACGCGCTCGCGCCGCTCGCCGAGGACGGCACGCTGACCGTCACCGTGCGCGAGGTCCCGGCCGAGAACGCGGCGGGGGGCGGGGGAGCGCCGTACGTGCTCACCGTCCACGGCGGCGACCGCCCGGGCATCGTCTCGGGCGTCGTCGCGGTCGTCGCCGGCGTCGGGGGCAACGTCACCGACCTGACCACCCGGCTCGCGGGGGACCTCTACGTCCTGCTCGCCGAGGTCGACCTGCCGGCCGACGCGGACGTCGCCGCCCTGACCGCGGACCTGACCGCGGCCGCCGAGCGTCTCGGCGTCGGCGTCACCCTGCGGGCCGCGGAGGCCGACGAGCTGTGAGCCAGACCCCCGAGGGCGCGGCCGGCACGGTCGACGCCCGCGTCGCCGCGTGGACCGAGGCCGAGCTCGGCGTTGCGGGCCGTGTGCTCGACGTCGTGCGTGCTCCCGCCGCCGTCCTGTCGAGCGACGGCGACCGCGTCGACCCGACCGCCCCCGCGACCGTGCAGCTCGCCGCGGACCTCGTCGCGACCATGCGGGTCAGCCCCGGCTGCGTCGGACTCGCTGCGCCCCAGGTCGGTGTGGGCGCCAAGGTCTTCTGCGTCGACGTCTCGGCCCACCCCAAGACCCGCGACCACCACGGCACCTTCGTGCTCTGCAACGCGGAGGTCGTCAGCTCGAGCCGCAACGAGAAGGCACGCGAGGGCTGCATGTCCGTGCCCGACCTGACCGGCGACGTGAAGCGACCCACGCGGATCGTGGTGCGCGGCCAGCTGCCCGGCACCGGCGAGGAGGTCGAGGTGACCGCCAACGCCTTCGAGGCCCGTGCGCTGCAGCACGAGATCGACCACTGCGACGGCTTCCTGTTCCTCGACAAGGTCGCCGGGGCGCACGCGATCTACCAGCGCAAGACCTACCTGTAGCGTCCGGCAGCGGACCCGCCGGACGGGTCCGGCCCCCGTATCCCAACTGGCAGAGGAAGCTGGCTTAAACCCGGCGTGTTGTGGGTTCGAGTCCCACCGGGGGCACCACGGACGTGATCGGGGTCCGCGCACCTCAGCCCGCCTGCGCCAGCATCCGTGCGCCGCAGGGGTAGTCGCCGACCTGCGCGGCGATCTCCGACCAGACGGCGGCGAGGGTCTCCGGCGAGCAGCCGCGGGCCGCGGCGACGGCGTAGAGCCAGGTCCGGGTCTCCGCCACGATGCCGTCGTCGTCGGTCAGCAGGGCGGCGGCCAGCGAGCCCAGCACGTGGGGCACCTGGTCGAGGACCGCGGCCGTCGCGGCACCACCAGAGCGGGAGACGCGACCGGTGACGATGTCGGTGTGCGCCCCGATGGCCGCGTGCAGGGCGTACGCCTCCCGGGCCGCCTCGCTGCGAAGGGGCGGCACGGCCGGCACTCGCCGGGGCAGCGTGGCGAGGACCTCGGCGACCGCGGCCGACTCCCCGGCGTGCGCCGTCGCGCCGAGCCGCCGGGCGCGGAGGCCGTCGTCGTCGAACGCAGCGCCGCCGACCACGACGGGGACGCCCGAGGCGGTCGCCGCCTCCACGTGGCGGCGGACGAAGACCAGCGACGACGACAGCGAGGCGCTGACGAGCGCGGCGCGCGGTTCGTGGTCGGCGATCGCGGTCTGGAGGGCCGTGGTGGACACGTCGGCACCGAGGTAGGCGACCGCGTGACCCTCGTGCTCGAGGCACGCCGTCAGGAGCAGCGCGGGCAGCGCATGCCACTCCCGCTCGGCGCAGACCACGAGCAGGGGCTGGTCGCGCGCGGCCGGACGTGGCGAGCGGCCGCGGAGGTGGTGCACCACCTGCTCGTTGACCGCCGTGGCCGCGTGCTCCCGGGCGACCGTCCACTCGTCGGCCGCCCAGAGATCACCCACGCGGCGCTGCGCGTCGCCGACGAGGCCGCCGAGCACGTGGGGGAGCAGGACACCGTTGTCCAGTGCCGCCTCGACCAGCGCCCGCGCACCGGGGGCGTCGTTGGCGGCGACCCGCTCCCAGTACGCGTCTTGGAGCGCGAGGTCGACCACGGGCAGGGCGGTCCGGGTCAGCCGCGGAGCGTCGGCTGGAGCGCCAGGATCGCGGCGTCGTCGCGGTCGAGGGAGTCGGTCCCGACGAACGACGACACGCTCATCGCGAGCCGCTCGACGACGGCACTGCTCGGCGCACCGCCGAGACCGGCGAGCGCCGTGGCGATGCCGTCCTCGCCGAACATCTCCACCCGTCCCCGGGCCTCGGTGATCCCGTCGGTGTAGCAGATCAGCGTGTCGCCGGGCTCGAGGAGGTGCTTGGAGCGGCCGAAGACGGCGTCCTCGAACACGCCCAGCGCCGGGCCGTGCGACTCGACGTACTCCAACGTGCCCTCCCGCCGCAGGATGATCGGCGGCGGGTGGCCCGCGTTGGAGAGCGTCACCTCGAAGGCACCGCCGTCGCGGCGGCGCAGCCGCCCGCAGACCGCGGTCGCGAAGCTCTCGATGGGGGACTCGGCCTCGTGCACGAGCACCTGGTTGGTCAGGGTCAGCACGTGCTCGGGGGAGCGGTCGACGAGCGCCGCGGTGCGCACGGAGGTGCGGATCCGCTTGGCGGCGACGGCGGCGCCGACCCCCTTGCCGACGGCGTCGCCGAGCAGGAGGGTCAGGTCGTCGTCGTGACCGTGGAGGTCGATGAAGTCCCCGCCGACGGTCACCTCCTCCTGGGCGACGCGGTTGTACGACGCCACGTCGAGCCCCGAGCTCGCCGGGAGCGGCGGCGGGAGCAGCGCCGTGCGCAGCGTGGTCGCGGCGTGCCGGTTGTCGGCGACGACGATGGTGACGTCGAGCGCCACGGCCAGCCGCTGGGCCACGTCCTCGAGGAACGTGACGTCCGCGCCCGAGAAGTCGGCTCCGCGCGCCCGCGCGATCGTCAGCAGCCCGATCGCCCGACCGCGGGCCACCAGCGGGAGGCTGAGGAGCGAGGTCGCGCCGAGGTCGGCGAGCTGCGGCACGAGCGGGCTCTCGCCCAGCAGGTGGGTCAGCATGACCTCGCGCTCGGGGGTGTCCGGCGGCAGCAGCCAGTGCTCCGGCGCCTGACGGGCGAGGACGTCCCGGATCGCCTCGGTCTGCCGGCGTCCGATGGGGCGGTCGCGCTCGCCGACGAGGTCGTGGCCGTCCGTGCGGCCGACCGACATCCACCCTTGGTGGGTGTGGAGCGCGACCTGCGCGAAGTCGGAGGCGTGGTCGATGAAGGTGTCGACGGTCAGCTCGAGCGCGCGGGCGGGCCGGTGGACGGCGCCGAGCACCTCACCGAGGTGCTGCTGGAGCGCCTCGCGCTGCGCGAGCGCCCGCATCTCCTCGACGTCGCCGACCGCGAGGTCCCGCGAGGGGGACGGCGCCGTCGACGGGCGACTGCTGTCGACGTCCGTCATAGCGAGATCCTCGCCGTGACGGTGGTGCCCGCGCTCCGGGTCACGCTCCAGTCGTCGCAGATGGCCGCGACCATGGCCAGGCCACGGCCACGCAACCCGTCGTCGGAGACGGGGCGGACGGTGATCTCGGGCCCGTCACCGCCGTCGGTCACCCGCAGCACCACGTGGCCCTGCTCGACGCTCCACGCCAGCTCGATCTGGTCCCCGGGACCGGGGGACCCGTGCTCGACCGCGTTGATGACGAGCTCACCGGCCACGATCACGGCGTCGTTGAGCACCCGCGTCGGCAGCCGCAGCGCCTCGAGGGCGCCGCGCACGAGGTCGCAGGTTCGACGCGCGGCCTCGTCCGTGTGTGGCACGTCGACGACGTGCCAGCCCGGGCTGCGGTCGGTGGAGGGGGTCGCGGTCATGGCTGGGGGAGGCGGCGCCTCAGGCGTCGACCTGCTCGAAGGGGATCTTGCAGACGGTGAGGACCCGCTGGGGGACGCTCCCCTCCGCCGCGACCAGGGTCACCTGCGCGCCGTTCTTCTTGGCCAGCACGGTGGCACGGGCGAGGACGCCGACGATGATGCTCGGCAGGAACGTCACGGAGCGGAGGTCCACCGTGAGGTTCTGCGTGAACGTCTCGCTGGCCTGCTCGATCAGGTCGTTGAGGGAGCGGTGGTCGGCTGCGTCGATGTCTCCCGACAGGACGAGGCTTCCCGGCGCCGACGTGGCGGAGAAGGAGGTTGCGGTCACGGGGGCGACAATACGTGAGGTGCCGAACGTCGTTCGGCGCCGCGGTCGGTGCGCTCACCCGAGCAGGTGATCGCCGGCGGCGGTGGACGAGGAGGAACAAACCGGCGCGGTGCGGCTGTTCACCTCCCGATGTCCGAGACTCCCGCCGCCCTGCCTCGCCTCTCCGTGCTCGACCTCGTGCCGGTACGGCGCGACCAGACCACCGCCGACGCCCTGGCCGCGTCGCGGTCGCTGGTGCAGGTGGCCGACGCGAGCGGCTACGAGCGCTACTGGGTGGCGGAGCACCACAACATGCCGGCGGTCGCCGCCACGAACCCGCCGGTGATCATCGCCATGCTCGCCGCCGCCAGCCGACGGATCCGCGTGGGCTCGGGCGGCGTCATGCTGCCGAACCACGCCCCGCTGGCCGTGGCGGAGCAGTTCGCCCTGCTGGAGGCGGCGTATCCCGGGCGGATCGACCTGGGCATCGGGCGGGCGCCGGGCTCCGACCCCGTGACGAGCTGGGCGCTGCGGCACGGCGGTCCGGTCGGCGGGGACGACGAGGCGGTGGCCCGGTTCGCCGAGCACGTGGGCAACGTGGTGGCGATGATGTCGCCCGCCGGCGTGGGGCTGCAGCTCCAGGGCCGCACGCACGAGCTCCGCGCCACGCCGGTCGCGGTCTCCGTGCCCCAGCTGTGGCTCCTCGGGTCGTCGGACTACTCGGCACACCTCGCGGCCCAGCAGGGACTGCCCTACGTGTTCGCCCACCACTTCTCGGGCGAGGGCACGGAGCGGGCGCTGGACATCTACCGTCGCGAGTTCCGGCCCTCCGACACGTTGGAGGCGCCGCGGACGTTCCTCACGGTGAACGCCGTGGTCGCGTCGACCGACGCCGAGGCGCGACGGCGCGCCCGTCCGAACCAGCTGATGATGCTCGCGCTCCGCACCGGTCAGCCGCTCGGCCCGCAGCACACGGTCGAGGAGGCGGAGGCGGTCGAGCTGCCGCCCGCCCACCAGGAGTACGTGGACGCCATGCTCGGGAAGTGGGTCGTGGGCGACCCCGCGGCTGCTCGCGCCCACGTGGTGGAGCTCGCCGCGACGTACGGCGTCGACGAGGTGATGGTGCACCCGGTCGCCGGCGCGGCGGAGGGCACGCCCGCCGGTGCGTCGCCGGCCCGCGAGGAGACGCTGGAGCTGCTCGCCGACGGCTGACGAGGGCGACCCGCGTGCCCGTGGGGGCGCGGCGGACCGGATTAGGAATTGTTGTCGTGTTTACCTAGACTGGTGCGTCGGCCCAACGTGGGTCCGTTCCGCCGTGTCTCGCGGCTGCCCGGTTCGCCGGGATGAGACGCGTCGGACGACTGCACGAGGTCCACTGGTCCGCCCTCCGCGGAGGGCGTCCAGGCGGTTCCCGGGCCGGCCGCTCGACCCTGTCGGGGTCGAGGGGTGCACGACACGGTAGACGAGACGACCAGCACCGGTGCGCCGGTACGACGGATTGTGGAGGACATGGCCAAGAAGGAAGGCGTCATCGAGATCGAGGGCTCCGTCATCGAGGCTCTCCCCAACGCGATGTTCCGCGTGGAGCTGAGCAACGGGCACAAGGTTCTCGCGCACATCAGCGGCAAGATGCGCCAGCACTACATCCGGATCCTCCCCGAGGACCGCGTGGTGGTGGAGCTGTCGCCGTACGACCTGACCCGCGGCCGCATCGTCTACCGCTACAAGTGACATCAGCCGAGACACGTTGAAAGGACCTCCTCGTGAAGGTCAAGCCGAGCGTCAAGAAGATCTGTGACAAGTGCAAGGTCATCCGACGCCACTCGCGCGTCATGGTGATCTGCGAGAACCCGCGTCACAAGCAGCGCCAGGGCTGACGCCCACGGCCGGTCCGCCGGCCACCCGCACCACCCCACCCACGTGATCGCTCAACCCGCCGCCAGGCGGGGGATGCACCTCCGGAGCAGAGGCCGGAGCCCGTGGCCGACCAGCCGGTCGGCCGTCCGGGAGGCGACACGACCGACACCTCTGTGCACATCGAAGGGAAACGCCACTCATGGCACGCCTCGTTGGTGTCGACCTCCCGCGCGACAAGCGCATCGAGATCGCACTCACCTACATCTACGGCATCGGCCGTACCAGCTCCCAGCAGATCCTCGCGGCGACCGGGGTCGACCCGAACGCCCGCGTGCACACGCTGGGTGACGAGGAGCTGGTGAAGCTCCGCGACGAGATCGAGGCCAACTACAAGTTCGAGGGTGACCTCCGACGCGAGGTCCAGGCCGACATCCGCCGCAAGATCGAGATCGGCAGCTACCAGGGTCGCCGCCACCGCATGGGCCTCCCGGTCCGCGGCCAGCGCACCAAGACCAACGCGCGCACCCGCAAGGGCCCGAAGCGCACGGTTGCCGGCAAGAAGAAGGCTCGCTGATCCCCCTGCCCGGGATCGCAGTCCACTCGTCACGAGCTCACCAGACTTTCAGGAGATAACGCATGCCCCCCAAGGGACGCGCTGCGGCTGGCGCCAAGAAGGTGCGCCGCAAGGAGAAGAAGAACGTCGCCGCCGGCGAGGCTCACATCAAGAGCACGTTCAACAACACCATCGTCACCATCACGGACCCCACCGGTGCCGTGATCTCGTGGGCCTCCGCCGGCACCGTCGGCTTCAAGGGCTCGCGCAAGTCCACGCCGTACGCGGCCCAGATGGCCGCCGAGGCCGCTGGTCGTCGGGCGATGGAGCACGGCATGAAGAAGATCGACGTCTTCGTCAAGGGCCCGGGCTCGGGCCGCGAGACGGCGATCCGGTCCCTGGGTGCGATCGGCCTCGAGGTCGGCACCATCCAGGACGTCACGCCGCAGCCCCACAACGGATGCCGGCCGCCCAAGCGCCGCCGCGTCTGATCCCGACACCAGAGACCTAGGAGACTCATCAGATGGCCCGTTACACCGGCCCCATGACCAAGAAGTCGCGCCGTCTCGGTGTCGACCTCGTCGGTGGCGACGCCGCGTTCGAGCGTCGCCCCTACCCGCCCGGCATGCACGGCCGCGCGCGGGTGAAGGAGAGCGAGTACCGCGCGCAGCTGCAGGAGAAGCAGAAGGCGCGCATCAGCTACGGCATCCTCGAGCGCCAGTTCTACAACTACTACGTCGAGGCCTCGCGCCGCACGGGCAAGACGGGTGACAACCTGCTCCAGCTCCTGGAGTGCCGCCTCGACAACGTGGTCTACCGCGCCGGGTTCGCCCGCACGCGCCGCCACGCCCGCCAGCTCGTGAGCCACGGCCACTTCCTGGTGAACGGCACGAAGGTCAACATCCCCTCGTTCCAGGTGTCGCAGTACGACGTCATCGACGTGCGGGAGAAGTCCCTCGAGACGACGCCGTTCATCGTCGCCCGCGAGACCCACGGCGAGCGCGTCGTCCCGGCGTGGCTCGAGGCCGTCCCGAGCCGCATGCGGATCCTGGTGCACTCGCGCCCGGTCCGTGCGCAGATCGACGTGCCCGTCCAGGAGCAGCTGATCGTGGAGTTCTACTCCAAGAAGTGATCCCCTCGGTGCGGGGCCCCGGATCCCGGGTGCCCCGCATCGGCGTACCACCTTTCCTTCCATCGCGTTCGGGCCCATCAAATAGTGGGTGAGCCCGGAAAGGAACCAACCAGTGCTCATCGCTCAGCGCCCGACCCTGGACGAGTCCGTCGTCGGAGACTTCCGGTCCCGGTTCGTCATCGAGCCGCTGGAGCCGGGGTTCGGCTACACCCTCGGCAACTCCCTGCGCCGCACGCTGCTCTCCTCGATCCCGGGCGCCGCGGTCACCAGCATCAAGCTCGACAACGTGCTCCACGAGTTCTCGACGGTCGAGGGCGTCAAGGAGGACGTCACCGAGATCATCCTGAACCTCAAGGGTCTCGTGGTGTCCTCCGAGCACGACGAGCCGGTGACCATGTACCTGCGCAAGTCGGGTGCCGGTGACGTCACCGCGGCCGACATCGCCCCGCCCGCCGGCGTGGAGGTGCACAACCCCGGCCTGAAGATCGCCACGCTGTCCGACAAGGGCAAGCTCGAGATGGAGCTCGTCGTCGAGCGCGGCCGCGGCTACGTCTCGGCCGTCCAGAACAAGGGCGCCGACAACGAGATCGGTCGCATCCCGGTCGACTCCATCTACAGCCCCGTGCTGAAGGTGACCTACAAGGTCGAGGCGACGCGAGTCGAGCAGCGCACCGACTTCGACAAGCTGATCATCGACGTCGAGACCAAGCCGTCGATCCAGCCCCGCGACGCGCTCGCCTCGGCGGGCAAGACGCTGGTGGAGCTCTTCGGCCTGGCCCGCGAGCTCAACGTCGAGGCCGAGGGCATCGACATCGGCCCGTCGCCCGTGGACGAGCAGCTCGCCGCCGACCTGGCCCTGCCGGTCGAGGACCTGCAGCTCACGGTGCGGTCCTACAACTGCCTCAAGCGCGAGGGCATCCACACCGTGGGTGAGCTCATCTCCCGCTCGGAGCAGGACCTGCTCGACATCCGCAACTTCGGCGCCAAGTCGATCGACGAGGTGAAGGCCAAGCTCGTCGAGATGAACCTGTCCCTCAAGGACAGCGCGCCCGGCTTCGACCCCGCCACCGCCCTCGCGGCCTACGGCGACGACGAGGACGACGCGTTCGTCGAGGACGAGCAGTACTGATCCACACGCTCGGGCGGCCGACCGGCCGCCCGAGCCCACCCCTGCGGACGCAACCCGTGACCGCACGTCTATCCCGGTACCTCGTACGGCCGGGAAGAAGGTAGAGATCTGCGATGCCCACCCCCAAGAAGGGTCCCCGCCTCGGCGGCAGCCCGGCCCACCAGCGCCTGATCCTGTCGAACCTGGCCACCCAGCTCTTCGAGCACGGCCGGATCGTCACGACGGAGTCGCGTGCCCGCACGCTGCGCCCCGTCGCGGAGAAGCTCATCACCAAGGCCGTCAAGGCGCACAAGGCGGAGCAGGCCGACGACACCGTCGTCTCGCTGCACCAGCGTCGCGAGGTGCTGAAGACGGTGCGCGACAAGAGCATCGTCCACGTCCTCTTCACGGAGATCGCCCCGACCTTCGCGGAGCGTCCCGGTGGCTACACCCGCATCACGAAGCTCGGCCCCCGCAAGGGCGACAACGCCCCCATGGCGGTCATCGAGCTCGTGACGGAGGAGTACGTCGCCAAGGCCGTCACCAAGCCCGCCGCGCCCGCCGCGCCGGTCGAGGAGCCCGCCGCCGAGGAGGCCACCGAGGTCGAGGAGAGCCCCGAGGCCGCCGACGCCGAGGAGACCACGGACGAGGCCCCCGCGGCCGACGCCGAGGGCACCGACGAGGCCAAGGCCTGATCCGAGGCTTGATCCGAGGGCCCCGGCCCCGCAGCACCACGAACGGCCCGTCACCCCGCGAGGGGGTGGCGGGCCGTTCGGCGTCCCGGGTGGGTTGGGGTGGCGCGCCTACGGTGGAGCGCATGAGCACCGACAAGTCGCCCGCCGAGGACCTGCGCACCGACCGGCCCGAGGACGAGCCGACCCTCGACGGAGACGCCCGGGAGGCCGAGGCCGGCCAGCACGTCGCCGGGGCCGAGCCGGAGCCGGCGGGAGGCGACGACCCCACGCCCGACGCCGACGAGGTCGCGCCGACGACGGACGCCCCCGACGCGGCGGCCGCCCGTGAGGAGTCGGGCGGCGAGCACATCGTCGCCGCCCGGCAGGACTGAAGCCGCCGGCGCCGCCGGCGGACGCTCAGTCCCAGGCGCGGTCGAGCGCGTCGTGGGCCTCGGCGCGGGTGAGTCCGGCGCGGCGGGCGGCCCGTGCGTACGTCGTGGCCGCCTCGGCCACGTCGCTCCCGCCGGCGGCCTCCGAGGATGCGACGAAGGTCCCGGCCCGGCCGCGGGTCTCCACGACACCGTCGGCCTCGAGCTCACGGTAGACCCGCGCGACGGTGTTCACCGCCAGGCCGACCTGCTCCGCGAGCGCACGCACGGTCGGCAACCGCTCGCCCGCGGCGAGGTCGCCGTCCGCGACCAGGGTCGCGACCTGCGCGCGGAGCTGCTCGAAGGGTGGCGTCGCGGACGTGGGGTCGGGCGGCTGGATGGTCACTCGCAGCACCGTAGCGGGCCGCGCTCGACCGTGCCGACGACGTGTGATGAGGTGGGCGGGTGGTGCAGGAGCAGCAGGTGGCGCTGGTGGTGGGCGAGGCCCTCGTGGACGTCGTGCGGCGGGCCGACGGAGGTGTCGACGAGCGCGCCGGCGGCAGCGCCGCGAACGTCGCGGTCGCGCTGGCCCGACTCGGCCGACCGACGTGGTTCGCCACGGCGATCGCCGACGACCGGTACGGCGCGATCCTCGCCGCCCACATCGGTCGCGACGGCGTGCGGCTGGCCTCCGACCCGGAGACGATCGCCCGCACCTCCTCGGCGGTCGCGGCGATCGACGCCGACGGGGCGGCGTCGTACGAGTTCGACCTCGAGTGGCGCCTCGGCGCGGTCGACGTGCGCGAGGGCGTGCCCGGCTGGATCCACGCCTGCTCGATCGCCGCGGTCCTCCCGCCGGGCGCCGAGGACGTGCTCGCCCTCGTGACGCGCGAGCGGGAGCGTGCTCTGGTCAGCTACGACGTCAACGCCCGGGCGGCGATCACGGGCACCGGCCCGGAGGTGGTGGCGCGCGTCGAGGCGCTGGTGGCGCAGTCCGACGTCGTCAAGGCGTCCGACGAGGACCTCGCCGCCCTGTGGCCCGACCTGGCGGAGCAGGACGTGGTGCGGCGGTTCTGGGAGCTGGGCGCGTCGCTCGTCGTCGTCACGCGTGGCGCGCAGGGCGCCGAGTGCCACGGACTGTCCGGGCTGGTCGCCGTACCCGCGCGCACCGATCTCGGGGTCGTCGACACGATCGGCGCCGGTGACACGCTCGCCGCGGCGTTCGTCAGCGCGCTCTGGGACCTCGGGCTCGTCGGCGCGTCGGCACGCGGGCGATTGGCCTACCTGGCGGAGGACGAGGTGCGCACGGCACTGGAGTACGCCGCCCGCGCCGCGGCGCTCACCGTGTCGCGTCCGGGCGCGGACCCGCCCTACCTCGCCGAGCTGGCCGAGCCGCCGCGCTCGTAGGATCCTCCGCGTGCGCCTGCGGATCGACCTCGCCTACGACGGCTCCGACTTCCGCGGTTGGGCCACCCAGCCGGCGCTGCGCACGGTGCAGGGCGAGCTGGAGCGCGGCCTCGCGACGGTGCTCCGCCTGCCCGAGCCCGTCTCCGTCGTGGTCGCCGGCCGCACTGACGCGGGCGTGCACGCCCGCGGCCAGGTGGTCCACGTCGACCTCGACGACGAGCGGGTCGCCGCGTCGGCGGGCCGCGGCGACCACGACCCCGTGCCGGCGCTCACCCGCAAGCTCAACGGCGTGCTGCCCGGCGACGTACGGGTGCACCGCACGCGCGTGGCGCCCGCGGGGTTCGACGCACGGTTCTCGGCGGTGTGGCGACGCTACGCCTACCGCATCGCCGACCGCGCCGAGCTCGTCGACCCGCTGCTGCGCAGCCACGTCCTCGCCTGGGGCCAGCAGGTCGACGAGGAGCTCATGAACGCGGCGTCGGCGGGTCTCGTGGGGGAGCAGGACTTCGCCGCCTTCTGCAAGAAGCGGCCCGGCGCGACGACGATCCGCACGCTGCTCGACCTGCACTGGGTGCGTCACGACGACGGGCTGCTGGTGGGGACCATCCGCGCTGACGCCTTCTGCCACAACATGGTGCGCGCGCTCGTGGGGTGCCTGCTCGCCGTCGGCGAGGGCCGTCGCTCGCCGGAGTGGGCGCGGGACGTGCTGCTGGCCGGGGTGCGTGACCCGTCGGTGCAGGTGGTGCACGCGCACGGCCTCGTGCTGGAGGAGGTCGGCTACCCCGACGACGACGAGCTGGCGCGGCGCGCCGCGCAGACCCGGAAGGTGCGCACCCGTGACTGAGGCTCCCGACGAGCACTACTTCACCGCCGACCCGTCGGTGCCCTTCACCCGGGAGCCCGTGGAGGTGGACGTCTGGGACCAGACGCTGCCGCTGGTCACCGGCTCGGGGGTCTTCGCTCGCGGTCGGCTCGACGTCGGCACGGCCGTGCTCTTCCGCGAAACCGACCCGCCGTCCGGGCTGGGCCGGGTCCTCGACCTGGGCTGCGGGTACGGCGTGATCGGCCTGGCCCTGGCCCGCACCGTGCCCGACGTCCGGGTCACCGCCGTCGACGTCAACGAGCGCGCGCTGCTCCTGGCACGGGAGAACGCCGCCACCGTCGGTGTCGCGGACCGCTTCGAGGCGCTGCTGCCGGGCGAGGTGGCACCGGACGCGACGTACGACGAGATCTGGTCCAACCCGCCCATCCGCATCGGCAAGGCCGCGCTCCACGACCTCCTGCTCACGTGGCTGCCGCGGCTCGCCCCCGGCGGCCGCGCCGTGCTCGTCGTCGGCCGCAACCTCGGCGCCGACTCGCTCCAGCGGTGGCTCGGCGACCAGGGCTGGCCCACCGAGCGCCTCGCCAGCGCGAAGGGCTTCCGCGTGCTCGAGGTGCGCCGGGGCTGACCCGGCGGGTCGAGCCGTCAGTCCGCGCCCTCGAGCGCGGCGAACGCGATCCTGGTGGCGTCCGCGACGAGCGCGTCGTGGGTCGGCGCGTCCGCGTCGGACCCGTCGGCGGAGCTGGTCAGCACGGCGAGGACGACGGGGCTCCGACCGGACCCGGCGGGCGGCCACGCCACGGCGATGTCGTTGCGCGTGCCGTAGGACGCGGACCCGGTCTTGTCGCCCACGGTCCAGCCGGCCGGGGCGCCCGCGCGCACGAGCGCGTCTCCGGTGGTGTTGCGCACGAGCAGGTCGACGAGGATCTCGCGACGCTCGGGGGTGAGGACCTCCCCGAGCGCGTACGCCGCCAGCGCGTCCGCGAGGGCCTGCGGCGTGCTCGTGTCGCGGTCGTCGCCCGGGACGGCGGAGTTGAGGTCCGGCTCGATCCGCGTGGGCCGCGTCGTCGTGTCGCCGAGCAGCGCCAGCTCCTCGGCGAGGCCCGCGGGGCCACCGAGCTCCGCGAACAACAGGTTGGCGGCGGTGTTGTCGCTGAAGCGCACGGCGGCGTCGGCGAGCTCCAGCACGGTCAGCCCGGTGTCGACGTGCTGCTCGGTGACGGGGGAGTAGGTCACGAGGTCGTCCGCGGTGTAGCGCACGACGCGCGTCAGGTCCGCGTCGTCGGCACGTCGCAGCAGGGCCCCGACCTGCAGGGCCTTGACGGTGGAGGCGAAGGCGAAGCGCTCGTCGGCCCGGTGCGCGACCACCCGTCCCGTGCCGGTCTCGAGGGCGACGAGGCCGAGGCGTGCGCCGTACTGCTCCTCCAGCGCCCCCAGCCGGTCTCCGACGTCCGCGACCTCAGCGACGGGGGGAGCCTCCGTGCCGACCTCGGCGGTGCGGGTCGCCGTCGGTGCGGGCGAGGGCGCGGCCGACGGCTCGTCGGCCGCACAGCCGGAGGCGAGCAGGGCCAGGGCGAGCGTGGTGGCACCGAGCAGGCGGTGCGGGCGGGAGCGGTGCACGTCCGGCAACGCTACGGGGCGATGCTCACCGGGCGCGCCAGCGCTTCCACGTCGCCTCCGCCTCCGCGCGCACCTTGCCGTCGTGCTCCACCCACGCGCGGGCGGTGATCTCCTCGAAGGTCGCGGCGAGCACCTCCGCGCCGAGGGTGAGGGTGGCGGTGAGCGGGGTGGGGCGGCGGTACCGCACGTCCAGCCCGGCCGTCACGTAGGGCAGGGGGACACCCGGGTCGGACGGCCAGCCACGCTCGTGGGCGGTGTGGGTGACCGCCGCCGCCGAGTGGCAGTCGAGCACGGTCGCGATGATCCCGCCGTTGAGGAACCCGAGGCCGTTGTCGTGCTCGGGCCACGGCGTGAACGCCGCCGTGACGCGCTCGCCGTCCGCGAAGCTGCGCAGCTGCAGCCCCTTCGCGTTCGCCGGCCCGCAGCCGAAGCACGAGAGGTCGGGGAAGTAGGTGTCCTGGAGGCTCGTGTCCACGCTCCCACCCTGTCACCCAGGACCCCCACCCCGCCGACCGTCGCCCGGGTCTCAGCCCTGCGCCTCCCACATGGTGACCTCGACGCCGGCCATCGCGAAGTTCGCCATGTCGGCGGCGCCTGCCTGCCCCTCGGTCGATCCGAGCGACGTCAGGGCCGTCTCGCGATCGGGGAAGGTCAGCACGGCGACGACGAAGTACGGCGGGCGGCTCCCGTCGGGCGTCTCGCAGACGCCCCACTCGAAGGCCGCGAGGCCGGGCATCGTGCGGGTCAGGGGGTCGTGGACCGCCCGGTAGTGCGCGAGGAACGCGTCGGCGTCCGCAGGGTGGTGGTAGCTGGCGGTGACTCGGAACACGGGTGGCCTCCTCAGGCGCTCGTGAGCTGGAAGCCGCGGTAACCGTCACCCGCGACGGCGTCGCACTCCGCGACGTACGCCGGCACCCCGCCCACGTAGGACATGATCACGCGCGGCTTGCCGGGGATGTTGGCGCCCGTGTACCAGGAGTTGCCCTCCGGGTAGAGCGTCTGGTCGGCGAGCTCGACCGCGTCGTGGGTCCACTGCTTGACGGCCTCCGGCGTCGGCTCGGCGATGCTGCCGGTCTCCTCGAGGTGGTCGACGAACGCGCTGATCCACTCGACGTGCTGCTCGATCGCGACGACGACGTTGGTGAGCACGTTGGGGCTCTGCGGACCGGTGATGGTGAAGAGGTTGGGGAAGCCGTCGACGCCGAGGCCGAGGTACGTCGAGGGACCGTCCACCCACCGGTCCCGCAGTGCCTGACCGTCCCGCCCTCGGACGTCCATCGCCAGCAGTGGGCCGGTGATCGCGTCGAACCCGGTCGCGAACACGACGACGTCGAGGTCGAACTCGCGGTCGCGCGTGGCGAGGCCGGTCTCCGTGAGGCCGGTGATGGGGTCGTCGGCCACGCTGACGAGCGTGACGTCGTCGCGGTTGTAGGTCTGGAAGTACTGCGTGTCCATCGTGATCCGCTTGGCGCCGAGCGGGTAGTCGCGGGGCGAGAGCGCCTCGGCGAGCTCGGGGTCCTCGACGACCGCACGGATCTTGCTGCGGAAGAACTCCGCCGCCGTCTCGTTGGCCTCCCGGTCGACGAACAGGTCGGGGAAGACCATGAGGATGTCGGGGGCGCGGTGCCGGTTCCAGCGCTCCTCGAAGATGCGGGTCCGCTCGGCGTCGTCGAGGTCCATCGCCTTGACCTCGAGCACGTCGGTCACCAGCCCGGCCGGGTAGTTGTAGCGGTCGGTGCGGTAGGTGTCGAGGTTGTCGATGAAGTCGCGTCGCTCCTCGGGGCGCAGGGGGCGGTTCGCGCAGTCGAGGCTGAACGCGGGGGAGCGCTGGAAGACCGTGAGGTGCGCGGCCTGCTCCGCCACGATCGGGATCACCTGCACGCCGGACGAGCCGGTGCCGATGACGCCGACCCGCTTGCCGGTGAGGTCCACGCCCTCGGCCGGCCAGGCCGCCGTGTGGTAGGTCTCGCCGCGGAAGGCGTCGATCCCGGCGAAGTCCGGCGTCTGTCCGGTGGAGAGGCAGCCGACCGCGGTCATCGCGTAGCGCGCCCGCACCTGCTCCCCGCCGTCGGTGCCGACGACCCAGACGGAGGACTCCTCGTCCCAGACGAGCGACTCGACGCGGGTGTCGAAGGTGAAGTGGCGCCGGACGTCCAGGTGGTCGGCCGCGTGCTCCAGGTAGGCCTGGATCTCGGGCTGCGCCGGGTAGCGCTCGGTCCACTCCCAGCTCTCGAGCAGCGAGCGGTCGAAGGAGAACGAGTACTCCATGCTGCCGCAGTCGCAGCGCGCTCCGGGATAGGTGTTCCAGAACCAGGTGCCGCCGAACGACGACGCAGCGTCGAACGCGCGCACGGAGAGCCCGCGGCGGGCGAGCTCGTGGGTCATGTAGATGCCGGAGAACCCGGCTCCGACGACGACCGCGTCGACGTCGTGGGTGGTTGCGGGCATGCTTCCGCCTCCTCGAGTAGCGGTGGGTGGTGCAGGTGGGGTGGGGCTGCGGGGGACCGGTGCGGACTCAGGCCACGCTGTCGGCGTCGGGCGCTCCGGCCGCGAGCCGCGAGAGGGACTCGACGACGACGTCCATGCCGTCGGCGGCGCCCGGGAGCACGTTCACGAACTGGAAGAACCCGTGCATCTGGCCGGCCGCGACGCGCAGCTCGACGGGCACAC
>DASWYU010000255.1:0-6944 GCA_036404795.1 Nocardioides sp. | reverse complement strand
GCACGAGGTCGGCGCGGTCGGTCAGCCCGGCGACGGCCAGCGCGTCGAGTGCGCGCGTCGCGCCCGTGTGGCCGGCGGGGGAGGTGACGACGAGGCCCTCGGCGTCGTGCAGGTGCACCACGTTGCCCAGGCGTGCCAGGTGGGAGCAGATCGAGGCCGCGAGCACGACGGCCGCCTCGAACGACGAGCCCAGCCCGGCGCCGGCGTGCGACGTCGCCCGGTTGTCGAGCAGCACGACCACGTGGGTCTCGCGCCGCTCCTCCTCACGCCGGACCATCAGCTCGCCCGTGCGCGCCGTGGTGCGCCAGTGCACCCGTCGCAGGTCGTCGCCGATCCGGTAGTCGCGGACCGAGGCGTCCTCGGCGCTGCCCACGGCGGCCGCGCGGAGCTGCTCGTCGCCCGTGGTGCCGGACCCCTCGCCCAGTCCGCGACGGGGGAGCGGCTGGGCCTGGGGACGCACGGTGAGGGTGCCGGTGTGGTGGAACTCGCGCACGAGCTCGACCGTGCCGAAGAGGTCCCGCACGCGCACGACGAGGGGGCCGGTCTCGTAGCGACCGCGCACGTCGGCGCGGACGGGGTACGACACGTCGCCCTGCCATCCGTCGTGCACCCCGCGCAGGACGAGGCGGGGCCGCGCGCCCAGGACGTAGGGCAGGTGGTCCTCGAGCAGCAGGGTCCGGCGCGGCACGCGGCCGGTGACGGCGAGACCGAGGTGGACGGTGCTGCTGCCGCCGACGTCGACGTGGGTGGGCGCGAGCCCGCGGCGCAGGTGCACCTGGAACCGGCTCAGGTGGGTCGCGACGAGGCTGACGAGCGGGAGCGCGACGGCGAGGACCCCGGCGCTGGCCAGCGTCGCCTGTCCGAGCACGACGGCGCAGGTGATCGCCGTGACGCCGGCCGCCACGAAGGCGCGCCCGCGCACCGTGAGCCCGCCGAGCGCGGACCCGCGCCCCTGCCTGCTCACCGGGTCGGCTGCTTGCCCGGCACGGGGACGGAGGCGGCGAGCTGGGCGACCACGTCGGCCGCGGCGCGCTGGCCCCCGAGGGCGTCGGGACGCACCACGACCCGGTGCGCGAGGACCGGCACGGCGAGGGCGAGCACGTCGTCGGGCACGACGAACTCGCGACCGTTCATCGCCGCCATCGCCTTGGCGGCCCGGACGAGGTGGAGCGTCGCGCGCGGGGAGGCGCCGAGCGCGAGCTCGGGCGTGGTCCGGGTGGCGCGCACGATGGCGACCGCGTAGTGCTGCACCTGCTCGGCGACGTAGGTCTGCGCGACGATCGAGACGAGCTTGCGGATCTCCGTGGCGTCGGTGACCGGCTCGAGGTCGCCGAGCGGGTCCCGGCCCGCGTGGTGGGCGAGCATCTGCACCTCGGCGGCCTCCACCGGGTAGCCCATCGATACCCGCATCATGAAGCGGTCGCGCTGCGCCTCGGGCAGCGCGTAGGTGCCCTCCATCTCGACCGGGTTCTGCGTCGCGATGACGAGGAACGGGCTGTCGAGCTCGTAGGACGTGCCGTCGACCGTGACCTGGCGCTCCTCCATGCACTCCAGCAGCGCCGACTGCGTCTTGGGCGAGGCGCGGTTGATCTCGTCGCCGATCACGACGTTGGCGAAGACCCCACCGGGACGGAACTCGAACTCGCGCGTCTGCTGGTTGAACACGGACACGCCCGTGACGTCCGACGGCAGCAGGTCGGGCGTGAACTGGATCCGGCGCACGGAGCAGTCGATGCTGCGGGCGAGTGCCTTGCTGAGCATCGTCTTGCCGACACCCGGGACGTCCTCGAGGAGCAGGTGGCCCTCGGCGAGCAGCACGACGATGGCCGAGCGCACCACCTCGCCCTTGCCCTCGATGACCCGCTCGATGTTCTGGCGCAGTCGTGCCGTGGTGCGCGCGAGGGTCTGCAGGTCGGCGGGGGCGGGCGCCGCCGTGCGGATCACGGGGGGCGTCGGTTCGGGACAGCTCGTCATCGGCGTGGTGACCTCGTTCTCGTGCGGTGCGGACCGCCGCGGCGCGGCCCGGGACCACCGTAGGCACATCGGTGGAGCCGCGCGCACGGTTCCCCGCCAGGACCGGTCGCAACCGTGCCGTCCGCTCCCCACCTCCCCACCGGCGCTCCCCGTTCCCCATCCAGGCTCCACCGCGCTCCACCGACGCTCCCCAGGTGACACCGCGAGCCTCCGATGGCGCGGATCGCGCGTAGTGGTGCGGATTTCGCGCTCCCTCCTGCTCCACCCCGCGTCCACAGCCTCTGCCGTCGCCGGCGTGCCGGGGGAGCGGATCGTCGGTATGGTGGAGCGTGGGTGGTTGACCGTGGGGGAAAGTGGAGTAAAGTGGAGCGCAGGGGGCAGAGAGGTGTCCGCGCCCGTCGAGGTGGAGGTGGCCGATGTTCTTCGGCACCTTCACGCCCAAGCTCGACGACAAGGGCCGGATCTTCCTGCCCGCGAAGTTCCGGGAGGACATGAAGGAAGGTCTCGTCGTCACCCGAGGGCAGGAGAACGCTCTCTCGGTGTGGTCGAAGGAGGGCTTCCGGCGCCTCACGGAGCGGATCCAGGACGCGTCGCTCACGGACAAGGGGGCGCGCGACTACATCCGCATGCTCTTCGCGGCCGCGTCCGACGAGGTCCCCGACAAGCAGGGCCGGATCACGATCCCGCCGATCCTGCGGCGGTACGCCTCGCTGGAGCGCGAGGTGGTGGTGGTGGGAGCGATGAACCGGTTGGAGATCTGGAACCCGGAGCGGTGGGCGGCCTACACCGAGGAGCAGGAGCCTCGGTACTCGTCGCTCAGCGACGAGGTGTTCCCCGGCCTCTGACCCGCAGGACGCACGACCGCAGGACACGCAGCAACTCAACAGCGACGTACGGCGAGGTCTCGGGCCCGCCTCCTACGCCCGTCTGGGGTCCCTTCCCCGGTTCCAGACGGCACTTCCCCAGGAGGCGGGCAGGGACCTGGTCGTACGTCGTTCTCGTTCCCCGGCGGGCGCCGCCGGGGAGAGCCGGCCGACGGGCCGGCCGGAGCGCACGGAGCAGGGTCGAGCAGCGAGGGACCAACGAGATGGCCGAGGTCGACGGCACGGCGGGCGACGCACCGCTGCCGCGGGTCCGCGACCTCGCACGCGACGCTCTCGGGCGGATGCTCGTCTCGGTCGTCGCCTCCGCCGGGCTCGTCCTCACCCTCCTCGCCGTCGGGATCCGGGCATGAGCCCCGAGCAGTCCCCGCAGCCCCACGCGCACGTCCCCGTCCTCCTCGACCGCGTCGTCGCGCTGCTGGAGCCGGCGCTCGTGACCGAGGGGGCCGTCCTCCTCGACTGCACCCTCGGCATGGGGGGCCACAGCGAGGCCGTCCTCGAGCGGATCCCCACCGCCCACGTCGTCGGGATCGACCGCGACCCCGAGGCGCTCGCCCGCGCCGGACGCCGCCTGGCGCCCTTCGGGGAGCGGTTCACCGGTGTGCACGCGGTGTACGACGAGATCCCCGACGTCCTCGTCGACCTCGGCCGCCCGGCGGTCGGGGGAGCGGCGGCGGTCCTCTTCGACCTCGGTGTCTCCTCCCTCCAGCTCGACGAGCGCGAGCGCGGCTTCGCCTACCGCGAGGACGCGCCGCTCGACATGCGGATGGACCCGACCCGGGGCCGCACCGCGGCTGACCTCCTCAACACCTACGAGGCGGCGGAGATCACCCGCGTGCTCCGCGACTTCGGCGAGGAGAAGTTCGCCCGCCGGATCGCCGACGCGATCGTGGAGCGGCGGGCCCGCACGCCGTTCACGACCTCCGGCCCGCTCGTGGAGCTGCTGTACGACGTCATCCCGGCCCCCGCCCGCCGCACCGGCGGTCACCCGGCGAAGCGCACGTTCCAGGCGCTGCGCATGGAGGTGAACGACGAGCTGGCCGTGCTCCGCCGGGCGCTCCCCGCCTCCCTCGAGGCGATCGCCGTGGGGGGACGGGTCGTCGTGGAGTCCTACCACTCGCTCGAGGACCGGCTGGTGAAGCGGGCGTTCACCGCCGGGAGCCGCAGCGAGGTGCCGGCGGACCTGCCCTTCGTGCCCGAGGGGTCCGAGCCGGAGCTCCGGCTCGTGACCCGGGGCGCCGAGAAGGCGGACGAGGGCGAGATCGAGCACAACGCGCGCGCCGCCTCCGTGCGGCTGCGCGCCGTGGAGCGGGTCCGTCCTGCCGGCACGAGCCCCGGCAGCAGCACCAGCAGCACCGGACGGACCAGCAGGACCAGCAGGACCAGCAGGTCCAGCAGGACCGGCAGGTCCAGGAACCAGGACGGAGGAGCTCGACGATGAGCAGTGCACCCGCACCCCGGTGGCGCGGCGTCCCCCGCATCGCGGAGGAGGCGGTCGAGCGCGCCCGGCTCCAGGTCGTCCCGCGCGTCCGCGCCCGCGCGCCCCGCGTGCCGTTCGTCATCCTGGTCGGCGCGATGCTGCTCGCCGGCACCGTCGGCCTCCTCCTCTTCAACACCTCCATGCAGCAGGCGGCCTTCACTGGGGCCGAGCTGCAGTCGCGGGTCGACCTGCTCACCGCGAAGGAGCAGACGTTGGCGCGCGAGCAGGAGCAGCTCCGCGACCCGCAGCGGCTGGCGGAGCAGGCGAGCGCCATGGGCATGGTGCCCGCGGCGACGCCCGCGGTGATCGACCTCCGCGAGGGGGAGATCACGGTGCCGGGCCGACCCGCGACGCCGGAGGACGCGCTCGACGTCGACCCGCCGGCGCCGGTCAAGCCGTCCGTGCTCGATCCCGCTCCGATCTACCGCGACGTCACGCCGCCCCCCGCCACGGGTCAGCCGGCGCAGGGTGGCGGGACGCAGCAGGACCTGCCGTCGGACGACACGCCCGCCCAGCCGTGACCCGACACGCTCGGCGACGTCCCGCCCCTGGCCGGGCACGCGGAGTAGACATGGCCCCGGCGTACCCCGCCGACACCGTCCCTTCCCCCGACTGACCGAGACGGAGCGTTCCGTGGCCCCCCGACCGGCCCCCCGACCCGCCCCCACCGGCCCGCAGCTGCGGCGCACCAGCGCGCGCGGCTCGGTCCAGCTGCGCCTGCGGATCGGCCTGGTGCTCATCGCGATGGTCGTGTCGCTGTTCGCCGCCCGGCTCGTGCAGCTGCAGGGCATCGACCCGGGGCAGTACGCCGCGATGGCGGCCGAGCGCGGCACCCGCACGGTGACGCTCCCGGCGGCCCGCGGTGACATCGTCGACCGGAACGGCGACCCGATCGCCGCCTCCGTGACGGGCCTGATGGTCATCGCGGACCCGTCGCAGACGGCCGACGACGCCCCGCAGATCGCGCGGATCCTCGCCGACCACCTCGGGGTCGACTACTTCTCGACGCTCCAGCGGCTGCGCACCGACGGCAGCCGCTACGAGTACGTGGCGCGCCGCGTCCCGGCCACGACCGCCCTCGACGCCGTCGCGGCGCTCCAGGAGGAGGAGCTCAGCGGCGTCTACACCGAGCAGGACCCGGTGCGGGACTACCCGGCGGGGGAGGTGGCGGCCAACCTCGTGGGGTTCATGGGCACCGACGAGGCGCTCTACGGCCTGGAGCGCACCTTCGACACCCAGCTCGCCGGCCGGGACGGTTCCGCGACGTACCAGGTGAGCGGCGGCAACCGCCTGCCCCGCGGCGAGAACTCGACGGTCGAGCCCACCGACGGGCAGGACCTCACGCTGACCATCGACCGCGACGTGCAGTGGTACACCCAGCAGGTGCTCCGCGAGACCGTCGACGCGTCGGGGGGCGAGTCGGGCGTCGCGATCGTGCAGGACACGCGCACCGGGGAGATCCTCGCGCTGGCCGACTACCCGACGTACGACGCGAGCGCTCCCCTGCTCGCCGACGAGTCCGACCTCGGGTCCCGCGCGTTGAGCGACGTCTACGAGCCCGGCTCGGTGGAGAAGGCCCTCACGATGGCGGCCCTCATCGACGCCGGCGAGGTGACGCCCGAGACGCGGATCACGGTGCCGTCCCACCTGGAGCGCCAGGGACGTCGCATCGGTGACTACTGGGAGCACGACACGCTGCGGCTGACCCTCGCGGGGGTGCTGGCCAAGTCCTCCAACATCGGCACCGTCCTGGCCAACGACGCCTTCACCTCCGAGCAGCTGCACGACTACCTGACGGAGTTCGGCCTCGGGCAGCCGACGAACGTGGGCGTGCGGGGCGAGGCCGGAGGCATCCTCCCGGCCGCCGAGAACTGGACCCCGATGGAGCACGACCGCATCGCGTTCGGGCAGTCGCTCTCCGTGAACGCGCTGCAGATGGTGAGCGCGGTGAACGCGATCGCGAACGGCGGCGTCTACGTCTCGCCGAGCATCATCGAGGGCTCCGCGACGACCACGGACGGTCTCACGGTGGGCACCGACACGACGACGACGCGTCGTGTGGTGAGCGAGGAGGCCGCGGCGGCGACCGCCGAGATGATGGAGCGCGTCGTCGATCCCGACGCCGGCGTGGCCCCGGGCGCCCGCATCGAGGGCTATCGGGTGGCCGGCAAGACGGGCACGGCGCAGCGTGCGGTCGACGGAGGGTACGACGGCACGTCCGTCTCGTTCGCCGGCTTCGCCCCGGCCGACGCGCCCCGTTTCACCGTCTACGTGGTCGTGCACGACCCGGCCAGCGGCGGCGGCGGCACGGTCGCGGCCCCCGCCTTCGCCGAGATCATGTCGCACGTGCTGCGCACCTACGCCGTCGCGCCGACCGGCACGGAACCGTCCGACCTGCCCGTCGAGTGGTGACCCGCCCCCGCGCCACTAGGCTGCCCGGATGACCTCGACCCCCTCGACGTCACCGTCGGACGACCTGTCCGCGCTGCGGGCGGCGCGCCCCCAGCGCCCGGCGCCGGTCGCGCTCGCCGGGCTCGCCGCCGACCTCGGAGCGGTGCTCGCCACGGGTGACGGGCTCTCCGGGCTCGACGTCACCGGCGTGACGCTCA
>DASWYU010000254.1:0-17241 GCA_036404795.1 Nocardioides sp. | reverse complement strand
GGCCAGCGGAGCCGCACGTGGTCGGCGATCCGCTCCGTCGGGCGGTAGCCGTCGACCGCCAGCCCGCGGACACCCGCGCCCGCGCCTACGGCGTCGGTCCCGGAGGTGAGGTCGATGACCGGCTTCACGACCACCCGTGTGTCCGGGCTGCCGCACCACGCGCGGACCTGGTCCGCCGTCACCAGCCCGCGGGGCATGCCGGGGGTGTCGAGGCGGGCGAGGTCGATCCCGGTCGTGCCGGTGCAGGCGTCGATCCCCGGACCGAGCCCGTTCACCGTCCCTGTGATCGCGGCGTGGTCGAGGTGGACGTAGATCACCACCTCGCGCTTCGACCGCGTGACCGGCCGATCGGCGGAACCAGAGGCGTCGTAGTCGAGCACCTCGATGCCGTCGGAGCGCCGCGCGATCTCACCGAGGGCGATCGAGCGCCGTACGTCGAGGTCGTCCGTGCTGCCCAAGTCGGCGAGCTGTCCGGCGACGTGGGCCACGGCGCGTTCCAGGTCGAGGGCGTCGGCGAGGTCGAGGGATCCGGTGACGTCGACGGTGCCGCGCAGGGTGCCGGTCAACGGGTCCCGGTACGCCAGTCCGGCGAGGTCGATCGTCACGTGACGGCCGGCGTCTGCATCGAGGCGTTCTGCTTCGAGGATCTCGGGGTCGAACCGCGCGGCGGCTTCAGCGACGAGCCGGTCGATGTCACCGGTGGTGGTGCGGCTGGCGGCGTACGCGATGTGTGCGTCGACGAAACGCGCGCCGTCGAACGACAGGGCCCGCGTCTGCTGGGCGATCCGACGTCCGCGCCAGACCTCGACCTCTCCGGCCACGATCCGGGCGTGGACCCGCGGCAGCCGGTGCCGCAGCTCCACCGCGTCACCCACGAGCCGCCGCGCGGCATCGAACGAGCAGCCGCGGATCGCGGCGATCTCGCCGATGCAGAACTCCGCCACCACCGGCGCGCCCGGTCCGCCGAGCTCGAGGAACTGATCCCCCGCGAGCGTCTCGGCGTGCTCGGGGTCGAGCCACTCACCGAGCGCCCCGATCGGGTCGCCCACCGCCGCATCCGAGGTGTGGGCATCGGCCCAGTCACCGACCGCGACGAACGCCGCCGCCTCCGCGGCACGCGCCGTACGCGCGGTCTCGCGGACCGCGTCGATCAACGCAGTCGCTGTGGTGTGGGTCCCCCGATCCATGCCCCCGATTGTAGTCGAACAGACGTTCGATCACCATCTGTTGATGAGGGCCTGTGGATCGATCCGCCGGCGATCTCGCCTCGCCCGCGACGTACCTGCCCACTCGGCGCGCGAGACGGAGCGTATGTGCCAACTCGGCGCGCGAGACGGAGCGTATGTGCCAACTCGACGCACGAGACGCGACGCAACCCGCAACGGCGCGCCCCACCCGAACGCCCGACCGTCCGAACGCAGGGTGCGCGTCAGAGCCCCGTGACGCCCTCGCCGGCGCCGTCGGCCTGCTCCGCGAAGGTCTCGTGCTCGAGGAGGTGGAGGACGGGGACGTCGAGGTGGCGGCGCGCGCGCGACGTCCAGTCGACGCCGAAGAACTCGGCGACCACGTGCGGGCTCGTGAGCACGATGACCTCGCTGGCGTCGACGGTGCCCACCGTCGCCCGCAGGGCTCCGATCGGGTCGTCGGCGACGACCGCGCCCTGCGCCTTGGCGCCGCTGGCGCGCAGCAGGGCGAGGGTGCGGGCCAGGCCGTCGTGGGCCTCCACCTCGCTCTGCTCGTGCAGCTCCTCGAAGTCGATGCTCGCCAGTGCGTAGCTGGGGGAGCCGACGAGGTCGCCGGAGCCGAGGGTGCCGACGGCGGTCGCCATCCGCTCCGCAGCGTCGTCCACGGGCAGCAGCACGTCGTAGACGACCTCCTCCCCGAGCTCCACGTGCAGCGAGGTGACCTGGCGGGCGTCGAGGTCGGTCAGCGGCTGCTCGACGAGCAGCACGACGTGGTAGGTCATGGCGTCTCCTGGGGTGCGTCGGGGCCGGTGGGAGTGTGCGGGATGGTGCGAGGGGTCAGGACGGTCGTCAGGTCGTAGCTCACGGGCTCGTCCAGCTGGTCGTAGCCGCACGAGCCGGGATCGCGGTCGGGACGCCAGCGCTTGAACTGCGCCGTGTGCCGGAACCGCCGCCCCTCCATGTGGTCGTAGCCCACCTCGAGCACGCGCTCGGGACGCAGCGGCACGAACGAGAGGTCCTTCCCGGCGCTCCAGCGCGACTGGGTGCCGGGCACGCGGTCCGGGTTCGCGACCGCCCACTCCTCCCAGGCCCCCCACGGGTGCTCGCCGATCTCGCAGACGAGCGGGGCGAGCTCCGCGATGAGCTCCGCGCGGCGGGCGGCGGTGAACGAGGCGGCGACGCCGATGTGCTGGAGGTTGCCCTCCCCGTCGTGCAGTCCCAGCAGCAGCGAGCCGAGGAGGGGTTCCTCGGGTGTCGAGGTCTTGTGCTCGCGGTAGCCCGCCAGCACGACGTCCGCCGTGCGGGCGTGCTTGATCTTGAACATGGTGCGGCCGTTCTCCGTGTACGGCGCGTCCAGCGGCTTCGCGATCACCCCGTCGAGTCCCGCGCCCTCGAACTGCTCGAACCATGCGCGCGCCTCGTCGGCGTCCGTGGTCGTGCGCACGAGGTGGCACCCGGTCAGGCCCGTGTCGGTGTCGGCCCGTCCCACGAGGTGGGCCAGTGCCTCCTCGAGCGCCGCGCGACGCTCCGCGAACGGGCGGTCCACGAACGACTCGTCGCCCAGCGCGAGCAGGTCGAACGCGACGAACCCCGCGGGCACCTCCTCGGACAGCATCGCCACCCGCGACGCCGCGGGGTGGATGCGCTCCTGCAGCAGCTCGAACTGGAGACGAGGTGGCGACCCGGCCCCCGCGTCGCCGTCGCCCTCGCTGCCGGCCGGGGTCGCGACGTACAGCTCCCCGTCCAGCACGCAGCGCGCGGGCAGCTGCTCGCGGGCGGCAGCGACGACGTCGGGGAAGTAGCGCGTCAGCGGCTTCGTGTTCCGCGACGTCAGCTCGACCTCGTCGCCGTCCTTGAACACGAGGCAGCGGAAGCCGTCCCACTTGGGCTCGAACGAGAGCCCCGCCGGGTGCGAGGCGGGATCGGGCACGTCCTTGACCGACTTGGCCAGCATCGGCCGGACGGGTGGCATCACCGGAAGGTCCACAGGACGACCCTATCCCCGCCGCCCCTCCGCCCTATGCTGCGCGGATGGCCGACTCCCGGAAGCCGACGGCGCTCGACCCCACGGCGCAGCGTCTCCTCGACGCCCAGGTGGCGTGGGCGGTCGAGGAGCTGAGCGGCCCCGGTGCCGCCGAGCGCCTGCCCGCCCACGTCGACGACCTCCTCGCGCTCGCCGCGGTCGTGCGCGTCGAGCAGGTCGTCCACGCGGGCGAGGTCGCGCAGGCCCTGCACATCGCGGCGACCACGGCCCCGGGCAGCGCGTTCGTCAGCACGCTCCTCGAGGCGGTCGCCGACGTGCTGCACGAGGGCCCGGCGACTCCCGTCGCCCTCACCGACCTCGTCGAGCGGGACCAGCTGGTCGCGCTCCTCGACGCGCTGCTGGCCCGCACCGACGACCTCGAGGCACTGCTCGACGACCTCACCCGCAGTCCCGAGGCCGCGGGGCTCGCGGCCCGCTTCCTCACGCTCGTCGTCGCCGAGGTCGTGCAGGCGAACCGTGCCGTCGCGGAGCGGATCCCGGGCGTCGGGTCCCTGGTCTCGTTCGGCGCCAACGCCGCCGGCAGGGTGATCGGCGTGGCGGACCGGCAGGTCGAGCAGCTCGTCGGCGGCACCGCGGGCAAGGGCGCCGTGATCGCGATGCGCCGGCTCAACGCCGTGCTCCTCGCGACGCTCCGCGACCCCGGCACGCGGGACGCGCTGGTCGAGGTGCTCGACCTTTACGCCGACCGTCCGCTGCCGCGGCCGTCCGGCGACGTCGACGACGTACGGCGCACCGCCGGCCGGCTCCAGGACCTCGCCATCGCCGCGCTGGCCTCCGACCCGGCCCGGGCGCTGGGGGAGCGGCTCGCGGAGCGGCTGGTCGCGACGTACGGCCCGCACACCCTCGCCGAGCTCCTCGGCGACCTCGGGATCGGCCGCGAGGAGCTGGTCGCGGTGGTGACGACGGCCGGTCCGCGGCTGCTCGCGGTGGCGCGGGAGAGCGGCGAGCTCGAGCGCGTCGTACGGGCCCGGCTCACGCCGTTCTTCGCCTCCGAGGCACTCACCGCGATCCTCGGGTAGCGCGGAGCCGCACCCGTCGGACGGTGGCTCCCCGGGTTGGAATCGAACCAACGAAAGACGGATTCAAAGTCCGCCCGCCCGTGCCAGCAGAGCAACCGGGGAACGCCGCGCGCAGGGCGGGGCGAGGCACCACCCTAGGTGACCGGGCGAGGTGGTGGGTGCGTCACCCGGTCCGTCTACTGTGTCACCTCATGAGCCAGGTGACGGTCGTCGTCCTCGCCGCCGGTGGCGGCACCCGCATGCGGTCGAAGACGATGAAGGTGTTGCACCGGGTCGGGGGACGCACGATGGTCGGCCACGTGCTGGCCGCGACCCGTGCGGTCGAGCCCGTGCGCGTCGTCGCGGTCATCGGTCACCAGCGCGAGGCCGTCGGCGCCCACGTGCTCGAGCTGGAGCCCGCGGCGGTGCTCGCCGTGCAGGAGTCGCAGGACGGCACCGGTCACGCCGCCCGTGTCGCGGTCGAGGCGCTCGGTGGCAGCGTGGACGGCACCGTCGTGGTGCTCACCGGCGACACCCCGCTGCTGCGGGGTGAGAGCCTCGCGGCGTTCGTCGCCGACCACGAGGCGGCCGAGCGCGCGGTCAGCATCCTGTCGGCGGAGATCGAGGACCCGACGGGCTACGGCCGCATCGTGCGCGACGAGGAGGGCGACGTGCTCGCCATCGTCGAGCAGAAGGAGGCCGACCACGACCAGCGCGAGATCCGCGAGATCAACTCGGGGATCCTCGCCTTCGACGGGGCCTTCCTCGGCGAGGCGCTGGCCGCGATCGGCAACGACAACGCGAAGGGCGAGTACTACCTCACCGACGCCGTCCGGATCGCCCGCGACGCCGGCCTGACCGTCGGCGCCTACTGCATCGACGACGAGGTGCAGACGCGCGGTGCGAACGACCGGGCGCAGCTCGCCGAGCTCGGCCGGCTCCTCAACCGCCGCATCCTCGACCACTGGATGACGCAGGTCGGGGTCACGATCATGGACCCCGAGACCACCTGGATCGAGAGCGGCGTCGTGCTCGCCCCCGACGTCACGATCCTGCCCGGCACGCAGCTCCTCGGCGCGACGGTCGTCGCCGAGGACGCCGTCATCGGCCCCGACACGACCCTCGAGGACTGCGAGATCGGCGCCGGCGCCCGCGTCGTCCGCACCCACGGCCAGCTCGCCGTCATCGGCGACGGCGCCACGGTGGGGCCGTTCTCCTACCTGCGGCCCGGCACCCGGCTCGGCGCCGGCGGCAAGATCGGCGCGTTCGTCGAGACGAAGAACGCCGCCATCGGCGACGGCGCCAAGGTGCCGCACCTCTCCTACGTCGGCGACGCCGAGATCGGCGAGGGCACGAACATCGGCGCGGGCACGATCGTCGCCAACTACGACGGCATCGCGAAGCACCGCACCGTTGTCGGTCGCCACGCCCGCACCGGCTCGAACAACACGTTCGTCGCCCCCGTCACGATCGGCGACGGCGCGAGCACGGGCGCCGGCACCGTCGTCCGCTCGGACGTGCCCGCGGGCGCGCTCGCCGTCTCCGCCGGACCGCAGCGCGACATCGAGGGCTGGGTGGCTCGCCGACGCCCGGGTACGGCGCAGGCCGAGGCGGCGACGACGGTGCGGGACGCGACGTACGACGTGGTGGACGACGGGGCCTCCGGCGACCGTCCGGAGGACGGGCGTCCCGCCCGTTGACACGGAGGCGCCCCTGAGTTGGCGCCGCCGCGGGGGTGCGCGAGAATCCTCGGGGCCGACCCGGGGGAGCCGGCCGTGATGACGGCATCGAGCGGTAGGAGCGCACCCGGCGTGAGCGGAATGAAGCTGGCAGGCGAGAAGAACCTCATGGTCTTCAGCGGGCGGGCACACCCGCAGCTGGCCGAGGAGGTGGCCGAGCTCGTCGGCACGGGCCTGGTGCCCTCGTCGATGTACGACTTCGCCAACTCGGAGAAGTACGTGCGCTACGAGGAGTCCGTCCGCGGCTGCGACGCCTTCGTGCTGCAGAGCCACACGGCGCCCATCAACGAGTGGATCATGGAGCACCTGATCATGGTCGACGCGCTCAAGCGCGCCTCGGCCAAGCGGATCACCGTGGTCATGCCGTTCTACGGCTACAGCCGCCAGGACAAGAAGCACCGCGGTCGCGAGCCGATCTCGGCCCGCCTCGTCGCCGACCTGTTCAAGACGGCCGGCGCCGACCGCCTCATCTCGGTCGACCTGCACGCCGACCAGATCCAGGGCTACTTCGACGGGCCCGTCGACCACCTCATGGCGCTGCCGATCCTCGCGGACTACGTGCGCGGGAAGTACGGCGCGGAGTCCGACCTCGCCGTCGTGTCGCCGGACGCCGGCCGCATCAAGGTCGCCGAGCGCTGGTCCGCACGCCTCGGGGGCGTGCCGCTCGCGTTCATCCACAAGACGCGCCGCACCGACCGGCCCAACGAGACGGTCGCCAACCGCGTGGTCGGCGAGGTCGAGGGCCGCACCTGCGTGCTGGTCGACGACATGATCGACACCGGCGGCACCATCGTGAAGGCCGCCGAGGCCCTCATGGAGCAGGGCGCCAAGGCGGTCATCATCGCCGCCACCCACGGCATCCTGTCCGACCCCGCCGCCGAGCGCCTGAAGAACAGCCCGGCGGTGGAGGTCATCCTCACCAACACGCTGCCGCTGGCCGACGAGAAGCGCTTCGACAAGCTGACCGTGCTGTCGATCGCGCCGCTCCTGGCGCAGGCGATCCAGGCGGTCTTCGAGGACGGTTCCGTCACGTCGATGTTCGACGGGCACGCCTGAGCCGAACCCGCGCTCCGGCTCGATCCACCGGGTGGTCTAGACCGGCGATTGGGTGGTTTGGACCGGTGGGAAAGTTCCGCGAAGGTACCCCCGTCCCCTCCCGGCCGTCCTAGGCTCCGGGGACACCTTCACGTCCACGGCCCCGGGGGGAGTGCCGCCCGGGGCGCGAGCTTCACGGAGGCGGCCGCATGCCACCCACCCATCGCGCCGAGCTGCGCGGTCGACTCGTCCCGCCCGCCGTGCGGAGGGTCGCGATCCTCGGCACGGTGGCGCTGCTGACGGCCGGCCTCGTGTCCGCGCCGCAGACGGCCTTCGCCGACGAGCCGCGCACGCTGCGGAGCATCGACGTGACGCTCACGGGCGACGGTTCGGTCGCGGGGGTGACCAGCCGCCTCATCACGGAGAGCGACGGTGAGGTGTCCACCACCGAGGAGTCGATCGACCCCTCGGAGGCCGAGCTGCCGGTCCGGGTGCTGACCGCCTACCGGGCGGAGAACGGTGCGGGCACCGACCTGGCCGACCTCGCCGGCTACGACGGCCGCCTCACCATCGACGTGACGGTGCAGAACACGAGCGTGCGACCCGAGCGGGTCGTCTACTCCTCCGAGGGGCGGCAGTACGGCGAGTTCGCCCTCGTCGGCAGCCCCCTGACGGTCGTGGGAGGCGTCGCGCTGGAGGACTCCACGCGCGTCGTCACCGCCGGCGCGGAGGGCGAGGACGTCACCAACGGCGTGCTGGGCCGCGACGCCGACGGCGCTCCCGTCGTGCAGTGGTCGGCCATGCTCGCGCCGCCGCGCCTCGCGACCACGGCGACCTTCCGCCTCGTGCTCGACGCCGAGGACTTCCAGCCGCCGACGTTCGACCTCAGCGTGCAGCCCGGCCTCGTGACGGACCCGTCCGTCGAGGGGCTGGTGCAGGCGGCGTTCGTCGACCGCGCCGGCAGCGCCCGACGCCTCCAGCAGGACACCATCGGCACGATCGACGCGGTCAACGACGTGCTCACGGGCGCGAGCACCGTGCTGACCGACATCCGGGCCGACCTCGAGAGCACGGCAAGCGGTGTGGGCGCCGAGGCCGTCGACCAGCTCCAGGGCTCCCGGGGGGACATCCCGGCCCAGATCGCCGACATCGTCGCCGACCTCCGCGACAAGAGCGCGGAGATCGACCGCAACATCGGCGCCGCGGGTGACGCGGGCGCCGTCGAGCTCGACGCCGCGCTCGGCGACCTCGGCGCGCTGGTCGGCCCGCCGGGCGTGACCCCGCGGGAGCTGATCACGGTGCGTCCCGTGGCCGGTGGCTGCGACGTCGACGCGTCGCTGCTGACGGGCGGGGACGCGACCCTCCGTGACCTGTTCGCCTCCGTCGAGGCGCTGTTCGCGGCGTACGCCGACGCGTCGGGCGCCTGCGCCGCCGTCACCACCCAGGCGCTGACCGCTCTCGTGGGCACGCGCGCCGAGGCCGAGGCGCCGGCCGCGAACTGCCCGACCCCGGCCCAGGTCGCCGGAGGCACGCCGCAGTCGGTGACCTGTCAGCTGGCGTCGACGGGCCGCGCGCTCGAGGACACCGCCGGCCAGCTCGCCACGCTCGCGACCGACCTGGTCACGCAGGTGCGGCCCTCCGGCTTCGGTGACGTCGCCGCGGAGCTCGGCGACGTGCAGGCCGCGGTCACCGCGCTCACCACGCTGCTGGCCGAGCTCAGCACGACCGACGTGACGGCCCAGGTGGACGCGCTGCGTGAGCAGCTCGTCACCGCCCTGGCGGCCCTGCGCGGCGAGCTGCTCGACCTCCAGGGCCTCGTCGCGGACACCGGTGTGCTCGCCACCAGCGTCGCCACGATCCAGACCATCGCGACCGAGCAGCTCAGCGGCTCCGGGACCGTGCCGAGCACGCTCGTCTCCCTGGGCGCCGGCATCGACGACCTCCTCGGGGTGGTCTGCACGCCGATCTGGGACGGCACCTGGACGCCGGGCGGCAGCCTCGGCGGCCTCCTCGACCAGATCCTCGGGGGCCTCACCGGCCTCGAGCTCTGCCCGAGCACGCCCGAGGGCACCTCGGTGCTCGAGACGCAGCTCGAGCAGCTGACCGCCGCCTGGACCGACGTGCTCGGTCTCGTGGACGTCGACGTGCCGGGCGCCCTCGCCGGCATCAACACCCAGATCAGCCTCCTCGGTGACGCCCTCGGCGCCGTCGAGACGGCGCTCGGCGCGGGCACGGACGGCACCGACGACGTCGTGGCCGCGGTCGACGCGCTCCAGAGCGAGATCGACGCCGCGCGCATCGCCGGCAGCGGCATCGGCGCCTCCGGGACGACGACCGACTGCGCGTCGGCGCCCGCGCCCGGCACCACGCCGGGCACGACGGCGCTCGACCAGCTGGCCGCCGCATGGTCGTCGCTCGACTGCCAGAACATCGCCCTGACCGAGGACGTCGGGGACTACTTCGACGCCACCGACGACGCGCTCGCGGCCGTCGGCGGCGACATCGACGGCAACCTCGGCGACCTCGCGACCGCGCAGGAGTCGGTCGACAGCCTCCTCCAGGGCTTCATCGCGCAGTACGCCGACGGGCTCTCCTCCGACGGCGGCGCGGTCGAGGACTGGGGCTCCGAGGTCGCCGGGAACCTGGAGAACCGGGCCGACCGCCGGCTCACCCAGGCGGCGAGCCTGCTGCAGGGGCGGCTCGGCTCCGCCGGTGACGACCTCGTCGCCGACATGGGCGCGACCGGCGTCGACCTGGGCGGCACGAGCACCGCGCTCGTCGGCTCGCTCGACGAGGCCCTGCGCCAGTTCGGTTCCTCCGGCTCGGGGCGCGGCATCCTCGGCGCGCTCGCCTCGAACGCCTCGACGGCCGGCCAGTCGCAGCGCACCGTCTTCGAGGAGCTCGGCAGCACGACCGGGTTCGCGGCGGTGCGGAGGCTCGACCTCCGCGACGTGGCGCGCCAGCAGCGCCAGTTCGAGCTGGGTGCCGACCGCCAGGAGGAGCTCACCACCGCCGGTGTGGACGCCGACGGCACGGTGCTGACGGTCTACACGTTCCACGTGGTGGCGCAGTGACCCCGCCGCGGCGACTCGCCGGTGCGCTGGCGACGGCGCTCCTCGCCCTCCCGTTGGTGGCCTGCTCGGGCGACGAGGAGGAGCGCGACGACGAGGACGCGGTCGAGGTCGCGCCGGTGCCGCCGGCGCAGGTCACGCTGACCGCCTCGGTGAACGGTCCGGTCCGGATCGGGGTCGTCGTCAGCTCGGTCGGCTCCGGCGCGGAGGGCACCGACGTGCTCGGGCTCGCCCAGGGCGCGATGGTCGCCCAGAGCCGCCTCGCCGGCGGTGGAGTCGAGGTCGAGATCCTCGGGCGCGACGACCGCGGCACCGCCGACGGTGCGGTCGCGGTCGTCGACGAGCTCGTCGCCGACGGGGTCAGTGGGATCGTCCTCGCGACGGCGGGCGACCACGTCGGCCCGGCCCTCGAGCGAGCCGCGGAGGCGGGGGTGCCGGTGCTCGCGCCGTACCTCCTCGGCACCGACCTGCCGACGGGCACCTGGAGCACCGCGCCCTCGGCCGAGGCCGTGGACGCCGGTCTCGCGACGGCGCTCGCCGCCGTCACGGTGTCGCAGCCCTACGTGCTGACCATCGGATCCGCGGAGACGCCGGACGTCCCCGGGGCCCGCTCGGGCTCCTTCGGCTCCGACGCCGTGGGCGCCGCGGTGACGGCGGTGGCCGAAGCGGTCGAGGCGGACGCGATCGACAGCGTCGTCCTCGCCGGCGCGGCGGCCGACCAGGCCCGTTTCGTGCAGGGCATCCAGACGGTCGCCGACGTGCCCGTCGTCCTCACGCCCGACGCCCTGAGCCCCGTGTTCGCGGACGTGCTCGCCGCCAGCGGCGGCGTGCTGTCGGCCCAGTTCCTCACCGTGGGTCCCGACGCCACCGATGCGACGACGCTGCTGGAGGGGGCGGCCGGGGACAGTGCCGCGGCCTACTTCGCCGCCCTGCGCACGCTGACGGCCGACGCGTCGGCCGTCGACGTGCTCGGCCGACCGTTCGACGTCAACGGCGCCGATGCGGACATCGCGAGCCACGACGCCGTGGTCGCCCTCGTCCGGGCCGTCGAGGCCGCGGGCAGCAGCGTGCCCGCGGACGTCGCGCAGGCGCTGCCCGACGTGGCGGTCGACGCCGCCGACGGTCTCGCCGGGCCCGCGCTGACGTTCGCGACGCCGCAGGCGCTCGCCGACGACGCCGTCGTGGTGCTCACGTCGACCACGCAGGACCCCGGGGTGCGGGCCGTGATCGCGACCGCCGGCCCCGACGCCCAGCACCTGTTCTGGCTCGCCGTCCCCGCGGGGGCGTGAGCGAGCCGTGGAGGAGGGGAGCCCTCGGGCTCTGGGGAGCCGTTACGAGCTGAGGGAGCGGCTCGGGTCCGGCGCGATGGGCGAGGTCTGGCGCGCCGTCGACCGCACGACCAGCGAGCACGTCGCGGCGAAGCTGCTGCGGGAGACCTACGTGTACGACGCGGACATCGTCGGTCGCTTCATCCAGGAGCGCTCGATCCTGCTCAACCTGAAGCACCCGCAGATCGTGCAGGTGCGCGACCTCGTGGTCGAGGGCAACGACCTGGCGATCGTCATGGACCTCGTCGAGGGCCGCGACCTCCGCCGCCACCTGCGGGAGGTGCGGACCCTGTCGGCCCGCGAGGCCGTCATCGTCGCCTGCGCGGTGCTCGACGCGCTCGACGCCGCCCACCGGGCCAGCTTCCTGCACCGGGACATCAAGCCCGACAACGTGCTCCTCGAGGGCGGTGTGCCGGGCGACGGCAGCGGCGTGCGCCTCTCCGACTTCGGCATCGCGCGGCTCGCCCAGGAGTCGACGGTGCAGGCGACAGGGCTCATCGGCACCCCGGGCTACATGCCGCCGGAGCTGTTCCAGTACGGCAAGTTCAGCCCCGCCTCCGACGTGTACGCCGCGGGCGTGCTCCTCTACGAGCTCCTCGCCGGCCGCACGCCGTTCGCGGGCAAGGGCACCGTGCACACCATCGGCAACCGTCACGTGACGGTGGAGCCGCCGTCGCTCCCCGTGCACCCGCTCCTGTGGACGGTCCTCGCGATCACGCTCGCCAAGGACCCCGCGACCCGGCTCTCCGCGGCCGCGACCGCCCAGGCGCTCCGGGACCTCCCCGACGACGCGCTCGACGCCCCGCCGCTCCCGGCGCAGTCGGAGCCGGAGTCGTGGAACACGGCGCAGCGCACCGTGGTCCGGCACCACGTCGGACCGGCGATCGTCGAGCCGGGCTTCGGCCCGGCGGACCCCGGTGCCTCGCCGGCGGCACAGGCGGCCCCGGCCGGACCCGTGACCGACAACGGCACGGAGATCCGTCCGGTGCTGCCGGGCCCCCTCGAGCAGGTCCCGCCGGCGGCGGCCCTCGCTGCCCCGACTCCTGCTGCTCCGACTCCTGCTGCTCCAGCACCGGCGGCTCCGACACCGGCCGCTCCGGCACCCGCGCCCGTCGTCCCGCCCGTCCTTCCCGTCCCTGCTGGGCCGGGACGAGGCACCCACGTCGGCGCGTCGCGGGTGCCGACCTGGGCGCTCGGTCTCGTCGTCGTGGTCTCGCTGCTCGTCGTCGCGACGCTCGTCACGCTGCTGGTCCGGGGTGGGGGAGCGGGCGACGACGACGGTGACCGCGACGTGGCCGGTGAGGAGGTCCGCACCTCGCTCCCGGTGCAGCGGGTGCAGTCCCCTCCCGCGTCGTACGCCAGCGGTCTCACCACCAGTCGGGCCGCCGCCTACGACCCGCAGGAGCGCACGGTCGAGATCGACCTGACGCTCAACATGCCGGCCCGTCCCGGGGAGTCACGGGGAACGGTCTCGCTGCTCACCTTCCTCCCCGCCGGCGCCTCGGGCGGCTGCCCGCGTTCCGGGGTCTCGTGGGACCCGGGCGTCGAGGCGGACCTCGCACCGAGCGACGCGGGGGTGCAGCAGTCCTGCGCGTGGCGGCTGAACGTGCCGCTCAACGGATCGCAGGCCCGTGTCGTCGCCGAGATCG
Source organism: Nocardioides sp. (assembly GCA_036404795.1). GTDB lineage: Bacteria > Actinomycetota > Actinomycetes > Propionibacteriales > Nocardioidaceae > Nocardioides. The sequence goes on along the minus strand of DASWYU010000254.1, from coordinate 4,193 downwards.
AGCTCGACCTCGGGGCCGAGGACGACGCGCTGCAGCGCTGGGAGGAGGAGGCGACCGCCGATCTCGAGGCCGCGCTGGGCGACGCCTCCAACAACCGGCTCGCGTTCCCTCTCCAGCAGACGACGGGTGTCGCGCTGCGGGTCAGCCGTGGTGCGGTCACGCAGGGGGAGTCGGTCGAGGTGCTCGTGGACGTGACGTTCGCCGGTGGCACGGAACCCGTCTACGACAGTGCCGCGACCGGCGCGGCGTCCCTGACCGACGCCGTCCGACAGCTCGGCGGCGGTCCTCCGACGCTGCGGTCCTGCAGCGCCCTGGCCCCGCAGGCGTCGGGCGACCTGCTCGCCGAGCAGCCGTCGGCCCGCTGCGAGGTGTCCGCCGTCCTGGGGGTGCTCGAGAGCGCCCCGGCCGTCGTCACGATCAGCCGCTGACGGGCGCCCCCGGGGGGCGGCCGCGGGTTCGGTCATGGGTTCGATCACGGGTTCAGTCGCGGGTTTGGTAGAAGGGAGCCGGGTCGCTATCCTTCTCCGGTTGCCTCGGCGAGGGAACCTCCGGGTTCCGTGATCGACAGGGCCGGCCGGACTCCTGCTCCGCCGCGCTGTGCTGCCGTGGCGCGACCGACCTGGCGCCTCGCGGTGCCGCAGACGACGTCCGACGAGGAGCCCCAGCATGTCCAGCGAGAAGATCACCGCCGAGGTCCGCAGCGAGTTCGGCAAGGGCGCCGCGCGCCGCATCCGCCGCGACCACAAGATCCCGGCGGTCGTCTACGGCCACGGCATCGACCCGATCCACGTGACCCTGCCGGGCCACGCGACGATGCTCGCCCTCAAGCACGGCGGCGCCAACGCGCTCCTCGAGCTCGACATCGACGGCTCCGCGCAGCTGGCCCTCACCAAGCACATCCAGGTGGACCCGCTGCGCCGCGTCATCGAGCACGTCGACTTCATCGCCGTGAAGCGCGGCGAGAAGGTCACCGTCGACGTCCCCGTGACGGTCGTCGGCGACGCCGCCGCCGAGACGCTCGTCGTCACCGAGAACGCCACCGTGCAGCTCGAGGCCGAGGCGACCCACATCCCCGAGTCGATCGAGGTGTCGGTCGAGGGCGCCGAGGCGGGCACGCAGATCACCGCCGGCGACCTCACGCTCCCGTCCGGCTCGACGCTCGTCACCGAGGCCGACGTGCTCGTCGTCAACGTGACCGCCGCGCAGACCGCCGAGCAGGTCGAGGCGGAGCTGGCCGAGGCCGAGGCCGACGCCGGCATCGAGAAGGACGAGTCGGAGGGCGACGCCGCGGCGGAGACCGCCGAGGAGACCACCGAGGGCGAGTGACCCTCCGCCGGCGCGCGTCCGCGGGCCGGCACCCAGCACGACACGAGAGGGCCGGGGTAGCCGCATGTCCGACACGTCCACCGAGGTGTGGCTGGTCGTCGGGCTCGGCAACCCCGGCCCGACGTACGCCGGCAACCGGCACAACGTCGGCTATCTCGTCGTCGAGGAGCTCGCGGCACGTTGGCGCGACCGCTTCCGCTCGCACAAGACCGGCCGCGCCGACGTGGTCGAGGGGCGCGCCGGTGTGCCCGGCAGCCTCGGACCACGGCTCGTGCTCGCGAAGCCGCGTTCCTACATGAACGAGGTCGGTGGCCCCGTCAAGGCGCTCGCGACGTTCTACAAGGTCCCCCCGGAGCGGGTCGTGGCCGTGCACGACGAGCTGGACATCGACTTCGGGACCCTCCGGCTCAAGCTCGGTGGCGGCGACAACGGCCACAACGGTCTCAAGTCGATGCGCTCCTCCCTCGGCACCGGTGACTTCCACCGGGTGCGTGCGGGGATCGGCCGCCCGCCCGGCCGCCAGGAGGTCGCCGACTTCGTGCTGTCCGACTACTCGCGCACGGAGGCGAAGGAGCTGCCCTTCCAGGTCGGCGACGCCGCCGACGCGATCGAGTGCCTCGTCACGGACGGGCTCGAGAAGGCACAGCAGCGCTTCAACCGGTAGTACCCCGGGTGTAGCGGCGCTCCGATCTCGCCCGACGGAGTGACGCGCGGGCCGGTGCGTCGTTGTACCTTCTGAGCCACTCGAACGGGTGGCCCACCGGCCCGAATCTCGGCGTGCCGCACTCACCTCGCACCTATCGTCGGTGCAGGGGCGTGCGCTCGCGGGTCCGACCAGGGCATCAGGACCGCGAGCAGCGTGGAAGAACGGTAGGAGTAGGCGTGGGGCAGGGTTCGACGGGCGCAGATGCCCGGTTGCAGTGGCTGGACCTCGTGGAGCCGACGATGCGGGGGGCCCTCGACCTCGACCACGTCGTCGTCCTCCACGAGACGGACGGCGCTCGTCGTCCGCTCGACGTCGCCCACCCCGACGCGCCGGCGGCCGGCGACCAGCTCGTCCTGCGGCGCACCTGCGTCGACGGTAGCCCGGTCGAGGTCGTCCTGGCCCGCGACGGTCGCGACTTCACCCCGCACGAGCGGCGCATCGCGACGGGCATCCTCGAGGCCCTCGAGCTCGCCGGCCAGGATCCCGCCGTGCCGACACCCACGCCCCTCGTCCAGGGCGACGTGGCGGACGCGCTCGAGCGGTGCCTCCACGACCTGGACGACATGGTGGCCGCGCCGCTGGTGGACAGGTTGACGACGGTCGCGAACCGCTTCGCCTCCCGGCTCGACGCGTCGGGGTGGTGGCTGGGGCACCGCACCGGCGAGTGGACGCTGACGACCGCGGCCAGCGCCGTACGACGCACGGGACCCGCCGCCGACGCGCTGCGGCGCACCGTCGGGGCCGAGGAGGTGACGTGGGCCGACCCCCGCACGTCGACGGCGCTCGAGGGCGGGTCGATCGTGGCGTGGCGGGGGGAAAGCCCCGAGATCGCCGCGATGATGGAGACCTGGGGAGGTCTCGCCACGCTCGTGGCCGGCGGTGGTTACGACCTCGACGCCCACCAGTGGATGGTGTGCCTCGTCGGCGACGAGACGTCGCCCGACCTGCGACAGGCCCAGGCGGCATTGTCGGCCGCCGTGCAGGTGGCGCTGGGGTTCCCGCGCGCCCCGCGTCGCACCGCCGCGCGCTGGTGACGCCGGAGGGTCCCCCGACGCTCCGTCAGAAGTCGTAGACGAGCAGCGAGCGCAGCACGAGGCGCACGTGCCGCTCGAACGCGTCGTCGGCGTCGTCCAGCAGGCTCGGCACGTGCCCGAAGAGCTCCAAGCACACGAACCCGTGCACCGACGACCACACCGAGATCAGGTAGACGATCGTCGCGGGTGAGACCCCGTCCGGGGCCACGAGGCTCGCCATCTCCAGCACGTCCGCGCGCACCGTGGGCAGCACGTCGGTGTGGTCGGGGAGCCGGAGGCGGCCGGCCTGCAGCTCCGACGTCATCACCTCGAGGGGCACGCGGTAGAAGGCGATGGTGTCGAGCCGCACGTGCTGGGCGCGCTCGCCGTCGGCGCGGAAGACCAGCCCGAACTCCGCGGGATGCTCGAGGCACCAGCGTCGGTAGGCCGTCGCCATCGCCACCGCCCGGTCGAAGGCGGTGCGTCCGGCCTCGGCCTCGTCCGCGGCGCGCAGGGCCGCCCCCGCCGACTCGAGGGCGTCGCGCGCCAGGGCTTCCATGAGGTCCTGGCGCGACTCGAAGTAGCGGTAGATCGCCGACGGCGTCATGCCGACCTCGCGCGCCACGGCGCGCAGGGACAGGTCGCCGCCGCCCGGTGGGGGCAGCAGCAGGTCGCGCGCCGCCGACTTGATCTCCTCCGTCGTGGCGATCCGCAGTCGGTCGCGTCGCGACAGTCCGGGGACGCCGGAGGGCGCGGCTGCTGACGAGGTGTCGGTCGACACCTCGCCGGCCGGTCTCTCGGTGCCCGTACCCATCTCACTCACCCTACTCCGCGGTCACCCGGTCCGCAGGCCCCGCGGGACCGGTGCAGACCATTGAAAAGTAAAGAAAACACGTGTCATGTTTGACACCCCTGTTCGCGAGAGAGAACAGTGTTCGCTCGCTGGTCTAGTCCACCACGAATCCACCCTCCCGGGAAGGAGCTGCGGTGCCTCGCGCACTTGCGTCGCTGCAGAGCGACGGATCCAGCCTCTCGGCGGCCACCGCCGCCGAGGGGGGATCCCCCGTCTCCGACCACTCGCTGCCCGCCCCGACCCCGTTCCGCCGTGCCGTCCTCCCGCGCGCCATCGAGAGCACGGGGGTCGCCGC
>DASWYU010000253.1:0-4973 GCA_036404795.1 Nocardioides sp. | reverse complement strand
GACGTACGCCGCGAGCTCCTCGCCCCGCGCCGCCCACCCCGGCAGGTCCCAGAGCCCCGCGGCGAGCCGCTCGGGCACGTCGGGGCGGGCGAGGAACGTCTCGAGGAGGCCGGGCACGGCCGGCGGGCCGGGACGCGTGAGGTTGGCCGGTCGCATCCACACGCCCTCCCGCAGCTCGGCGAGACGCAGGCCGTGGAGCTCCTCACGCAGTGCGGCGCGTGCGGGCCCCGGGCGGCCGGGGCCGACGACGACCACGGTCTCCCAGTCCCCGTCCCACGACCGCTCGGCGTCCTCGACCGCCTCGTCCTGACGCCGCCGCCGCGCGAGGTGACGCTCGGCGAGCGCGTAGGCGCCACCGTCCCGCTCGAGGTCCCCCGACGCGACGGCGCGCGTGAGCGCGACCCGCAGGGTGGCCGCCGGCACGCCGACGTGCTCGCCGGTGGCGACCAGCTGGGCGGCGGTGAGCCGCGCCGGGTGGGCGCCCAGCAGGACGCTGAGCACCACGGACCGCGCGCTGAGCAGGGGGACGTCGACCACGCGGACATCGTCGACCATTACGCAGATCGACACAATCGCTGACCGATACGTAACATCGGGGTCGACCCGACGACGCGAGGAGCCGCCATGTCCACCACGCACGAGGTGCTCAACCAGACCCCGACCCTCGAGGGGCACGACACCGCGCACGACCCGGCGCTCCTCGCCGGCGTCGAGCGCGAGGGTGCCGGGTGGGCCCTCGACGAGATCCACGCCCTGGGTCGCCTGGCCGGCACGGCCGAGGCCCGGGAGTGGGGACGGCTCGCCGAGCGGGTCCCGCCGCGGCTCCACACGCACGACCGTGCGGGCCACCGGGTGGACGAGGTCGAGTACGTCCCGGCCTACCACCGGCTCATGGAGACTGCCGTGGCCCACGGTCTGCACGCCGCCCCGTGGGCCGACGAGCGCCGCGGCGCCCATGTCGCCCGCGCGGCGAAGTTCATGGTGTGGTCCGTCGACGCGGGGCACGGCTGCCCGGTCTCGATGACCTACGCCGCCGTCCCGGCGCTCCGCCAGTCCCCCGACCTCGCCGCCCGGTTCGAGCCGCTGCTGACGAGCCGCAGCTACGACGTCGGGCTCCGCGACCCCGCCACGAAGCGGGGGCTCGTCGCAGGGATGTCGATGACGGAGAAGCAGGGTGGCTCCGACGTGCGGGCCAACACCACGACGGCGACGCCTCGCGCCGACGGCACCTACGACGTGGTCGGCCACAAGTGGTTCACGTCCGCGCCGATGTCCGACCTCTTCCTCACCCTTGCGCAGGCGCCCGGTGGCCTGTCGTGCTTCCTCCTCCCCCGCGTGCTGCCCGGTGGCGAGCGCAACCCGATCCGCTTCATGCGGCTCAAGGACAAGCTCGGGAACCGGTCGAACGCGTCGAGCGAGATCGAGTACGACCACGCCACCGGCTGGCTCGTCGGTGAGGAGGGCGCCGGCGTGCGCACCATCGTGGAGATGGTGAACATGACCCGCCTCGACTGCGTCATCGGCTCGGCGAGCGGCATGCGCACGGCCCTCGTCCTCGCGACCCACCACGCCCGCCACCGGCACGCCTTCGGCAAGGCGCTGCTCGACCAGCCGCTCATGCGCAACGTGCTCGCCGACCTGACGATCGAGTCGGAGGCCGCGACGACCGCGATGCTGCGCCTCGCGGGGGCGAACGACCGCGCCGTACGCGGCGACGAGGGCGAGGCGGCGCTGCGGCGTCTCGGGCTGGCGGTCACGAAGTACGCCGTCTGCAAGCGCGCCCCGATGGCCGCGGGCGAGGCGCTCGAGTGCCTCGGCGGCAACGGGTACGTCGAGGACTTCGACCTCGCCCGGATCTACCGCGAGCTCCCGCTCCTCTCCATCTGGGAGGGCTCCGGCAACGTGGCCGCGCTCGACGCGCTCCGCGCGATGGCCCGCGAGCCCCACACCCTCGACGCGTTCCTCGCCGAGGCGGAGCTGGCGAGGGGGGCGGACCGCCGGTACGACGACGCGCTCGCCCGCCTCACCAAGGAGCTGACGTCGTTCGACGACCTGGAGCTGCGCGCCCGCCGCATCGTCGAGCAGATGGCCCTCGTCTTCCAGGGCGGTCAGCTCGTGCGGCACGCCCCGACGGCCGTCGCCGACGCCTTCTGCGCCACCCGGCTCGCGGGCGACTGGGGCCACGCCTTCGGCACCCTGCCCCCCGGGCTCGACCTCGACCCGATCCTCGAGCGCGCGGCGTCGGGGGTGTGAGGCTGCGTCCTCCAGAACCGTCGGTGCCGGGCCCTAGAGTCGATCCCGACGCCGAGTTCGAGGGGGACGAGAATGGCGCTGACGAGGGACACCTGTCGCCGCTGCGACAGCACCGAGGTGATCCACCTGGTGATGGGCATGCCGACGCCGGAGGCGGAGGAGACGACGCCCGAGTGGGTCCACTTCGGAGGCTGCGTCGGGGAGCCGGGGCAGCCCGACCGCCGCTGTGAGACCTGCGGCGCGGCATGGACCACGGACGAAGAGACACCGACCTGGGCCGCCGCCAAGCTGGCGCTCGGCCTGCGCGACGACGCCGAGTTCCTGCCGTTCGTGGCGGAACGCATCGGCTGGGAGTTCCACATCGAGGAGTTCCCGACCGACCACGAGCAAGGGGCCGTGCTCCGGGTGGAGCACGGCATCGACCACGCGGACATCACATTCCCGACGGACGTGGACCAGATCGCGATGGCGCTCCTCGACCTGCGCGACGTGGTCGAGCTGCGCTCGGCGACGGCGATCATGGACGAGCTGGACAACGAGGATCTGGACGATGAGGAGGGCGAACTGATGGTCGCGAACGGGATCTTCTGTCTCGAGGGCGAATGGGAGGCGGACCTCCGCGAGCGTCCCAGCGTGAAGCCAGTCCTCGAGCTACTCGAACGACTGGGGGTCGCCCAGCACATCCACCGCGACGTTTCGACGGTCGGAGAGGTCGGTCGCTACCTCCGGGCATGGGACGACCAGAGGTACGACGAGTTTCGGGTCCTCTCGCTCGTAACCCATGGGGACCGGAACGGTCTGGAGTGGTCCCCCGGCGAGACGACCTCGTTGCGCGATCTCGCCGCTCAACTCGGCGACGTCGCCCGTGGGTGCTACGTGCACGTCGGCGGCTGCTCGGCGCTGCGCGATGACGCGCAGGTGCAGGAATTCGTGGCCAGCACGGGCGTGAAGGCCGTGGTCGGATACCGAGCCGACGTGGGCTGGATCGAGTCGGCCGGATTCGAGGTCGTCTTGTTGTCTCGGCTCACCGAGCACGCCTCCGAAGGACGGCAGGCGCGGACGCTCTTCGGGAGAGTCACAGACGGCCGGATGGACACCGCGCGGGCGCTCAAGCTCGTCGTCGCCACGTCGGCCGGCATCCGTCGCGCCCAGGACGAGCCGGTCTGAGGTTTGCCGTGGGGCGGCGCGGTCGACAGTGCCACCCGTGCCCCGACGTGACACCTCCTGGACCATCGACTTCCCCCCGATCGCCGCGCTCGCCGGCCGGCTGCTGGGGCTGACGCCCGACCAGGTCGCTGCGCACAGCCGGTGGGCCGACGGCCTCGCCCACGTCTGGACGCCCGGCCGGGGCGGCCCGCACCTCGTCGCCGGGCTCGACGGCGGCGCCTACGTGCGCGAGTCGTCGTTCACGGCGGCGGAGCTGCGGGCGGCCTACATGGCGGGCCAGCGGTCCGACCCGCAGCGTCTCGCGGGGCGGCCGGTCAACCACGCCGCGAGCGCCGTCGCCGCGATGATCGGCGTGCTGCGGGGCGAGCAGCCGACCACCGCCACCCCGGTCGGGCCGAGCCAGGCCGACCTGGAAGCGCTGGTCGGCAGCCCGCTCCGCGCGACCACGAGCGACGAGATCGCCGAGCGGCTGCGCTCCCGCGGCGACGGCGCCTGGCTCCTCGTCGGGATCGACCGCGCCGAGGGCCCCGGGCACTGGGTGCTGGCCCTCCTGCGCGACGGCGAGGTGAGCGCTCTCGACCCGATCGCGAACACCCGCCGGGCGTGGCCCCCGCCGAACGCCGACGCGGTGCGCTGGTGGGCGGACGGCGAGCCGCTCCGCCCCCTGCCCGGCGGGGCCGGTGACGGCTCCGGGAGGCGGCGGGCCGGCAGTGCGTCGTACGGCGCCGCGCTCGACGCCCTCGACGACCCGGCCAGCAGCGCCGAGCGACTCCTCGCCGCCGGACACGGCCTGCGGGACTCGTTCCTGCGGTTCGAACACGGCATCGGGCTGCTGCCCCCGGACGCCTTCGCGGTCATGCTGCGGGCCTACCGCGCGGCCGACGCCGCCGGCTCCCGCGAGGCGGCGCTGACCTGGGTGCGGCGCGCCTACTTCGAGCGGGTCGACGACCTCGCCGCGGCGGCGGCCGAGCGGATCGACCGGCTCGTGGCCGACGACCGGGACGGCGAGGCCCACGTGCTCCGCGGCTGGATGCGGTTCAACGGGTGGGGCCACCGCCAGGACGTGCCCGCCTCCGTCGCCGACCACGAGACGGCCGCCGCCCGGGGCAACGCCGACGGGCACTTCGAGCTGTCCGTGCTGTACGGCACCGGCCAGGGCGTCCCCGTCGACCCCGACCGCGCGCAGCGCCACCTCCTCGCCGCAGCCGACGCCGACCACCCGCGGGCGCTCTACAACGTCGCCGCGAGCCACGCGACCGGACGGGGACTGCCGCACGATCCCGCCCGTGCCCTCGCGCTCTACCGACGGGCCGGCGAGCGGGGCCACGCCCGTGCCGCCTTCACCGCCGGGATCATGACCCTGACCGGCGAGGGCACCGCCCCGGACGCCGCTGCCGCCGGCGCCCTGCTGCTCGACGCACAGGACCTCGGCATGGACGTCGAGGACGCGCTCGGCGCCTTCGCACCGCCGCTCCGCGACCGCGCGCTCGCGGCGATGCAGGCCTGAGCCGCGACCACGTCCAGCGACCACGTCGACAGTGCGGCGGATCGCT
>DASWYU010000252.1:0-2345 GCA_036404795.1 Nocardioides sp. | reverse complement strand
GGCGGCACCGCGGGGGCCGGGCGGCTCACGGCGCTGCGTCCCACGCCGCACGCCGTGGAGGCGGTCGTCGACGGCCAGCGGTGGCGGTTCGAGCAGCCCGACCCGTTCACGGCCTCGGCCGCCGCGGCCGGGGACGGCGCGCTCGTCGCGCCCATGCCGGGCACCGTCACCGGAGTCGCCGTGCAGGTCGGCGACACCGTCGCCGAGGGCGCGGTCGTCGTGACCATGGAGGCGATGAAGATGGAGCTCGCGCTGCGGGCCCCGTTCGCCGGCACTGTCACGTCGCTCGCCGTGGCCGTCGGTGCCCCGGTCGCGCTCGGCGCCCTGCTGGCGGAGGTGGAGGCGGAGGCGTGACCGCGACGTACTTCCACCGCACCGGCCCCGCCACCTACCGCGCGAGCGAGCACACGGGCGGCGCCTGGGACCTCGCGACCCAGCACGTCGCGCCGGCCCTCGGGCTGCTCGTGCACCGCGTCGAGGCCGACCGGGACGCCCGCCGCTCCGACGGCCTGCGGATCGCGCGGCTCGGCTTCGACATCCTCGGCACGATGCCGGTCGCGGAGGTCGACGTCGCGGTGCGCGTCGTGCGTCCCGGCCGCACCATCGAGCTCGTCGAGGCGACGCTGGGCCACGCGGGCCGCCCGGCGGTCGTGCTCCGCGCGTGGCTGCTCGCGCCGCGGGCCACGGAGCCGCTCGCCGGCACCGGCCTCGCGCCGATCGCGAGCCCCGACGCGATGGAGGCGTGGGACCCGACGACGGTGTGGCCGGGCGGGTTCATCGACTCGGTGGAGGTACGGCGCACGCTCGCCGCCCCCGGCCGCGGTGCCTTCTGGGTGCGGACGTCGGTGGCCCTCGTCGACGACGAGCAGCCGTCCGGGCTCGCCCGCGCCGCCGGGCTGTGGGACATCAGCAACGGCATGGTCGTGCGCGCCGACCCGACGGCCGTCGCGTTCCCCAACGTCGACCTCACCGCCCACGTCGTGCGGGAGCCGCGGACCGTCGACGGCTGGGTCGGCTTCGACACCACGGTCACCTTCGGCGCTGACGGGCTGGGCCTGACCAGCAGCGTCCTGCACGACGCGGCCGGACCGCTCGGCACGAGCGCCCAGGTGCTCACGGTGCGGCCCTCCGTAGGCTGACCCGCGTGCGCCTCATCCTGATCCGCCACGGCCAGACGCCCGCGAACGTCGCGGGGCAGCTCGACACCGCCGCCCCCGGTCTGCCCCTCACCGAGCTCGGGCGCCGCCAGGCCGCCGCGGTCGTGCCTGGCCTCGCGGACGAGCCCGTCCACGGCGTCTACGCCTCCGACCGCACCCGCGCCCAGGAGACCGGCGCGCCGATCGCCGCCGACCGCGGCCTCGACGTCGGCGTGCTCCCCGGGCTGGGCGAGATCGCGGCGGGCGAGTTCGAGATGCGGGGCGACAAGGAGGCGATCGTCGGCTACCTGACCTGCGTCGCCGGCTGGATGCGCGGCGACCTCTCCGGGGCGATCCGCGACGGCGAGGACGGCCACGCCTTCCACGCGCGCTTCGACGGCGCGATCCGGGAGATCGCCGCCCGCCACGAGCCCGACCACACGGTCGTGGCCGTGGCCCACGGGGCCGCGATCCGCGCCTGGCTCGGCGTGCTGCTCGGCGGCGTCGCCGACGACCACTTCCTCTTCGGCGGCATCCAGAACACCGGCGGCGCCTGGCTCGAGGGCGACCCCGACACGGGCTGGGAGCTCGTGCGGTGGTCGGAGGAGCCGGTCGGCGGCGCGCACCTCGAGGACCACGCCGCGCACGACGTCACCGGCGAGAGCGCCGAGGAGGCCGTGCGCGACGCGGACTGAGCGGAGTCGTGGGTCAGCCCGTCGCGACCGGCAGCTCCGGGTGGTTGCTCCACTGCGACCACGACCCGGGGAACAGCGTGGCCGCGATCCCCGCGTGCTCCAGGGCGGCGACGGCGTGCGCGGCGTTGATCCCGGAGCCGCAGTAGACGGTCACCGGGGTGCCGGGCGCGACGCCGAGGGCGGCGTAGCGCTCCCGCAGGGCCGCGGCGTCCAGGAACCGCCCGTCGGGTCCGACGTTCCCGGTCGTCGGCGCGTTCAGGGCTCCCGGCACGTGCCCGGCCACGGGGTCGACGGGCTCGGTCTCCCCGCGGTAGCGCTCGGCCGCGCGCACGTCGAGCAGCACCCCCGCGACCCCGTCGGCCACGTCCGCGAGGTCGACCGTCGGCAGGTGGCCGGCGGACAGCACGACGTCGCCCGGCTCCGGGACGACGTCGCCGGTCGCGACGCCGTGACCCGCCGCGGTCCAGGCGGCGAGACCGCCGTCGAGGAGCCGCACGTCGCGGTGCCCCGCCCA
>DASWYU010000251.1:0-5938 GCA_036404795.1 Nocardioides sp. | reverse complement strand
CGGGCGCGAGGTCGAGCGCGGCGCCGCGGAGCTCGAGCGCGCGGGCGCCGACGAGCGCCTCGACGGCGACCACCCGGGCGAGGGCGTCGACGGCCCGCCGCAGCTTCCGCGCGGCCGACCAGCCCATCGACACGTGGTCCTCCTGCATCGCCGACGACGGGATCGAGTCGACCGACGCCGGGACCGCGAGCCGCTTGAGTTCCGAGACGAGCGCGGCCTGGGTGTACTGCGCGATCATCAGCCCCGAGTCGACCCCCGGGTCGTCGGCGAGGAACGGCGGCAGCCCGTGGTTGCGGGCGCGGTCGAGGAACCGGTCCGTACGGCGCTCGCTGATCCCCGCCACGTCCGCCGCCGCGATCGCGAGGAAGTCGAGGACGTAGGCCACCGGCGCGCCGTGGAAGTTCCCGTTGGACTCGACCCGACCGCCCCCACCCCCGTCCGAGTCCGGGTCGACGAGCACCACCGGGTTGTCGACGGCCGCGGCCAGCTCGCGGCCGGCGACCAGCGCGGCGTGGTCGACCGTGTCGCGCGCGGCGCCGTGCACCTGCGGCGAGCAACGCAGCGAGTAGGCGTCCTGCACGCGGTTGCAGTCCGGCCCCCGGTGCGAGGCGACGATCGGCGAGTCCGCGAGGAGCCGCCGCAGGTTGGCGGCCGACGCCCCCTGGCCGGGGTGCGGCCGCAACGCCTGCAGGTCGGGCGCGAAGACCCTGTCGGTGCCGAGCTGACCCTCCACGCTCATCGCCGCGGCGACGTCCGCGCTGCGGAGCAGCATCCGCAGGTCGGCGATCGCCAGCACGAGCATGCCGAGCATCCCGTCGGTGCCGTTGATGAGCGCGAGGCCCTCCTTCTCGGCGAGCTCGACGGGCACCAGGCCGGCGTCCGCCAGCGCCTCGGCGGCGGGACGCAGCACGCCCTCGGCGTCCCGCACGTCACCCTCGCCCATCAGCGCCAACGCGCAGTTGGCCAGCGGCGCCAGGTCGCCCGAGCAGCCGAGCGACCCGAACTCGTGCACCACCGGCGTGATCTGCGCGTCGAGCATCGCGGCGAGCAGGGCGGCGGTGCCGCGCCGTACGCCCGTGCGTCCCGTCGCCAGCGTCGAGAGCCGCAGCAGCATCAGCGCGCGCGTCACCTCGCGCTCGACCTCAGGCCCCGTTCCGGCGGCGTGCGAGCGCACGAGCGAGCGCTGCAGGTCGCGGCGCCGCTCGGCGGGGATGTGGCGGGTGGCGAGGGCACCGAAGCCGGTGGAGACGCCGTACGACGGGGTCGCGGCCGCCGCCAGCCCCTCGACCACCGCACGGGCCCGGTCGATCGCCGCGAGCGCGTCGTCGCCCAGGCGGACGCCCGCGCCGTGGCGCGCGACGGCGACGACCTCGTCGAAGGAGAGCGGACCGGTGCCGACAACGACCTGCGGGGGACTCATGCGCCCATCGAACGCCGGTCGCACCGCCCCCACCAGAGCACCGCAGCGGCGCCTGTCTCAGATGCGAGACAGGGGCCGCTGGGCGGGTCGTGCGGGTCAGGACTTCTTCGCAGCGGCCTTCTTCGCGGTCGTCTTCTTGGCGGCGGTCTTCTTGGCCGCCGTCTTCTTCGCGGCGGTCTTCTTCGCCGGGGCCTTCTTGGCGGTCTTCTTCGCCGCCTTCTTCGCCGGGCCCTTGGCGCGCCGCTCGGCGAGCAGCTCGGCCGCCCGCTCGATGGTGATCTTCTCGACCGAGTCGTCCTTGCGGAGCGTGGCGTTGTACTCGCCGTCCGTCACGTACTCCCCGAAGCGGCCGGCCTTCACGACCACGGGCTGCCCGGACACCGGGTCGTTGCCCAGCTCCTTGAGCGGCGGCGCCGCGGCCGCACGGCCCCGCTGCTTCGGCTGCGCGTAGATCGCCAGCGCCTCGTCGAGGGTGACGTCGAAGATCTGGGCCTCGCTGGTCAGGGACCGCGAGTCGGTGCCCTTCTTCAGGTAGGGCCCGTAGCGGCCGTTCTGGGCCGTGATCTCCACGCCCTCGGCGTCGGTGCCGACGACGCGCGGCAGGCTGAGCAGCTTCACGGCGTCGTCGATCCCGACGGTGTCGAGCGCCATGGACGCGAAGAGCGAGCCCGTGCGGGGCTTGGCGCTCTTCGGGGCGTCCTCGGGCAGCAGCTCGGTGACGTAGGGCCCGTAGCGACCGTTCTTCGCGACGACCACGAGACCCGTCTCCGGGTGCCGGCCGAGCTCGCGCTCCTCGCCGGCGGGGTTGGCGAGGAGCTCCTCCGCCTTGGCCAGCGTCAGCTCGTCGGGCGGCAGGTCGTCGGGCACGTTGGCGCGCTTCGCGAACGCGGCGCCGTCGTCGCCGGGACCCTCGAGGTAGGGGCCGAACTTGCCGACCCGCAGGTGGATGCCCGACTCCTCGCCGTCCGGGCTGCCGCCGAACGGCAGCGGGAACGTCGCGAGCTCCTTGGCGTCGATGTCGCCCAGCTCGTTGACCAGGGTCTTGAGCCCGGCCACCTCGCCGCCGCCGAAGTAGAACTCCGCCAGCTCCGTGTTGCGGTCGGAGCGGCCGGCGGCGATCTCGTCGAGCACGTCCTCCATCTGGGCCGTGAACTCGTAGTCGATCTGGCGCGGGAAGTGGGCCGTCAGCAGGCGCACGACCGAGAACGCGATCCACGCCGGCACCAGGGCGGTGCCCTTCTTGTAGACGTAGCCCCGGTTGAGGATCGTGCCGATGATCGACGCGTACGTCGACGGCCGGCCGATCTCCCGGTCCTCGAGCTCCTTGATGAGCGTCGCCTCGGTGTAGCGCGCCGGGGGCTTCGTCTCGTGGCCGGCGGCCGAGAGGCTCGCCGCGGAGACGGCGTCACCCTCGGCGAGCTGCGGCAGCCGGGTCTCGGCGTCGTCCGAGGTGGCGCCGTGGTCGGTGCCCTCGACGTACGCCTTGAGGAAGCCGTGGAAGGTGATGACGCGACCGGAGGCTGAGAAGACGACGTCCTCGCCCGTCGCGGCGGCGCCGCCGACGCGGATCGAGACCGTCTGGCCGACGGCGTCGCGCATCTGGGAGGCGACGGTGCGCATCCAGATGAGCTCGTAGAGGCGGAACTGCTCGCCGGTCAGGCCGGTCTGCGCGGGCGTGCGGAACGAGTCGCCCGCGGGCCGGATCGCCTCGTGCGCCTCCTGCGCGTTCTTGACCTTGCTCGCGTAGACGCGCGGGGAGTCCGGGAGGTACTCCGCGCCGTACAGCTCCCGCACCTGCGACCGCGCCGCGGAGACCGCGCCCGCCGACAGCGTGGTCGAGTCGGTGCGCATGTAGGTGATGAAGCCGTTCTCGTAGAGCCGCTGCGCCACCGACATCGTGACGCTCGCGCTCATGCCGAGCTTGCGCGACGCCTCCTGCTGGAGGGTCGTCGTGCGGAACGGGGCGTAGGGCGAGCGCTTGTAGGGCTTCGACTCCACCGAGCGGACGTCGAACGTCGTCTCGCCCAGCGCGCTCACCAGCGCCTCCGCGCGCGGGCGGTCGAGGTGGACGACCTTGCCCTCGGAGGCGGTCTTCAGCTGCCCGTCGGGACCGAAGTCGGAGCCGCGCGCGACGCGGGCGCCGTCGACCGAGTGGACCTTCGCCGGGAACATGCGCTGCTCGTGGTCGGAGCCGGCGTCGAAGGTGCCCTCGAGGTCCCAGTACGACGCCACGCGGAACCGCATGCGCTCCGCCTCGCGGTCGACGACCAGGCGGGTCGCCACCGACTGCACGCGGCCGGCGGACAGGCCGCTCATGACCTTGCGCCACAGCACGGGCGAGACCTCGTAGCCGTAGAGCCGGTCGAGGATGCGGCGGGTCTCCTGGGCCTCGACGAGGTCCATGGCCAGCTCGCGCGGGTGCTCGGCCGCCTCGATGATCGCCTGCTTGGTGATCTCGTGGAACACCATGCGCTTGACGGGGATGTTCTTCGGCTTCAGCTCGTCGAGCAGGTGCCACGCGATGGCCTCGCCCTCGCGGTCACCATCGGTGGCGAGGAAGAGCTCGTCGGCATCCTTGAGCAGGCCCTTGAGCTTGCTGATGTGGGCCTTCTTGTCGCGGGGCACCACGTAGTAGGGCTGGAAGCCGTTGTCGACGTCCACCGCGAGGCGACCCCACGGCTTGTCCTTGATCTTGGCCGGGGTGTCGGCGGCGTTGTTCGGCAGGTCACGGATGTGGCCGATCGACGACTCGACGACGTAGCCCGGACCCAGGTAACCCGCGATCGTCCTCGCCTTGGCAGGCGACTCCACGATCACCAGCTTGTGTGCCACTCTTCCCACTCCCCAGCGCAATCGGTGGGCGGACGGGACCGGCTCCCGTGCCCCCACGGCGGGTCACAGTAGCGCGATCCTCCGACGATGCCTGCGGGTGGAGGCCGCGGGCCCTGTGGACGACGGGCCGTCAGACCTCGAGGAACCCGTCGGCGACGAGGTCCCGCACCACGGGCGTGTACGTCGCGCGCAGCCCGGCCGCGTCCTCGTCGAGCAGCTCGCCGAGCGCGTCGAGGATCTGGCCGACGGTCAGGTCGCCGTCGCAGGCACCGACGAGGCCGGCGGTCACCGTGTCCGCGGCGTGGCCCCGGCGGAAGCCCCGCTGCTGGCGGAGCACGATCGCCTCGGGGTCCGCTGCACCGGGCGCGCCGAGCGCCTCGGAGCGCACGTCGGAGCGCACGCGCAGCCGGGAGGCGAGGAGCGCCGCGTCGTCCAGGGTCGCGAGGTCGTCGACCGCGTCGCCCCAGGCCCCGATCGCGGCGGCGATCGGCTGCTCCACCTCGTAGGGCCACTCCTCGAGGCGCAGGGTCGCCTCGCCGCTCCGACCGTCCGCCCCCTCGGGGCGGCGACGCAGGTTGATCCAGCCGAAGCCGACGCCCTCGATGCCCTGGTCGGCGAACCACGAGAGCCAGGTGTCGTAGCGGCGGAGGTACTCCGGCGTGCCCGTCGCGCCCTCGTCGGCGAGCCAGAGCTCGACGTACGCCGCCGGGTCCAGCACCTCCCGCTGCACCACGAAGGCGTCGCTCACGACACCATCGACGGTCGGGCCGAGCCAGCCCGCGAGACGCTCGTCCCACGGGGTGCCCGCGGTGATCACCCAGTTGGCCAGCACCTGGCACCAGCCGCCCGGCGTGAGATGGCCGGGCGCCGCGCGCACGATGTCCTCGACGACGCGGTCGCCGGGCAGGCCCGAGTCGCGGTAGACGAGCCGCTCCCCCGTGCCGGGCGAGATGACGAACGGCGGGTTGGTCGCGATGAGGTCGAACTGCTCGCCTCGCACCGGCTCGAAGTAGGACCCGTCCCGCACCTCGATGCCGCTCAGGTCGTTGAGCGCCGCGTTGAACCGGGCGAGGCGCAGCGCCCGCGGGTTGACGTCGGTCGCGACCACCCGAGCCGCGTGGGTCGCGAGGTGGAGGGCCTGCACGCCGCAGCCCGTGCCGAGGTCGAGGGCACTGACGACGTCGTCGCGCAGGGTGAGCTGCGCCAGGGACGTCGAGGCCGAGCTGATCCCGAGGACGTGGTCCGTGCTCACCTGGTTGGGCAGGCCGTCGAGGCCCGGCGTCAGGTCGCTCGCGACCCAGAAGTCGTGGTCGCCGGCGGAGTCGGGCGCGGCGTACGGCCGGCAGTCCAGTCGCGCGCGCACCTCACCGACCGTGGTCTCGAGGAACCCCTCGACCGCGAGCCGGTCGACGAGGTCCGGCAGCGCCGCGTCGGCCTCCGCCCGCGTCACGGCGGTCTGGAGGAGGAAGAGTCGCGTGAGGGTCGCGAGCGGCGACCCGTCCGCCGTGCGGGCCAGCCCGGGCGCGGTCTGGTTGCGACCGAGGGCCGCATGCGCCGTACCCCCGAGGAGCTCGGCGACGGCGTCGACCGTGAACCCGGCGGCGAGCAGGGCGTCGCGGAGACGATGGGGCAGCGTCGGCGTGGCACTCACAGGGCCTGAGCCTAGTGCGCTGTGGTGGGCGGGCG
>DASWYU010000250.1:0-1647 GCA_036404795.1 Nocardioides sp. | reverse complement strand
CGTCGGGGGCGGCCGCACGCCAGCGACGATCGGGAGGAGCACGCGTGGAGGGGACCCTGTTCGGCCTGCTCCGCTCCCTCAAGGGCATCACCGTCACCGTGATCGACCGCGACGGCCGGTTCGAGGTGCTCACCCCCGCCTCGCTGGAGCAGCTGGCGCTCGACGAGGCGCCCGCGGACCAGGCGGAGATGCTGCGCAAGCGCACGCTGTACGGCGAGGACGGCGTCACCCCGCTCACCCTGGCCGAGCTCGCCGGCAGCCGGGCGCTCGCCGGCGAGGTCGTCGAGGACATGCTCATCAGCGTGCGCGACCCCGACGGGGCGATCCGCTACCAGCGGGTCAGCGCGGCGCCCCACTACGGCAAGGCCGACGGCGGGCGGATCGAGGGAGCGGTGATCGTCGTCCGCGACGTGACCGAGGAGCATGCCCTGGCGGCGCGCGAGGCCGACCTCCGACGTCGGCTCATCGACGTGATCAACCACCAGTTCCGCACCCCGCTGACCTCCATCCTGGGGAACATCGAGCTGCTGGAGGACATGCAGGTCGACCTGCCGCCCGCGGCCGCCACCAGCCTCGAGCGGGTGCTCTCGGCCAGTCGCAGGCTGGCCGACCTCACGCGCGCGGTCTCCGAGCTCGTCGACCTCGAGGCGGCCACGCAGGCGGCCGCCACCGACGCCGACCTCATGCACGTGCTGACACCGATGCTCGAGGCCCAGCAACGCCGCGGGGGCGACCGGGGCGTGACGGTGCGGGTGGACCTGCCCGCGCGCCTGACCGCCCTCGCCGACCGCAGCCTCGTGGCCCGCGCGCTCGGCGCCCTGGTCGACAACGGCATCGTGCACTGCCCGTCCGGGTCGCACGTGACCGTGCGGCACGTGCGCGACGAGGAGGCCCTGCACCTCGTCGTCGAGGACGACGGACCCGGGATCCCCGCGGCCGACCGCGAGCGTGTCCTCGAGCCCTTCGAGGTCGGCCCGGACGTCGGCGGCCTCGTCTACGGTCGCGGCCTCGGGCTGGCCCTGGCAGCCACGGTCGCCGTCGCGCACGGGGGCTCGCTGGACCTCGGCAACCACGAGCCGCACGGCCTGCGCGTCACGATGTCGCTCCCCCGGCGCCGGCCCACGCCCCGCGTCCCGTCCCGGATTTCGGGGTAATCGGCCACCGACCCGGCTCCGCCGTACGCCGGCTCCTACGTTCGGACCACGGTCGGACGGATCCGGTGGGCCCGCCCGACGACGGCCCGCGGACACCCGTGCGCGGACGCTCACCCGGTCAGGTGGTCCCACCGGGAAGGGTCTTCGCGCCATGTCCGACAGCCGCCTCTCGCACCGTTCGTCGCACCCGGGCCGTGGCCTGGCCCGGTTCGCTGCCGTGCCGGCCATGTCGCTGCTCGTCGCCTCGGTGACGACGCTGGCGGCCCCGGCGCAGGCGGCCCCACCGCCGTGGGTCGTCATCGACAACGGCGTGGTCCAGCTCGGCGTCAACGACGTGGGCGACCTGAACGTGCCCGCGGACATCGACTCCGCGGGCGGGACCCCCAACGTGGGCCTGCGACTGCTGTCCACCAACAACGAGGCGACGGCCGGGGCGGAGCCGTGCGAGGGCTGGGGAGTCGCGGACGCGGTCACCGAGGTCGTCGGGTACGCC
>DASWYU010000249.1:0-1950 GCA_036404795.1 Nocardioides sp. | reverse complement strand
CGCAGCCGGCGCAGCACGTGCGAGACGTGCGCGCCGAACACGCCGCGGTAGTGGTGGCACTCGTCGACGACGACGTACTGGAGCGACCCGAGGAACGCCGACCAGCGGCTGTGCCCGGGCAGCAGCGAGCGGTGGAGCATGTCGGGGTTGGTGAGGACGTACTCGCCGTGGTCGCGGGCCCAGTCGCGCTGCTCGCGCGGGCTGTCGCCGTCGTGGGTGGTGGCGCGGACGTCGAGCCCGAGCGCGGTGATGCCGGCGAGCTGGTCCTGCGCGAGCGCCTTGGTCGGCGCCAGGTAGAGGACGGTGGCGCCGCGCTGCCCCCGCGACCCGCGCCCGGAGCGGATCGCGGACAGTGCCGGGAGCTGGTAGCCGAGGCTCTTGCCGGAGGCGGTGCCGGTCGCCATCACGACGTGGCGGCCCTCGTGCGCGGCCTCGGCGGCGACGGCCTGGTGGGCCCAGGGCCGCGCGACGCCGCGCGCCACGAACGCGTCGACCACGTCGGTGGGTGCCCAGGCGGGCCAGTCGGCGTGCCGGGCCTCCCGTGCGGGCAGCACCTCGAGGTGGCGCAGCCGGTCCTCGCGTCCGGGGACGCCGGCCAGGCGGTCGACGAGGCCCGACACGCCCGCGGGGCGGGCGCTCAGCGGCGAGTTCATCGTCGACGTCACGCGCTCATCATCGCTCCCGGCGCCGACACCGGTGGACCCGGAGGGCGGGACTTTGTGCACGTAGTGGGGCGGGCGTGGTTTCATTGTGCAGGCCGGATGTCGGGGTTCCACGCCGCGACGCCTCCGGCGACCTGACCAGCGGCACCGGGAGACATACGTGGACCTGACTCTGACGACGCGCGAGGCCGGTGGCAAGACCATCGTTGCCGTCGGGGGCGAGATCGACGTCTACACGGCGCCCAAGCTCCGCGACAAGATCACCGAGCTCGTCGCGGGCGGCGTCTACGACATCGTGATCGACATGGAGGAGGTCGAGTTCCTCGACTCCACCGGACTCGGCGTCCTCGTGGGCGGCCTGAAGAAGGTCCGCGCCCACGACGGCTCGCTCCAGCTGGTCTGCAACCAGGACCGGCTGCTCAAGATCTTCCGGATCACCGGGCTGGCGAAGGTGTTCGTGATCCACGACTCCGCCGACGCCGCCCTCGCCGGCAACTGATCGATCTCAGCCGCAGGACCCGTCGTCACTGACGACGGGTCCTCGTGCGTTCCGGGACGCCCCGGGCGCGACGCGCGTGTGGGTCAGATCACATGTCCGTGCGTTCGGGGCCTTCCCCCTGCGTAGACTCCGGCGCGTCCGTGAGATCTGCATCACTCTCCCAGGAGGAAGCGCATGACGGGGATCGCTCCCGCAGTCGTGGAAGTCTCCGGGGGCAACCTCGTCCTGGTCATCGTCGTCGCACTGATCGCGCTGGGCGCGCTCGCGATGGCAGCGATGTTCCGCCAGGAAGTACTTGCCGCCGGTGAGGGCACCGACAACATGAAGAACATCGCCCAGGCGGTGCAGGAGGGCGCGAACGCCTATCTGCAGCGGCAGTTCCGCACGCTGGCGATCTTCGCCGGTGTCGCGTTCTTCCTGCTGCTGGCCCTGCCGGCCGACGACACGACCGTGCGGATCTTCCGCTCGGTGTTCTTCCTGGTCGGGGCCGGCTTCTCAGCCGCCGTCGGCTACTTCGGCATGTCACTGGCGGTGAAGGCGAACCTGCGGGTGGCAGCCGCCGCCGAGACCCAGGGCCGCGACCCGGCCATGAACATCGGCTTCCGCACCGGCGCCACCGTCGGCATGCTGACCGTCGGCCTCGGCCTCCTCGGCGCGAGCGTCGTGGTGATCCTGTTCCAGGAGCACGCCCCCGACGTCCTCGAGGGCTTCGGCTTCGGCGCCGCGCTCCTCGCGATGTTCATGCGGGTCGGCGGCGGCATCTTCACCAAGGCCGCCGACGTCGGCGCG
>DASWYU010000248.1:0-6275 GCA_036404795.1 Nocardioides sp. | reverse complement strand
CGGTGACGGGCGAATCCGCGGTCCGGATCGTGGGACGGGTGTTCGGTTGGTGAGACGGGTGGGTCGGGGCGTGGGCTCGGGCCGAGTGCACCATCCGCACAGTTGCTAGGCCTCGATCGAACTGTGCGGATGGTGCGGCCGACGAGGCTGGCGATGCGTCGTACGTGCACAGTTGCTCCGGTCGGGACGGGCCCGGGGATTCCGCGGGGGCCGAGCTGCGCCGTACGTCATGCGGTGCGAGCGCCGCGCGGCTCACGATGCATGACGTCGCGGGCTCGGCTCGACCGTCCCCGGGCGAAACTGTGCGCCTGCGACGCGATGTCGGCGCGAGCCGGCGTCGTACGTGCACAGTGCGCGCGCGGCGCAGGTCATCGGCCCGGTCGTCCTCCACAGCCGCGGTGCGCGGTGCGCCTCTCCACAGCCGGTCGACGCGTCCGGACGGAGCGGGCGCCGGCGGGACATCGTCTGTCCATGTCTCGACGCGATGCGCCACTCGACCTGCCGGCCGACCTCCGCCGAGGCCGGGTGCGGAGCGTCGACTGGACCCGGGTGACCCGCGGCATGCACCGGCGCATCGCGGCGGACGAGGACGGTCGGTGGGAACTGCAGGGATTCCTTGCCGCACTTCCCTCGGAGGCGGTGCTCACGGGTCTGACGGCTGCCCGCGTCCGGGGTTGGTGGTTGCCTCGGCTACCGGACGACGTGCCCGTCTTCGCCGCCACTCTTGCCGGCGCGGGCCAGACGCGGCGACCCGGCGTTCGGCTGGCGCGGCTCACCGTACCGCCCGTCGCCGAGGCGGTCGGCGGCCTGCGACTCACGAGACCGGTCGCGACGCTGCTGGACTGCGGGCGGGTGCTCGGCGCCCTCGATCTCGCCGTCGTCGTGGGCGGCGCGATCGACGACGGCGTCGACCCGGCCGAGATCGATGCAGCGGCAGCCAGGCGGGTGCGGGGAGCCGGCCAGCTCCGTGCCGCCCGCGCGCTCCTGGGCGAACGGCCCGAATCGGCGATGGAGGTCGTGCTCGGCGCCTTCTGTCGGACCCTGCGCATCCCTACCGAGACGCAGCGGGAGCTACGCGACGGTGACGACCGCTTCGTCGCCCGCGGTGACCTCTGGATCGCGGGCACGCGAACACTCGTGGAGTACGACGGTGCCGTTCACCTCGAGCCCGACGCTTACGCGGACGGGCTGCGGCGGGACCGGCGCATCAACGCCGAGGGCTGGAACCGGTTCGCCGTCACCCTCTCCGACCTCGTGGGCAGGTCGCACCGGACGGCGCGGGAGCTGTACGCCGCGGCCGGCCTCGAGCACGATCCCGCGCGGGTGCGGGCCTGGTGGGACCTGCTCCGGTACAGCGGTGAGACCCCGGCCGGGCGCGCCTGGCTCAGCGCACGTTGGGCGTACCGCACCAACACGCGCCGTGAGGCGTCGTAGCTCCCGTCGAAATGTGCGGCAGCGACGCGTCGGGCCGAGCCAGACCGGCACCAACCGCACAGTTCGGCACCGGGCGGACGCTGGCGGGGCGGATCGGGCGGGGTCGTCCAGAGCCCCTGCAACGAACTGTGCGCCTACGACATGTCGGACCGAGCCAGACCAGCACCAAGCGCACAGTTCGGCGCCCACGCGGAAGCGGACGGGGCCGAGCCCCTCCGAGGCGGCACGGACCCGCGCCGTACGCCCTCAGCCCAGGCGCGCGGCGGCGGCGTCGATGCGCTCGTCGGTCGCGGTGAACGCGACGCGCACGTGCTGGGCGCCGGCGGCGCCGTAGAACGCGCCCGGGGCGACGAGGATCCCGCGCTCGGCGAGCCAGGCGACGGTGTCCCAGCAGTCCTCGCCGCGGGTCGACCACAGGTAGAGCGAGGCCTCGGAGTGGTCGACGCGGAAGCCGGCGCGCTCGAGGGCGGAGCGGAGGCGGGAGCGGCGGGCGGCGTACCGGCCGTGCTGCTCCAACGCGTGCGCGTCGTCGCCGAGCGCGGCGATCATCGCGTGCTGCTGCGGCAGCGGCATGATCAGGCCGAGGTTCTTGCGCACGGCGAGCAGCTCCCCGACGACGGCGGGGTCGCCCGCGACGAAGGCGCAGCGGTAGCCCGCCAGGTTGGAGCGCTTCGACAGCGAGTGGATGGCGAGGAGGCCCTCGGTCGAGCCGCCGGAGACGTCCGGGTGGAGCACCGACGTGACCGGGCCCTCCCAGCTGTTCTCGATGTAGCACTCGTCGCTGACCAGCAGCACCCCGCGCTCACGGCACCACTCCACGACCTTGCGCAGGTGGGCCGGCGGCAGCACGCGGCCGGTCGGGTTCGACGGGCTGTTGAGGTAGAGCAGCGCGGGCACGCGGGGGCCGATCGCGGTGAGCGAGTCGGTCGCGAGCGTCTCGGCGCCGGCGAGGGCGGCGCCGACCTCGTAGGTCGGGTAGGCCACCTCCGGCAGCACGACCAGGTCGCCCGGGCCGATGCCGAGGTGCAACGGCAGCCCCGCGATGAGCTCCTTCGAGCCCACGACGGGCAGCACGCCGTCGAGACCGATGCCGGTCACGCCGTGGTTGCGCGCGAGCCAGTCGATCGCCGCCTGGCGGACGGCCGGGATGCCGATCGTCGTCGGGTAGCCCGGCGCGTCCGCGGCCGCGGCCAGGGCGACCTGCGCGACGGACGGCGTCGGGTCGACCGGCGTGCCGATCGACAGGTCGACGATGCCGTCCGGGTGCGAGCGGGCCGTCGCCGCGTGCGCCGTCAGACCGTCCCAGGGGAAGTCCGGCAGCCGTGCGGAGACGGACCGCCGCGCCGCGACACTCACTCCTGGTTCTGCGGCGGCAGCGCGGAGATGAAGGGGTGGTCCGACTCGATCACGCCCATCTTGGCCGCACCACCGGGCGAGCCCAGGTCGTCGAAGAAGTTCACGTTGGCCGTGTAGTACTCCTTCCACTCCTCCGGGGTGTCGTCCTCGTAGTAGATGGCCTCCACCGGGCAGACGGGCTCGCAGGCGCCACAGTCCACGCACTCGTCGGGGTGGATGTAGAGCATCCGGCTGCCCTCGTAGATGCAGTCGACCGGACACTCGTCGACGCACGCGCGGTCCTTCACGTCCACACACGGCTGGGCGACGACGTAGGTCATCTCGGGGTCCTCCTGGAGTAACGGGGCACGCAGAGGTGCACGATGCAGCGGGCGCGGGTCACGCGCGGAGCCAGCCTAGTATCCGCGAGGTGACTTCCTCCGACGAACCCCAGGATGTGGGCAACACTGTTGGGACGCAGGTCACAACCACCGGGGCCCACGGCCTCGGCCCCCACGTCGTCGGCACCCGCGTCGTGGTGCGCCGCCTGCTGCCCGGCGAGACCGGACCCACGGGCGGCCCCGCCTTCACCGACGTGCTCGGCACCGCGGAGGCGTGGTGGCCGGCACTCGTCGTACGGCGTGTCGACGGCACCGCCGTCACCGTCCCCCACGCCCTGATCGTGTCGGGCAAGCCCGTGCCGCCCCGCCCGAACCGACTGCTCCGGCTGCCCGCGCGCGAGGTGCAGCGACGGGTGCGGGACCTGTGGCCCGGCGAGCGCGCCGAGCTCGGCGACTGGCTGCTGCAGACCTCACCCCCGCACGACGGCCGGCTGCGACGCCGCGCCAATGCGGTGCTCGCCTACGGGACGCCGGGACGCCCGCTGCCGGAGGCGCTCGGGGAGATCGAGGCCTGGTACGCCGCCCGCGACCGCGCACCGCTCGCCGCGGTCGAGCGGGGGTCGGCCGTCGAGACCGCGCTCCGCGCCGCCGGCTGGGGCGAGCCGAGCGCGTTGGTCGGGCACGCGGTGTCGGTGCAGGTCGGCTCCGTGGCGCGGCTACGGCGTGCGCTCGGGGCGGACTCCGACGCAGTTCCCGGCGACGTCGACCTCGCCGTCGAGCCCGTCCCGGACGCTCCCGGCGGGGTCGAGCGCCTCCGGACGAGCGTCGAGGGCGCGACGGGCCTCGCCGACCTCCGCGGCGACTGGGCCTGCGTGCACGACGTGGGGACGGACGCGTCGTACCGGCGCACCGGTCGCGCCCGCCGCGTCGTCACCGGACTGCTCGACGGGCTCGCCGAGCGCGGCGTCACCACCGTCGTGCTGCACGTGCTGACGACGAACGTGCCGGCGCTCGGGCTCTACGCGGGCCTGGGGTTCGAGGAGCACCACACGGCGACGTACCTCGAACCCCCGGCCTGAGGCGTGAGCGTCAGCCGCCCGTGCCCGGCTCCCCGGGGACGACCGGGTCGGCCTCCTCGACCGGCGGCGGGTCCGGCTCGGGCGTGACGCAGCGGACCGTCGGCGTCGGGCTGTAGGTCCAGCTGAAGTCCTCGCGGCGCTCGATCTCGTCGGAGCCCGCGCGGCGGAAGATCCGGTCGTAGTCGACCGAGAACCCGCTCGACCCGCTCTGCGCCTCGCAGTCGGGCGTCTCGAGCGTGCGGGTCGTCGAGCTCGTGATCGCGTAGCGGCCCGACACGTCGGACTCGATGTCCCACACCTTCGTCGACCACATGCGGACCGTGATCGAGCCGCGGTTGCCGGGCGAGCTCGGGCTGAGCACGGCCTGCACGAGCACGCCGTGCTCCGTGTCGTTCTCGAACTGCAGATCGACCGTCGGCCACGCCACGGTCGCCTCGCGGCCCTCGGGGTAGCGGTCGATGTAGAGCGAGTGCGGCTTGTGCTGCACGTCCTTGAGACCCGCGAAGTACGCCGCGTTGAAGGTCGTCGTCGCCATCTGCGAGACACCGCCGCCCGGCTCGGAGCGGAAGATGCCGTTCGCGATGATGAAGCCGTCGGTGAAGCCGTTCTCGTAGGTGCGCTCCCCCACGATCCCGTTGAGCGAGAACACGTCCCCGGGCTTCAGGACGGTGCCGTCGATGAGTTCCGCCGCCCGGCCGATGTTGGTGTTCCGGTAGGCCGCGTGCGGGTAGTAGGTCGTGAACTCGCTGACCTCCTCCACGATGCCCAGCGCCTCGGCGTCGGCGGTGCTGAACTCGGGCTCGACGGCCTCGGCCTCGACCGTGCCCTCGCGGCTGCCCTCGGGCGCGGTCAGGAGCGACGTGAACGTGGACGCGAGAGTCTCGGGGAGGAAGTCGACGCCGGGCTGGGCCGGTACGACGACGGGCGCGCCCCCCTCGATGGCGACCGTCGCGTCGACCGGCCGGCCGGGGTCCCCCACGCGGTCGTCGACGAGGTCCTTGAGCACGGCGCCGTCGACGCGGCCGACGAGGGCACCGTCCTCGGCGACCATCGACACGGCGGGCGCGAACTCGATCGGGTCGAGCTCGACCGGCGTCTCGCCGAAGACCAGCGTCACCGGCCCCGACATCGCGGGCTCGGCGAACGTCGCCAGCGCGCTCTCCACGTCGGCGGCGTCCACCTGGGGCGCAACGTCGGTCAGCGTCAGCTCGACCCCGCCGTCCTCGGCGACCAGGGCGTCCTCGATCGCCGTCGTCGCCACGTCGCGCTCGAAGCCCCGACCCGGCATCGGGTCGGTGACCACGGGCTCGCCGTCGGTGAACGTGATCGCACCCTCGACGGGCGGCTGGCCGGCCGCCTCCTCGAGGCCCGCGAGGAACTCCTCGACCGCCGCGTCGTCCGCGTCGACCACGGCCGGCAGCTCCTCGCCGCCCGTGAAGTAGTCCCACAGCCGGCCCGGGGACCAGCTGCGCTCCCCACCGGCCGCGGCGACGGAGGCCGCGTAGTCCACGTCGAGCCCGGCGGTCGCCGGGTCCAGCTCGTCGGCGAGCTCGGAGTCGACGACCGTCACGGAGATCGGCCGGGCGACCCGGTCGGCCAGGCCGTCCTCGAGCTCCGCCTCCGCGTCCGCTCGCGACAGGCCGCCGATGTCGATGCCGGCCACCGTCGTGCCGCGCGCGACCTTGTCGCCCGCGACCGCGTAGGCCGCGCCGTACAGTCCCCCGGCCAGCAGCACGACGGCCGCGACGGAGAGCGCGACGACCCGTCCCGTACGGCGCTGCTTCACCGGCTCCTCCGTGGCCTCGGGGTCGGACGGGACGGACGCGTCGGTCGTGCCGGGCGCCTCGTACAGCGACAGACGCTCCGGCTCGGATGCAGGCTGGGGCTCGCGCTTGACGAGCGGCACGGCGACGGTCGCCTCGGCGTCGGGGTCGGGCTCGGCCTCGGACTCCGCGGCGGGCTCGGCCGCGGGCTCGGCGGCGGGTTCGGCCGCGGCGTCGGCCGGCGGTCGGACGACGGGACGTTCGGCCGTGTCGCCCCCGAATCCCCCGTCGGACTGGTCGTCGGGGCGCGGGGTCGCGTCGTC
>DASWYU010000247.1:0-4242 GCA_036404795.1 Nocardioides sp. | reverse complement strand
ACGGCGCCGCTCGACGAGCTCGGCGCACAGCTGCTCGCAGGCCGCCAGGGTCTGGGGGTTGCCCTGGGGCAGCGGCCGGGCGAGGTGCGCCGCGGGGAACGAGACGACGGCGTGCCGAGGACCGGCGACCGGCTCGAGCCGCAGCTCGAGCGGCAGGTCCGGCAGGAGCTCGCGCAGGGCCGTGGCGATCGCGCGGGCGTCGCGCGCCACCAGCAGCGGGCGGACGTCCGGCGGCAGCGTGGTGCCGTCGACGTGCACGCGCACCGTGCCGCCGCCGGCGTCCCCCTCGAGCTCGGCACGCGGGATCGCGAAGGTGAAGCTCAGGTCGATGTAGCGCGTCGCGAGCTCCACGGCGTGCAGCAGCGTCGGGCTGGCGAGCATCGCGAAGCCGAAGACCCCGAACGAGCCGAGGTGGTAGGACGCCCCGATCGCCGACCCCAGCCGCGCGGGCGGGTCGTCGGGCCGGCGCCGCAGCAGCGCCCGCACCACCGTCAGCTCCTGGTCGGCGGTGACCTCGCCCCCGTCGCGATCGGGTCCGTCGAGGTCCTCGACGCCGAGCCCGGTGCCCACGAGGAGCGGCGTGGCGTCGATCCCCTCCGAGCGCGCCCAGGCGAGCAGGACCCCGATGCCCGTCGACGACCGGGGGAAGTGCCAGTCGTGGGCGACCGTCGGGGAGAACATGGCCGGAATCATGGATCACCTGGCCGCGAATGTCTCGCACGTCACGGCGGCGCGTCCCTACGGTCGGTGCATGACCTCCCCCGTCCCCCCACCCCTGCGCGCGGTCGTCGTCGGCGCCGGGTTCGCCGGCCTGGCGGCCGCCCTGCGCCTGCGGGCCGCGGGCGTCGACGTCGTCGTGCTCGAGCGCGCCGACGACATCGGCGGCGTGTGGCGCGACAACACCTATCCCGGCGCCGCCTGCGACGTGCCGTCCGCCCTCTACTCGTTCTCCTTCGCCTCCAACCCCGGCTGGCGGCGGTTCTACTCGGAGCAGCCCGACATCCTGGCCTACCTCCGCGACGTCGCGGAGCGGCGCGGGATCCGCGACCTGCTGCGCACGCGCACGACGGCGGTGGCCGCGACGTACGACGACGGCGACGGCCGCTGGCGGGTGACCCTCGACTCCGGCGAGGTGCTCGAGGCCGACCTCGTCGTGCCCGCGGTCGGCCAGCTCAGCGAGCCGGTCGTGCCCGACCTCCCCGGCCTGGGCGACTTCGCGGGCGCAGCGTTCCACTCGGCGACCTGGCGCCACGACGTCGACCTCGCCGGCCGGCGGGTCGTCGTCGTCGGCACGGGCGCGAGCGCGATCCAGTTCGTGCCCCGGGTCGCCGAGGTCGCGGCGTCGGTGACGGTGCTGCAGCGCTCCGCGCCGTACGTCGTGCCGAAGCCCGACGGCGCCTACCCCGCGCCCGTGCGCGCCCTGCTGATGCGCTCCGCGCTCGCCCGCCGCCTCGAGCGCCGCGCGGTCTGGCACCTCACCGAGTGGCTCAACGGGGCGCTCACGGGCGAGCTCGCGGGCTCCCGGCTGCCCGCGGCGCTGCGTCGCCTGTGGACGTGGCAGCTGCGCCGGCAGGTGAGCGATCCGGACCTGCGCGCGCGGCTGCAGCCGACCGACCCGCTCGGCTGCAAGCGGCTGCTGTTCTCCAACGACTGGTACGCCGCGCTCGACCAGCCGCACGTCGACGTGGTGGCCGCGGGGGCGAGCCACGTCGTCGCCGACGGCGTCGTCGACGAGAGCGGGGTGCTCCGCCCCGCCGACGTGATCATCTGGGGCACCGGGTTCGCGGCCACCGACTTCCTGCGCGGCCTCGAGGTCGTCGGGCGCGACGGCGCGCGACTGGCCGACACCTGGACCGACGGTGCACGAGCCCACCTCGGCGTCACCGTGCCCGGGTTCCCGGGGCTCGCCCTGATGTACGGCCCCAACACCAACCTCGGCGGCTCCAGCATCCTCGGCATGCTCGAGCCGCAGGCCGACTACGTCGCCCAGCTCGCCGCCGAGATCGCGGCGGCGCGGGACCGGGGCGCCCGCGGCGTCGACGTGCGGGCGGCGGTGGCCGCGACGTACGACGCGGAGGTGCAGCGCCGCCTCGCCGGCAGCGTCTGGGCCGGGTGCGCGAGCTGGTACCGGACCGGCGGCGACGGCCGCATCACCACCAACTGGCCGGGCACGGTGGCGGAGTACCAGCGCCGCCTCGCCGTGCTCGCGCCCGCGGACTTCGAGGAGGTGCCGGCATGAGCGGCAGCCACTACGACGTGCTCGTCATCGGCTCGGGCTTCGGCGGCAGCGTGACCGCGCTGCGCCTGACGGAGAAGGGATACCGCGTCGGCGTCGTCGAGGCGGGGCGGCGGTTCGCCGACGACGAGCTCGCGACGACCTCCTGGCGGATGCGCGACTACCTGTTCGCGCCGCGGCTCGGACTGAGCGGCATCCAGCGGATGGACCTGCTCGGCGACGTGCTGGTGCTCTCCGGCGCGGGCGTCGGCGGCGGGTCGCTGGTCTACGCGAACACGCTCTACGAGCCGCCCGCGGCCTTCTACGACGATCCCGCCTGGGCGGGCATCACCGACTGGCGCGCCGAGCTGCGCGCACCCTACGACCAGGCGCGCCGGATGCTCGGGGTGACGACCTACCCGCGCCGTACGCGCTCCGACGAGGTGATGCACGGCGCGGCCGCCGCTCTCGGCGTCGCGGACTCGTTCGTGCCGACCCCCGTCGGCGTGCTCCGCGGCGAGGACCACGGTGTCGGCCCCGGCGAGCGGGTCGCGGACCCGTGGTTCGGCGGCGCCGGACCCGAGCGCACGACCTGCACCGACTGCGGCTCCTGCATGACGGGCTGCCGGGTCGGGGCGAAGAACACGCTGGTGAAGAACTACCTGCACCTGGCGGAGCGCGCCGGCGCGGAGGTGCACGCGCTCACGACGGTGACGGACGTGCGCCCGCTGCCGACGGGCGGGTACGTCGTGGCGACGCGCCCGTCGGGCGGGGTGCGCGCGGGCCGCGTCCTCACCGCCGACCAGGTCGTCTTCTCCGCGGCCGCGCTGGGCACCCAGAAGCTGCTCCACCGGCTCCGCGCGTCGGGCTCGCTCCCCCACGTCTCGCCGCGACTGGGAGAGCTCTCCCGCACCAACTCCGAGGCGATCCTCGGCGTGCGGGCGAAGCGGTCGGGCCGGCACGGCACGACGGACTTCAGCGAGGGCGTCGCGATCACCTCCTCGATCCACCTCGACGGCTCCACCCACGTCGAGCCGGTGCGCTACGGGCCGGGGTCCAACGCGATGGCCCTGCTCATGGCGACGCTCGCCGACCCCGAGCCCGGCGTGCTCCGGTGGCGGATCGGGCTGCGCCAGATGTGGCGCAACCGGCGCTCGCTGCTGGCCTTCCACGACCCGCGACGCTGGTCGGAGCGCACCATCGTGCTGCTCGTCATGCAATCGCTCGACAACTCGCTGACGACGGGCCTGCGGCGTCGCCGCCTGGGCCGCGGGACGAGCCGACGGCTCACGGCGCGGCCAGGCACCGGTGAGCCCAACCCGGTGTGGATCCCCGCGGGCCACGCGCTGGCGCGGCAGATCGCCGAGGAGATCGACGGCGACCCGGCGGGCGCCTGGAACGACCTCGTCGACGTGCCGACCACCGGTCACTTCATCGGCGGCTGCCCGATGGGGGCGACGGCGGCCGACGGCGTCATCGACCCCTACCACCGGGTGCACGGTCACCCCGGGCTGCACGTCATCGACGGCTCCGCGCTCTGCGCCAACCTCGGCGTCAACCCATCGCTGTCGATCACGGCGCTCGCGGAGCGGGCCGTGTCCCTGTGGCCCAACCAGGGCGAGCCCGATCCGCGGCCGGCGCCGGGCGCGCCGTACGAGCGCCTCGACCCCGTGGCCCCGCGCCACCCGGTGGTCCCCGCCACCGCACCCGCCGCGCTGCGGCTGGGGCCGACCCGCACGAGGGAGACGGCGTGAGCGCGGCGACCGACTACCCACCGCAGCCCTGGGACCTCACCGGGCGCGGGTGGATCACCGCGTGGTCGCTGCGCGGTGCGCTCCCCCCGCTCCCGGCGGGCGTGCGACCCGTCGGGCGGCTGGCGCTGACGATGTTCGTGGACTACGCCCCGCCGGGGCAGATGGCGTACGGCGAGCTGCTCGCCGGCGTCGTCGTGCGCCAGGGGCGACGGGTCGGCCTGGCGATCACCGACATCTGGGTCGACTCGCCCGCCTCGCGCGCCGGCGGACGGG
>DASWYU010000246.1:0-19894 GCA_036404795.1 Nocardioides sp. | reverse complement strand
CCGCGGGGTCGAGGTCGTTGACGACCACCCGGGCACCCTCGGCGGCCGCCCGCACGGCGAGCGCCCGCCCGATGCCCCGCCCGGCGCCGGTGACGACGACCCCGAGACCGGCGAGCCGGTCGGCCGGTGGGGGCGGGGGAGCGCTCACACGCCGCCGTTCAGGGTGAGGCCGCCGTCGAGCACGAGGGTCTGGCCCGTCGTCCACGAGGCGTCGTCGGAGAGCAGGTGGGCGACGGCGGCCGCGATGTCCTCGGGGACGCCGAGGCGCTTCAGGGGGTACGCCGCCGCGACCTCCTCCTCGCGGCCGGAGTAGAGCGCCTCCGCGAACCGGGTCTTCACGACGGCCGGCGCGACCGCGTTGACACGGATCTCGGGGCCGAGCTCGACCGCGAGCTCCTCGGTGAGGTGCACGAGCAGCGCCTTCGAGGCGCCGTAGAACGCGATGCCCGGGGCCGGGCGCAGGCCGGCGACGGAGACGACGTTGACGATCGCCCCGCCGTGCTCCTTCATCCAGGCGCCGACGGCGTGCTGGGTCCAGGCGAGCGTGCCGATCGCGTTGACCTCGAGGATCTTGCGCGCGGCGTCGAGGTCGAGCTCCATGAGCGTGCCGTAGGTCGGGTTGATGCCCGTGTTGTTGACGAGCAGGTCGAGACTGCCGAAGGTCTCGATCGCGCGCGCGACGGCGTCGGCCTGGTGCTCCGGGTCGTCGGCCCGTCCGGGGATGCCGAGCGCCTTCGACGGGCCGCCCAGCTCGGCGACCGCGGCCTGCAGCGCGTCCGGCTTGCGGGCCGTGATGACGACCCGCGCGCCCTCGTCGACGAGGCGCTGGGCGATGGCCAGACCGATGCCCCGGCTGGCGCCGGTGACGAGTGCGGTCTTGCCGGCGAGACCGGGGGATGCGGGCATGGGCGGGGCCTTCCTGTGCTGGTCCGGGGCGGGGCTCGTGTGACCTGCGCCATGCCTACCAGATCGGCATCCGCCGGTCTCGGAGCGCGGGACGGGGCGGGGTGAGTGCGTGCTCAGGCGGGGGAGCGCAGCGGACCGGCGCCGGCCGGGACGCGCTCCAGCACCTCGACCTCGTCGCCGGGACGGAGGACGAGCCGCGAGGTCGCGCCGTCGGTCGCGCGGTCGGTGGGGCGGGGCAGGTCGGGCACCAGGTTGACGCCGAACCAGACGCCGCCGTCGAAGCGGCGCAGCCGCGCGAGGGTGCGCATCGGTTCGCGACCGCGTGCGGCGGTGTCCGGGTCGAAGGTCGTCATGACGCAGCGGGCGCAGCCCTTGACCGCACGGAAGACGGTGTCGCCGACGCGGACGCGGCGCCAGTCGTCCTCGGCCCAGGCGGGCTCGGCGCCGTCCCCGTCGCCGGTCACGACGAGATTGGGGCGGAAGCGGGCCATCGTCATCGGGTCGCCGGCGCCCTGCGTGTCCTCGGCGATCGCGTCGTTGAGGGCCGCCAGGGAGGCGGTCGTGGTGACGAGGAGCGGGTAGCCGTCGGCGAAGGAGACGCGGTCGCCCGGTGCCGAGAAGTCGGGGCTGGTGGGGCGGCGGGTCGGGTCGTCGAGGTGCACGAGCCGGACGGGCCGCTCGAGCAGGTCGCTGAGCCACGCGTCCGCGGCGGGCTGGGGCGCGGCCGTCAGCGACGAGCCCCACACCTGCACGGGCAGCTGGTCGGTCGGGTCGGGGACGCGCACGGTGACCGACGAGGAGGCCGCGCCGTCCCCCGTGACGAGCTCGAGCCCGCCGTCCTCCAGCAGCCGGGCGCGCACCAGCAGGAGCGCGGGGTCGGTGCGGGCGGAGACGAAGGTGCCGGGCCCGCGGCCGCCCCGCGCCTCGGCGGCCTCGACGACCATCCAGCGCCGGTCGCCGGCGAGGCCCCACGGCTCGACGGTCGCGGTGTCCAGGTCGTCGGCGCGCATGGACTTCACGGGGTAGCGGTGGAGGGAGGAGACGGCGAGCGGCACCGGAGCAGGGTAAACCGGGTGGCGCGTCGCGGCCGGGGTCCGGATGATGGCTCCCCGTGGGTCACGTGGACGTCGCCGGGGTGCGCTACGAGCTGCCGGACGGGCGGGTGCTGCTCGCGGACGTCTCGTTCCGGGTCGGCGACGGGCAGAAGGTCGCGCTCGTCGGCGCGAACGGCGCGGGCAAGACGACGCTGCTCCGGATCGTCACGGGCGACCTGGTGCCCCACGAGGGCGCCGTGACGCGGTCCGGCGGACTCGGGGTGATGCGCCAGTTCGTCGGCCAGGGCGTGGTGCGCACGGGGGCGGGGGACGACACCGGCGAGGTCGTCGACCCGACGGTGGGCGACCTCCTCGCCTCGGTCGCACCGGAGCGGGTGCGGGCCGCCCTCGCCGCGGTCGACGCCTGCGAGCTGGCGCTCATGGAGACGGACGACGAGCCGACGCAGATGCGCTACGCGTCGGCGCTGGCCGAGCTCGCGGACGCCGGCGGCTACGAGATCGAGGTCGTCTGGGACACCTGCACGGTCGCCGCGCTGGGCGTGCCCTACGACCGGGCCCGCCACCGCCTGCTCCGCACGCTGTCGGGCGGGGAGCAGAAGCGCCTCGTGCTGGAGTACCTCCTCCGCGGTCCCGACGAGGTGCTCCTCCTCGACGAGCCGGACAACTACCTCGACGTACCGGGCAAGATCTGGCTCGAGCAGCGCATCGCGGCGTCGAGCAAGACGATCCTGCTCGTCAGCCACGACCGCGAGCTGCTCGCCAACGCGGCGACGCGCGTCGTCACGGTCGAGCTCGGCAGCGCCGGCGCGGGCAACTCGGTGTGGACCCACCCGGGCGGGTTCGGCAGCTACCACGAGGCGCGCCGCGACCGCTTCGAGCGCTTCGAGGAGCTGCGGCGCCGCTGGGACGAGGAGCACGCGAAGCTGAAGGCGCTCGTGCACCGGCTGCGGGTGAAGTCGGAGTTCAACGACGGGATGGCCGGCGCCTACAAGGCCGCACAGACACGGCTCGCGAAGTTCGAGTCGGCGGGTCCGCCGACCGCGCAGCCGCGGGAGCAGCAGGTGACGATGCGGCTGAAGGGCGGCCGCACGGGCAAGCGTGCGGTCGTCTGCGAGCAGCTGGGGCTGACGGGGCTCATGGACCCCTTCGACCTGGAGGTGTGGTTCGGGGAGCGCGTCGCCGTCCTCGGGTCGAACGGGTCGGGCAAGTCGCACTTCCTCCGCCTGCTCGCGGCCGGCGGCACCGACCCCGACGTCGAGCACCGTCCGGTCGGCGACACCCCGCCCGCCCCCGTCCCGCACACCGGGCTCGCCCGCCTGGGCGCCCGCGTGCGGCCGGGCTGGTTCGTGCAGACGCACGAGCACCCCGAGCTCGTCGGCCGCACGCTCACCGAGATCCTGCACCGCGGCGACGGCTCGCCCCACGGCCGCGGCGGCATGGGCCGGGAGCAGGCGGCACGGGTGCTCGACCGCTACGAGCTCGCCGCGAGCGCCGACCAGCCCTACGAGTCGCTCTCCGGCGGCCAGCAGGCCCGGTTCCAGGTCCTGCTCCTCGAGCTGTCGGGCGCGACCCTCCTGCTCCTCGACGAGCCCACGGACAACCTCGACGTCGCGTCCGCCGAGGCGCTCGAGGAGGGCCTCGCCGCGTTCGAGGGCACCGTGCTGGCCGTCACCCACGACCGCTGGTTCGCGCGCGGCTTCGACCGCTTCCTCGTGTACGGCGCCGACGGCACCGTCTACGAGTCCGCCGCCCCCGTGTGGGACGAGGGGCGCGTCGACCGCGCCCGGTAGCGCGCGTGCGTCGGCCAGACCGGAACAGCCCGGCGGGCCGGGCGGGTGGGGCGCACGAACTGGTCGCGTGCAGCACGCCGATCGCGCCGAACGCCTGCGGTTCGTGACCAGTACAGGGCCGGCCGGCGCCGTACCCGCCCCGAGCAGTGCCACGACGCGCCGCCACCCGACCCACGACGTACCGGCGTGCCTCCCCGCTGAGCCGCACCGGCGCTCCTACTCTCGACGCTCGGGTACGGCTGCTCGTCGGCCCCCACTTCCCCATCGGGCTCTCCCCGGGCCCCACCCAGAGCGAGGCACACCGGATGATGAGAGGCGTCATCGGCCGCGACATGGCGGTCGACCTCGGCACGGCGAACACGCTCGTCTACGTGCGTGGCAAGGGCGTGCTGCTCGACGAACCGTCGGTCGTCGCCCTGAACACGATGACGCAGGAGATCGTCGCGGTCGGGCACGAGGCCAAGCGGATGATCGGCCGCGCCCCCGACACGATCACCCCGATCCGTCCGCTGAAGGACGGCGTCATCGCCGACTTCGAGGCCTGCGAGCAGATGCTGCGCTACTTCATCCAGGCGGTGCACAAGCGGCGCTACCTGGCGAAGCCGCGGCTCGTCGTGTGCGTGCCGAGCGGCATCACCGCGGTGGAGCAGCGGGCCGTCAAGGAGGCGGGCTACCAGGCGGGGGCGCGGCGGGTCTACATCGTCGAGGAGCCCATGGCGGCCGCGATCGGCGCGGGCCTGCCGGTGCACGAGGCGACCGGCAACATGGTCGTCGACGTCGGCGGCGGCACGACCGAGGTGGCCGTCATCTCCCTCGGCGGCATCGTCACGTCGCTGTCCATCCGCACCGCCGGCGACGACCTCGACCAGGCCGTCATCGCGTGGATGAAGAAGGAGCACTCGCTGCTCCTCGGCGAGCGCACGGCCGAGGAGATCAAGGAGACCGTCGGCTCGGCGTTCCCGTCGTCCGCGGAGCCCGAGGTCGAGGTGCGGGGTCGCGACCTCGTCTCCGGCCTGCCGCGCACCGTGAGCGTCAGCACCGCGGAGATCCGCCAGGCGCTCGAGGAGCCCGTCCACGCGATCGTCGACGCCGTGCGCGTCACCCTCGACCAGACGCCCCCCGAGCTGGCCGGCGACATCATGGACCGCGGCATCGTGCTCACCGGTGGCGGCGCCCTGCTGCGCGGTCTCGACGAGCGGATCCGCCACGAGACCGGCATGCCCGTCCACGTCGCCGAGAACCCGCTGACCTCGGTCGCGCTGGGGGCCGGCCGCTGCGTCGAGGAGTTCGAGGCCCTGCAGGCGGTGCTCGTCTCGGACCGCCGGAGGTACTGACGGTGGCCCTCCGGACCCCCCTTCCCCCGGTGTCGGGCCCCGACGGCCCGTCCCCCGACCGGGGCCGCCCCGACCGAGGCCGCTCCGGCCGACCCGGCCCCCGCGGTCTCGCCCGCCTCCGCCGCTGGCCGCTCACCGCGTCGTGGTCACCGGGCGACGCGCTCGAGCGGCGCCCCCCGCGCGCCCTCGTCGCCGCGCTGGCGATCACGGGCCTCTCCCTCATGACGCTCGACCACCTCGGCGGCGACAGCTCGCCCGTCGAGCCCGCCCGCACCGTCGTCGGCGAGGTCGTCGGCCCGCTGGAGACCGTGGCGTCGACGATCGTGCGGCCCGTCGCGGCCATCCCCGAGTGGTTCCGCACGCAGGAGTCGCTGCGCGAGGAGCTCGCCGCCGCGGAGGCCGCCAACGCCGAGCTCGAGGGTCGTCTGGGCACGGACCCGCTCGACCGCGCGCGACTGGCCGAGTACGACGGCCTCCTCACCGCGGCCGCCGCCCAGCAGCTCGACCTCGTGCCGGCGCGCGTGGTCGCGTACGGCGCGGCCCGGTCCTTCACCCGCACCGTCACCATCGACGCCGGCACCTCCTCGGGCGTCCAGCCCGACATGACCGTCGTGGCGTCCGCCGGCCTGGTCGGCCGTGTGGTCGCCGTGACCCGCACGACGGCGACCGTCCTGCTCGTGGTCGACGTGGACTCGACCGTCGGCGCGCGCGTCGGCAGCTCGAGCGAGGTCGGCTTCCTGTCCGGCGGCGGCTCGCTCTCCGAGCCCAGCCGCCTCGACCTCGAGCTCGTGGACACCTCGGTCGTCCCGGCCGAGGGCGACGTCGTGCTGACGTGGGGCAGCGGCAACGGGGGTCCGTACGTCGCGGGCGTGCCCATCGGCACCGTCTCCGAGCTGTTCTCCACCCCGCGCGACACCACGAAGCGCGCGGTGATCGAGCCGTTCGTCGACTTCAGCAGCCTCGACACGGTGGGCGTCGTCGTGCCCGCCGACACCGAGAGCGACCGCGCCCTCATCGGTCCCGACGGGATCCGCCGGTGAACGCCGGTCGCGCCGGGGTGACCGCGCTCGCCGTCCTGCTCGCCGTGGTGCTCCAGGCGGCGCTGCTCCCGCACCTGTCGTGGCGCGGCGTCGTGCCCAACCTCGTGCTCCTCGTCGTGGTCGCCGCCGCGCTCACCCGCGGACCGAACGTCGGCGTCATCCTCGGCTTCTGCGCGGGCCTCGCCCTCGACCTCGCGCCGCCCGCCGACCACCTCGCCGGGCGCTGGGCGCTCGCGCTGATGGTGGTGGGGTACGTCGCGGGCAGCGTCCGCCGCGACGAGCGGCCCACGCTGCCGGTGGTGCTCCTGACCGCCGCCGCCGCCTCGTTCGTCGGGTCGTCGGTGTTCGCGCTGCTCGGCGTCGTCATGCAGGACCCGGCGACGTCGATGGGCGAGGTGCTCGCGGCGGTCGGCGTCGGCCTCGTCAGCGACGTCGTGGTCGCGCCGCTGGTGCTGCTGCCCCTGCTGGTGCTGCTCACGCGCTTCGAGCCCCAGCGGCGGTTCGCCTGATGGCTGCCTCCCCGGCGCGCCGCGCCACCCCGGAGAGCCCCGGCGCGCAGCGCAGCCGCCTCCGGCTGATCGTCGTGCAGGCGCTCGTGCTCGCCCTGTTCGGCACGCTGCTCGCGCGGCTCTGGTACGTCCAGGTCCTCGACGGCGAGGCCTACCAGGCCAAGGCCGCGTCGCAGTCGGTGCGCGACATCGTCGTGCAGCCGCAGCGCGGCCTCATCGTCGACGCCCAGGGCCGCCCGCTCGTCGCGAACCGCACGGCCTGGGCCGTCGCGGTCGACCGCAGTGTCCTCGGCCGCATGGACGACGACGCCGCGGAGGTCCTGCTCGACCGGGTCGCGGGGGCCGTGGGGCTGGAGCGCGCCGCGCTCGACGCCGCCCTCCTCGACTGCGGCGACGCCGGCTCGGTCGAGGGCTCCTGCTGGAACGGATCGCCGTACCAGCCCGTCCCCGTCGCGGTCGACGTCGACCGCGAGGTCGCGCTCGCCATCCGCGAGCAGCCCGAGGACTACCCGGCCGTCGTGGTCGACGAGCAGACGGTGCGGGACTACCCCTCGCCGTACGGGGTCAACGCCGCCCACCTCCTCGGCTACCTCAGCCCGATCACGGAGAGCGAGCTCGACGCCGCCGAGGACGCGGACGACGCGTCCGTCAACGGCGCCTCGGTGGTGGGGCGTGCGGGGATCGAGCAGGAGTACGACGCGTGGTTGCGCGGGATGCCCGGCTACCGCCGCGTCGCGGTCGACTCCATGGGCCAGGTGATCGGCGACGACTCGGAGGTCGAGGCGACCCCCGGCGACACGCTCGTGACCTCCATCGACGCCCAGGTGCAGTCCGTCGTCGAGCAGCAGCTCGCCACGACCATCGAGACCGCCCGGAACACGCGCGACACGGTGACCGGTCGCAACTACGTGGCGGACTCGGGGGCCGTCGTGGTCATGGAGGCCGACACGGGCCGCATCGTCGCGATGGCGAGCCAGCCGACCTACGACCCCGGGGTGTGGACGGGCGGCATCTCGCAGGCCGACCTCGACACGCTCTACTCCGAGGAGGCCGGCACCCCGCTGCTGTCCCGCGCGACCCAGGGCCAGTTCGCGCCCGGCTCCACGTGGAAGCCGTTCATGACGGCCGGTGCGCTGGAGAACGGCTACTCCACCGACAGCCGCCTCGACTGCTCCTCGAGCCTGCGGGTCGGCAACCGCGACTTCCGGAACTACGAGTCCGGGGCCTACGGCTCGATCGGCTTCGACAAGGCGCTCGAGGTCTCCTGCAACACGTTCTTCTACCGGATCGGCTACGACTACTGGGCCACCTACGGCTCCGACGTGGACGACGTGGACGCGTTCGACCCGCTGGTCGACGAGGCCAAGGAGTGGGGCTTCGGCACCGCCACGGGCGTCGACCTCCCGGGCGAGGCGTCGGGCCGGATCGCGGACCGGGCGTGGAAGCGGGAGTACTACGAGGCGCAGAAGGACTTCTACTGCGGCCTCGCCGAGGAGGACGGCAACGACTTCCAGCACCGCTTCGCCCGCGAGTTCTGCGCGGAGGGCTTCGCCTACCGGGCCGGTGACGCGGTGAACTTCTCGATCGGCCAGGGCGACACGATCGTCACCCCGCTCCAGCTCGCCGACGCCTACGCGGCGCTCGCCAACGGCGGCACGCTCTACGAGCCGCGGGTCGCGAAGGCCGTCGTCACCCCCGAGGGCGACCTGGTCCGGGAGATCGCGCCGCAGGTCAAGGGCACGGTGGAGGTGCCGTCCGCCGTCGTCGACTACATCGACGGTGCGCTCCAGGGCGTCACCCGCCAGGGCACGATGGCCTGGCGCATGACCGGGTTCCCGCTCGACGACGTCGTGGTGCGCTCGAAGACGGGATCGGCGGAGGTCTACGGCAAGCAGTCGACGTCGTGGGTCGCGTCGTACTCCGACGACTACGTCGTCGTGATGATGGTGTCGCAGGGCGGCACCGGCTCGGGCACCTCCGGTCCCGCGGTGCGGGCGATCTGGGAGTCGCTGTACGGCGTGCAGGGCGAGGTGGTCGACGCCGCCACCTCCGCGATCCCCGGGGTCGTCGCCACCGACGCGCTCCCGACCTTCACCCCGGACGGCTCGATCCTGCCGCCCGCGCGCGACCCGCAGGAGGCGTCGTGACGGTCCTGCCGCTCTCCGGCCGCTCGCCGCGGACGACCACCGCCCGGATCCCCGGTCTCGACTGGGTGCTCCTGGCGGCCGTCGCGGCGCTGCTCGTCGTCGGCACCCTCCTCGTCTGGTCGGCGACCGCGACGCGGGCGTCGTTGGTCGGCGACGACTCGACGGCGTTCCTGCGGCGCCAGCTCGTCAACGTCGCGATCGGCGTCGTGCTCGCGGTCGTCGTGGTCGCCACCGACCACCGGTGGCTGCGGATCGTGGCACCCCTGGTCTACGTCGTGTCCGTCGTGGGTCTCGTGCTCGTGCTGGTGATGGGCTCGACGATCAACGGCTCCCGCTCGTGGCTGCGGATCGCGGGCATGTCGATCCAGCCGGCGGAGTTCGCGAAGCTCGCCGTGGTCATCGGCATGGCGCTGCTCGTCGCCGAGCGCGCCCAGGCGACGTGGCGGCGCGCGGTCGGCAGCCGCGAGGTGATCGGCATGCTCGCGATCGCCGCCGTGCCGGCCGTGCTCATCCTCGGGCAGCCCGACCTCGGCACGATGCTCGTGCTCACCGCGACGGTGCTCGGCGTGCTCGCGATCGCGGGGGCGCCCCGGCGGTGGTTGCTCGGCCTGCTCGGGGTGGGCGCCGCGGGAGCCGTCGCGGCGGTCGCCGCCGGGGTGCTCAAGCCCTACCAGGTCGACCGCTTCCTCGCCTTCACGAACCCCGACCTCGACCCGCGCGGCGCCGGCTACAACGTCGAGCAGTCCCGCATCGCGATCGGCAACGGCGGCGTGTTCGGCCAGGGCCTCTTCGACGGCTCGCAGACGCGCTCCGGCTTCGTGCCCGAGCAGCAGACCGACTTCATCTTCACGGTCGCGGGGGAGGAGCTCGGGCTCGTCGGCGCCGGCCTCATCGTCGCCCTGCTGGCCCTCGTCGTGTGGCGGGCGCTGCGGATCGCGACGGTCTCCGACGACGCGTTCGGGCGGGTCGCCGCGGGTGGCATCGCCTGCTGGTTCGGGTTCCAGGCGTTCCAGAACGTCGGGATGTGCCTGGGGATCATGCCGGTGACGGGCGTGCCGCTGCCGTTCGTCTCCTACGGCGGCTCGTCGCTCTTCGCGGTCATGCTGGCCGTCGGCGTGCTCCAGAGCATCCACCTGCGCAACGGCGCCCGCGGCGAGGCCGACCCCGGCCGCGCGCGCTACGCCGTCGGCGCGCGTCTCACCTGACCCGCGCCGAGTTGGTCGAAGTGCGCGCGCCGATGCGCCGAGTTGGCTGAAGTGCGCGCGCCGGTGCGCCGAGTTGGCTGAAACGTGCAGTGCACGCGAGCGTTTCAGCCAAGTCGACGCTCGGTACGGCGCGTTTCAGCCAACTCGACGCGCCTCGGTAAAGAAGCCCCCGCACCCCTCGCGCCGGGCCCGCAGCAGGCGCATGATGCCGCTGCCGTCCGGCGTCCCGAGGGAGTCACCATGCGCGCCACCGCCTCCGCACCCTGCTCGCCGTCCTGGCGCTCGTCGTGCCCGCCCTCGTCGTCACCGGGGCGCTCGCGCCGCCGGCCCAGGCGGCGGGCGTCAGCACGATCACCGGCACGATCCGGACGCCCGGTGGTTCGCCGATCGCCGGCATCGACGTCACGCTGGCGCGCTGGAGCTCGTCGACGGAGTGGGACTCCCTCACCTCGGTGGTCACCGCCACCGACGGCA
Organism: Nocardioides sp.; assembly: GCA_036404795.1. Lineage (GTDB taxonomy): Bacteria > Actinomycetota > Actinomycetes > Propionibacteriales > Nocardioidaceae > Nocardioides. The sequence goes on along the minus strand of DASWYU010000246.1, from coordinate 9,434 downwards.
CGTGGGACACGAGCGGCCTCAGCTACTCCTACCAGTGGTTCAAGAACGGCCAGCCGATCGTCGGCGCGACGGCGAAGACCCACCTCGTGCCGGTGGGGGAGGCCAACCAGTCGCTGTCCGTGGAGGTGCGGGCGACGACGCCGCAGGGTGGTACGACGAGTGCCCGGTCGGCGGCGCGCACCGTCGCCAAGCTCGCGACCAGCATCGGGGGCGGCGTCTCGCCGGCGACGGTCACGTCGACGCACGCTCCCGAAGATCAAGCCCGGCAGCTACCCGCTGCGGGCCTACTTCCTGCCGACGTCGCCGAACCTGGCGATGTCGGGCTCCGCGGCGTTCACGCTGACGGTGGTGAAGTAGGCCCCGCGCGCGGCGGCGCCGTACCCTGGGGGCCATGTCCTCCCTGACCGACTCCGTCCCCGAGTCCGTCTTCGCCCGTCTCGAGCCGAAGCTCGCGGGCGTCTCGAAGCCGATCCAGTACGTCGGTGGAGAGCTCAACTCGACCGTGAAGGACTGGGACTGCGGCGAACAGGCGGGCACGGGTCCGACGGTGCGCTGGGCGCTGATGTACCCCGACGCCTACGAGGTCGGCCTGCCCAACCAGGGCGTGCAGATCCTCTACGAGGTGCTCAACGAGCGGGACTGGATCGTCGCGGAGCGCACCTACTCGGTGTGGCCCGACATGGAGGCCGTGCTGCGCGCCGGTGACGCCCACGGCCCGATCCCGCAGTTCACCGTCGACGCGCACCGCCCGGTGCGGGCGTTCGACGTCTTCGGCCTGAGCTTCTCCACGGAGCTCGGCTACACCAACATGCTCACCGCGCTCGACCTGGCGGGCATCCCGCTGCACGCGGTGGACCGCGGCGCCGAGGACCCGGTCGTGCTCGCCGGCGGCCACGCGGCCTTCAACCCGGAGCCGATCGCGGACTTCCTCGACGCGGCCGTGCTCGGCGACGGCGAGGAGGTCGTGCTCGCGATCTCCGAGGTCGTGCGGGAGTGGAAGGGCCAGGGCCGCCCCGGCAACGACGAGCTGGGGCTCTCGGGCCGCGACGAGCTGCTGCGGCGCCTCGCGGTCACGGGCAACGTCTACGTCCCGAAGTTCTACTCGGTGGCGTACGGCGCGGACGGCACCATCACCGCCTACGAGCCGGCTCTGGCCGGCGTGCCGCACCGGGTGCGCAAGCACACGCTCATGGACCTCGACGCGTGGCCCTACCCGGCGAAGCCGCTGGTGCCGCTGGCGGAGACCGTCCACGAGCGGTTCTCGGTGGAGATCTTCCGCGGCTGCACGCGCGGCTGCCGGTTCTGCCAGGCCGGCATGATCACGCGCCCCGTGCGGGAGCGCTCCATCGAGACCATCGGCAACATGGTCGAGAACGGCATCCGCAAGTCGGGCTTCGAGGAGGTCGGCCTGCTGTCCCTCTCGAGCGCCGACCACACCGAGATCGGCGATGTCGCGAAGGGGCTCGCCGACCGCTACGAGGGCTCGAACGTCTCCCTGTCCCTGCCCTCGACGCGCGTCGACGCCTTCAACATCAACCTCGCCAACGAGTTCTCGCGCAACGGCCGCCGCTCCGGCCTGACCTTCGCGCCCGAGGGCGGCAGCGAGCGGATGCGCAAGGTCATCAACAAGATGGTGACCGAGGACGACCTGATCGCGACGGTCGCCGCGGCGTACTCCCACGGCTGGCGCCAGGTGAAGCTCTACTTCATGTGCGGCCTCCCCACGGAGACCGACGAGGACGTGCTGCAGATCGCCGACCTCGCGAAGCGCGTGATCGCGAAGGGCCGCGAGGTCTCGGGCCGCAACGACGTGCGCTGCACCGTCTCGATCGGCGGGTTCGTGCCCAAGCCGCACACGCCGTTCCAGTGGGCCTCGCAGCTCGACCACGAGACCACCGACGAGCGCCTCAAGCAGCTGCGCGACACGGTGCGGGCGGACAAGAAGTACGGGCGCGCGATCGGCTTCCGCTACCACGACGGCCGTCCCGGGATCATCGAGGGACTGCTCTCGCGCGGTGACCGGCGCGTCGGCCGGGTCATCGAGGCCGTGTGGCGCGACGGCGGCCGCTTCGACGGCTGGAGCGAGCACTTCTCGTTCGACCGCTGGGAGACGAGCGCCGCGCAGGCGCTGGCCGGCACCGGCGTCGACCTGGCGTGGTTCACGACGCGGGAGCGCGGCTACGACGAGGTCCTGCCCTGGGACCACCTCGACTCCGGTCTCGACAAGGACTGGCTGTGGGCCGACTGGGAGGACGCGCTCGCCGTGGCCGACGGGTCGAGCGACGTCGAGGTCGAGGACTGCCGTTGGACGCCGTGCTACGACTGCGGGGTGTGCCCGGAGATGAACACCGAGATCCAGATCGGCCCGACGGGACGCACGCTGCTGCCGCTGTCGGTGGTGTGACGGCGACCGTACGGCGCGTCGCCCCCCTCGACGCGGCCGACCGGGCCGCGGTCCGGTCGCTGCGGCGTGCCTGGTCGGAGGAGGACGCGGGTCGTGCGCTCGACGATCCGACCTTCGACGTCCGTTTCGACTCCTGGTGGGACCGGGAGCGCGACCAGCGCGTCACCTGGCTGGCGGAGGTCGCGGGCGAGTCGGTCGGCATGCTCAACGTGCTCGAGTTCGAGCGGATGCCGACGCCGGCGCGACCCGAGCGGGTGCGTCCGACCGCGTGGGGCTACCTCGCGAACCTGTACGTCCTGCCCTCCGCCCGCGGCGCGGGTGCCGGGGCCGCGCTGCTCGCCGCCTGCACCGCCCACGCCGATGCCGAGCGCTGGGCCCGGGTCGTGCTGAGCCCGTCGCCGGAGAGCGTGTCACTCTGCGGCCGGCACGGCTTCGTGCCGGCCGACGGCCTGCTCGTGCGCCGCGCGCCGGACGACGTGCGCTGAGGGTCGGGCTGCCGGGTCGGAACTGTGCACCTGGGGCAGGCAGCACGCGGCGGGCGATGGCGCAGCCGCACAGTTCTCGGTCCGGCGGCCGCCCACCACAAGATCAATCGACTGATTCTCAAGTTTCCCTCCAGATCGCCTTCGACCGGCCGAACATGGCTCCTGAGCACCCACCGACTCGGGAGACGGCATGAGGAATCGAGCACGTGCGGGCGCTGCCCTGGGCGTCACGGGCACGGTCGCGGCGGTCGTGGCCGCCCTGGCGTTCGCGGGCACGGGCACACCGGCCACGGCGGGGGACCCGTCGGCCGTACGCCCGGCCGCTCCGACGTACGTCGCCTGGAACACCGTCGAGGTGCCCAGCGTCCCGGGCGTCACCTACGTCAACGCGAGCGGTGCGCCCGTGACCGGCCGGGTCACGGTGCCGGCTGCCTCGGACGGCGTGACCGGAAGCGTCTACCTCAAGGCCGTCCCGGCAGCGGGCCACACGCTCGTGGAGCCCGACGAGCTGTCCTGGGAGTGGTACCTCGGCCCCGCCCGCGCCGCCGACCTCGTCACCACCACCGTCGACGGCTGCGACGTCACCTTCACCAGCCGCTTCGCGGCCCCCGTGGACGTGTACGTCGACGGCGCGGCCGGCCGCGCCGCCTCGGCGCCGCTCACCCTGTCCGGGGCCGGTGCCAGCGCGACGGTGACGGCGGGGGGTGCGACCGCGACGTACGACGCGCGCAACGCCGCCGACCCCGACGCCGCCTGGTGGAGCAGCGCCCCGCTCGACACGTTCGACTGCGTCGTCGGCACCGGCACGCGTGGCACGACCACGACGGTCGCCGGCTGCGTCGTGCGGTTCGCGCCGACCGCGACCGACGTGCGGATCACCGACATCTCCTACCGCCGGGGCAACGGCACGCGCTCCTACGAGGGCGTCCGCCAGGTCGAGGGCGGCACGATCGACGGTTGGACCGCGACGGCGCCCGCCGCGTTCGACTTCTCCGCGCTCGGCGTCAGCAACGTGACCGTGCTGTGGAGCGAGACCAGCCGTTCGGGCAGCACCGACCGCGCCTTCCACGGCAGCGTCACCGCCTGCCCCGGCCCGGCGACCGACCCCGGTCCGACCGCTCCGACGCCCGACCCGACCGAGCCGGCACCGACCCCCGACCCGACCCCCGACCCGGTCGAGCCTGCTCCGACCACCCCGACGCCGACCCAGCCGGCGCCGACGCAGGACCCGACGGGTACGCCGTCCGCCCCGGTCGCGCTGACCTTCGCGGGCTCCACCGGACAGCGTTACGCCACGACCACCTGGATCGGCGTCAGCGTCAGCGGCGTCGCCGACGGGGCCGGCACCGTCACCCTCACCGGTGTCGGCGCCCCGCAGTCCATGACGATCAGTCACGGCCGGGCGTCGTTCCGGGTGCCCGCGGGCCTGGCTCCCGGCAGCTACACCGCGACGTTCACGCTCGCCACGGACGGCGCCGGCGACGGCACCCGCCAGACCAGCCGGTTCGACGTCTACAAGGGCCAGACGATCGTCGGCAACTCGATCAGCCGGATGCCGACCACCCGCACGGCGGGCAACCTGCTCGTCGGTGCGGCGTTCCACGGCAACGGCAAGGCCGCCGTCGCCCGCCCGGCCGGCTCGATCGGCATCCGCGTCTACCGCGCCGACGGACGCCAGGTGTGGAACTCCAACGCCCGCACGCTCTCGGGTGGCCTCCACCGCCTCCAGCTCCCGGCGCTGCCGCGCGGCACCTACCGGATGACGGTGTCCTACTCCGGGGGCCCGCTGGCCCTCGGCGCCGGCCAGGAGCGCAGCTTCACGGTGCGCTGACGCTGAGCCCCCGTTCCGCGACGCCCCCGGCGCCCCGTTGCTCAGTCGAGCAGCGGGGCGTCGAGCTTCTCGTCGCCGGGGAGCTCGACGTAGCAGAAGAACGGGTCGGTGCCCGACGGGGACGTGTCCTCGGTGACGATGCCGAAGCGGAGGTCGTCGGTCTCGGCGAGCGTCGCCACGTCGTCGGCGGGCATCAGGTCGGTGCAGACGCCGAACGCGATCCCGGCGTCGGTGAGGTCGTCGGGGTTCGAGGGCAGGAACGAGGAGTCCTCGATGTCGTCGTAGGTGCCGACGTGGACCACCTCGATGTCGTGCGAGGAGTCGCAGTCCTTCTCGAGCAGCTGGATGGTGTCGCGGTCCTCGTTGAGGATGTTGCCGCACTGGCCGACCTCGGCGTCGCTGGGCATCATCGACCGGTCGCCGAGGATGATCGCGAACACGAACACCGCAGCCGCGCTGAGGGTGGCGAGCGCACCGATCACGATCGCGGAGACCGCGGCCCACCGTCCCTTGCGCTGCCCGTTCTTCGTGCGGCTCAGGCCGACGAAGCCGAGGATCATGCCGATGAACGACAGGCAGCAGGTCAGGCTCAGCACGAACGCCGTGATCGACAGGCCGTCGGTCGACGGGGGCTGGTGCGCGCCGTACGGGCTCCCGCCCCACTGCTGCCCCGGCCCCGCCGCGGGATAGCTGGCGCCGTACTGGCCCTGCTGGCCGTAACCCTGCTGGCCGTAACCCTGCTGCCCGTACCCCGACTGCCCGGGTGACTGCTGCCCGGGTGACTGCTGCCCCCACTGCGGCGGCTGCTGGGGCTGCGGCGGGCCCGCCGGCTTCGAGAGGTCGGGCCGGTAGGGGTCCTGGGGGTCGCTCATGCGGGTCGCTCCTGGGTCGTCTGCTCCCTGATCGGGGCGCATGCTCCCCCACGGAGCCCCGCGCGAACCGTCAGTCGATCAACGGATCGCGGAGCGGGTCGCCGTCGGCGGACTCGACGAAGCAGCCGACCGTGTCGCTGCCGCTCGGGAACTCCTCGTCCGCGAGGAACCGGGCGCGGATGCCTTCGCCGGCGAGGGCGTCGGCATACCGGGCGGGGGCGAGCACCGCGCACGCCTCGAGGCGCTGGGCGCCGGAGGCGTCCTCCTGGTCCACGCCCAGGGACGCGAAGGCGTCGTCGACGTCCCTCTGGTCGGTGAGCGCGACCATCTCGCCGTCGTGCGGCTCGTCGCAGTCCTGCGGCGAGAGGAACGGGAAGGACGACGAGTCGTCCATGAACCGGTCGTAGCACGCGCCGACCCGCGTCTCCTCCACGAGGCGTGCGTTGTTGAAGAAGTAGACGCCGCCCCAGATCGCGAGGCCCGTGGCCACGGTGCCGAGGCCGCCGATGACGATCGCGGAGACCGCGGCCCAGCGGCCCTCGCGGCGTCCGCGGCCCGTGCGGCGCAGGCCGATGAGGCCGAGGATCATGCCGAAGAAGCCGAGGCAGCAGGTGAGGCTGAAGAAGAAGCCGGTGAGCGAGACGCCGTCGCGCGACGGGGACTGGTGCGCGCCGTACGGGCTCTGCGGTGCCCACTGCGAGGGCGCACCGCCGGGGTACGTCGCGCCCCACGCCGGCTGCTGCGGCCCCTGCGCCCACGACGGGGCGGAGGGCTCGGGCTGGCCGGGCTGCTCGGGCCGTGCGGGCTTGGTCAGGTCGGGGCGGTACGGGTCGTGCGGCTCGCTCATCGCGGGACGGGCTCCATCGGCAGGCATCTCGGCAGCAGCCCCGGTCGCGGGGTGCGCGATGATCCCACCATGGTCCGGACGGTCACCGACGTGGAACGGCGCAGAAGGATCGCGGTGGGGCACGGGATCGCTCCCGCTCGGCGGTACGACGACGTGGTCGCCGCCGTGCGCGCGATGACGGTGCTGCACGCCACGGAGCCGGCGACGGTGCACCTCTCGTTGCACGCCCGTGTGCGCGACCTCACCCGCGAGGCCGTGGACCACGAGCTGTACGCGACGCGGGCCGTCGTCAAGCAGCTCGCCATGCGCCGCACCCTGTTCGTCTTCCCGCGCGACCTCCTGCCCGCGGCGTGGGGGAGCGCGAGCGCCCGGGTGCTCGCGGCGGAGCGGAACCGGGTGGCGAAGGACGTCGTGGCGCTCGGTCTGGCAACCGACGGACACGCGTGGCTCGACGACGCCCGCGCCCGGGTGCTCGCCGCGCTGGCGGCCGCTCCCGCGGGGCTGACCGCCCAGGAGCTGCGGGCCGTCCTGCCCGAGCTGAGCACCGACGGTGCGCCGCCGGAGATCCGGCAGCTGGCGGGTCGGGTGCTCACCAACCTCGGCCTGTCGGCCCACGTCGTGCGCGGCGTCAACACGCAGCACTGGCGCCTGTCGCGGCCCCGCTGGACGGCCACGGCGGACTGGCTCGGCGACGTACCCCCGGCCCTCGACCCGGAGACCGGCTACGCCCGCCTCGTCGACGCGTGGCTCCGCACCTTCGGTCCGGGCACGGAGGACGACGTCGTGTGGTGGCTGGGAGCGACGAAGGGTGCCGTACGGCGCGCGCTCGCCGACGTCGGAGCCGTCGCGGTCGCGCTCGAGGACGGGCGCCCGGCCTGGCTGGCGGCCGGCGACCCGCTGCTCGAGGACGCAGCGACGCCGGAGCCGTGGGCGGCCCTCCTGCCCGTGCTCGACCCGACGGTGATGGGCTGGAAGGAGCGCGACTTCTACCTCGGGGAGCACCGGGCGGCGCTCTTCGACCGCAACGGCAACGCCGGCACGACGGCGTGGTGGGACGGCCGCGTCGTGGGCTGCTGGGTGCAGGACCCCGACGGCGCCGTCGAGGTGCGGCCGCTGGAGCCGCTGCCGGGAGAGGCGGTGGCCGCTTTGCGCGTCGAGGCCGACCGCCTCGGCCGCTGGCTCGACGGCACGAGGGTCGGCACCGTCTACCCCTCGACGGCGATGCGGCAGGAGGCGGCGAGCAGTCCGTACCCTGTCCTCCGTGCGTGACCAGCCCGAGCAGCAAGCCCCGCCCGTCCAGCGCCTCCGCATCCGCTACACCAAGCGCGGACGGCTGCGCTTCACCAGCCACCGCGACTTCAGCCGGGCCTTCGAGCGCGCCGTCTTCCGTGCCCGGATCCCGATGGCCTACTCGTCGGGCTTCAACCCGCACCCCCGGATCTCGTACGCCAACGCCGCGCCGACGGGCTCGGCGAGCGAGGCCGAGTACCTCGAGATCGCCCTCGCCGCCGTCGTCGTCCCCGCCGAGGTGCACGCCCTCCTCGACGAGGCGCTGCCCGACGGCCTCGACGTCGTGGAGGTCGTCGAGTCGCCCGGCGGCTCCCTCGCCGACCTGCTCCAGGCCAGTCACTGGCGCATCGCCACTGCGGCCCCGGCCGACGCCCTGGAGGCCGGCGTCGCCGCCTTCCTCGCGGCCGACGAGGTGCTCGTCGAGCGGATGATGAAGAAGGGCCTGCGCGAGTTCGACTGCCGCGGCGCGGTCGTGCGCCTCGCGGTGGTCGTGGACGACGCCGGTACGCCGGAGCTCGACCTCGTGCTCCGGCACACCGTGCCCACCGTGCGGCCCGACGACGTGCTCACGGGGCTGCGGGCCACGAGCGGGGTCGAGCCGGGCGAGTCGCCCCGGCTGACGCGGTTGGCGCAGGGGCCGTTCGACGAGGCCACCGCGGTCGTGGGCGACCCGCTCGCGCCGTCGGCCCCCTGACGCGCGCTGTCGGCGACGGGCCTCCGGCACGCCCGTGTGCGATACTCCGGAACGGTGAGCGTGCATTGTCGCGCCGCCGCGACGTGGCACGGGGACCGGTGACAGAGGTTCGTCCGAGTCAGCGACCGCGGCAGCACGGCGACCGCCCGCCGCGCACCGTCACCGACGGTGCGACGACGACAGGCTTTGCGTCCGCGCCGGGGGAGACCTCGGCTGCGGCGTCCCGACCCGCCCCGCGCTCGCCGTGGGGCCGACAGGAGCACCGTGCTCGACGAGAACCCGGCCGACCAGACCCCCAGCGAGACCCCCGCCGCAGGCGGTGAGCCGCAGGACGCGCTGTTCCAGGCCGAGACGCCCGCCCCCCGCAAGCGGGCCGCGCGCAAGACCACCGCGAAGAAGACGACGACGCGCAAGACCGCCGCGCCGAAGGCCACGGGCGCCGAGACGCCCGAGGCCGCTGAGGTCCCTGACGCCCCCGAGGTCGCTGCCGCGGACGGCCCCGCGTCGCCCGCCCCCGCGAAGAAGACCGCACGCAAGCGCGCGACGAAGAAGGCCGCGCCCGCTGCGGAGACGCCCGCCGAGGCGCCTGCTGAGCCGGTGGCCGAGGCCGCTGCCGAGGGGGCGCCGGCGAAGAAGGCGACGCGCAAGCGCGCGACGAAGAAGGCCGCGCCTGCCGCGGAGACCCCCGCCGAGACGCCCGCAGAGACGCCCGACGAGACGCCCGCTGTGGTCGACGCCGCCCCGGCCGCGGAGGCTGACGCGGCGGAGGCCGCCCCGGCGAAGAAGACCACCGCGCGCAAGACGGCCGCGAAGAAGACGGCGGCCAAGAAGACGACCGCGCGCAAGACCGCCGCCTCCGCTCCCGAGGCCGTGCCCGCGACGACCGCCGAGGCGCCCGCCGAAGCCCCTGCCGACGCGGTCGAGGCGGAGCCCGCCGGGGAGCCCGCCCCGGCCAAGCGGGCCCCGCGGAAGCGGGCCGCGAAGAAGGCGACGCCCGCGCCCGCCGAGGCC
>DASWYU010000245.1:0-15527 GCA_036404795.1 Nocardioides sp. | reverse complement strand
CGTCCCCGCTCGGGGCCTGACCGCCGCCACCGCCACCACCGGAGTAGCCGCCCCCACCGCCCTGACGGGTGGTGCGGGTGACCTTGGCGGTGGCGTACTTCAGCGACGGGCCGACCTCCTCGACCTCGATCTCGAAGACGGTGCGCTTCTCGCCCTCACGGGTCTCGAAGCTGCGGGCCTTGAGCCGGCCCTGCACCACGACACGCATGCCGCGCTGCAGGGACTCCGCCACGTTCTCGGCCGCCTGACGCCAGATCGAGCAGCGGAGGAACATGGCTTCGCCGTCCTCCCACTCGTTCGTCTGCCGGTTGAAGTTGCGCGGCGTCGAAGCGACGGTGAAGTTGGCGACCGCGGCACCCGAGGGGGTGAAGCGGAGCTCGGGGTCGTCGGTCAGGTTGCCGACGACGGTGATGACGGTCTCGCCTGCCATGTCAGGTCTCCTCGTTCGGGACGTCAGTGCCCTGGCCGGGCTGCGCGACGGGTGTGCCGGTCATCGTCGCCGAAGCGACGCTCCGTGGCGACCCCGTCTCCACAGCTCGATCAGTGCGACTCAGATCGAGTCAGCCGCGGATGTCGGGCCGGATGACCTTCGTGCGGAGGATCGACTCGTTCAGCGTGAGCTGGCGGTCGAGCTCCTTGACCGTCGCAGGCTCGGCCTGCAGGGTCACGACGGCGTAGATGGCCTCGGCGTTCTTCTTGATCTCGTACGCGAGGCGGCGCTTGCCCCACACGTCGACGTTCTCGACCGTGCCGCCGTCGTTGCGGACGACGTTCAGGTACTTGTCGAGGGACGCGCCGACGGTGCGCTCCTCGATGCTCGGGTCGAGGATGACCATCAGTTCATAGGTACGCACAGCGGTCTCCACCTCCTCTGGACTAGGCGACCACGGTCTCTCCGTGGCAGGAGGGCTCTGCGTCACCCACCTCCCCTCGAGGGGCGGCGGGTGCTCTGCTCCTGCGCCACCCGTCGGTGGGCGCGCAAAAGACGCTCGAGACTAGCAGCGGCGCCGGACCGCCGAGAAATCGTCCGCGGTCCTCCCCAGGCCGTCCGTCGACGGGTCAGGACCGTACGTCCCGCTGCCTACGATGGCCCGCATGAGCGAGCTCGTCATCGGCGCCCACGTCGACCAGACCGACCCGATCGCCGAGGCGCAGGCCCGGCGGGCGCCGATCATCCAGATGTTCCTCGGCGACCCGCAGGGCTACAAGGGTCCCGAGGTGGCGTACGCCGGGGGTCCGGCCGCGCTCCGGGAGGCCGCGGCCGCCGCCGGGGTCGGGATCTACGTGCACGCGCCGTACATCGTGAACGTCGCGACGACCAACAACCGCATCCGGATCCCGAGCCGCAAGCTGCTCCAGCAGCACGTGGACGCGGCCGCGGAGATCGGTGCGCTGGGGCTCATCGTCCACGGCGGCCACGTGAACAAGGCCGAGGACCCCGCGAAGGGCTTCGACAACTGGCGCAAGGCCGTCGAGGCGACGGACCTCAAGGTGCCGCTGCTCATCGAGAACACCGCGGGCGGGGACAACGCGATGACGCGCTACCTCGACCGCATCAAGGGTGTCTGGGACGCGATCTCCTCCGCCGAGGGCGCCGAGGAGGTCGGCTTCTGCCTCGACACCTGCCACGCCCACGCCGGCGGCAACGCCCTCGACACGGTGGTCGAGGACATCCGCGCGATCACCGGCCGGATCGACCTCGTGCACGCCAACGACAGCCGCGACGACTTCGACTCGGGCGCGGACCGGCACGCCAACTTCGGCGCCGGGCGCATCGACCCCGACCTGCTCGCCACGGTGATCCGCGACGCGGGCGCCCCGGTCGTCTGCGAGACGCCGGGCGGCGCCGACGAGCACGTGGCCGACTTCGCGTGGCTGCGCGAGCACCTCTGACGGCCCGTGGTCGTGCCCGACCGCACCGGTAGCCTCGCTCCCGTGACGACGACGACCCCCTCTGCCCCGGCAACTGCCCGCGGCCCGCTCGCCGTACGCACGATCACCCCCACCGAGCACCTCGCGTTCGTCGCGGGCCGCCGCTCCGCGAGCTTCCTGCAGACCCCCGCGTGGGGCGCGGTGAAGGCCGAGTGGCGCCGCGAGTCGGTCGGCTGGTTCGCCGGGTCCGAGCTGGTCGGTGCCGCGCTGGTGCTCTACCGGCAGGTGCCCAAGGTGAAGCGCTACCTGGCCTACCTGCCCGAGGGTCCCGTCATCGCGTACGACGACGGCGAGCTCGACGCGTGGCTGCGGCCCCTGACGTCCCACCTCAAGGGGCAGGGCGCGTTCGGCATCCGCATCGGGCCCCCGGTCGTCGTCGCCCGCTGGGACGCGGCGACGGTCAAGGAGGGTGTGGCCGACCCCGAGGTCCGCCGCCTCGGGCAGCTGCCGCCCACGGAGCGCTCGGCCGCCGGTGCGACGGTCGTGTCGCAGCTCAACGAGCTGGGCTGGCGCAAGCTCGAGGCCGAGGGCGGCTTCGCCGCGGGCCAGCCGGCCTTCAACTTCCAGATCCCGCTGCGCACGCCGGACGGCGAGCCGCGCACCGAGGCCGACGTGCTCAAGGGCATGAACCAGCTCTGGCGTCGCAACATCAAGAAGGCCGACAAGGCCGGCGTCGCGGTCACCACCTCGGTCGACGACGACGCGCTCGCGGCCTTCCACGCGCTCTACGTGCACACGGCCGAGCGCGACCACTTCACCCCGCGTCCGCTGGACTACTTCCGCACGATGCGCGATGCGCTCAACGCGGAGGAGCCCGACCGCTTCACCTTCTTCCTGGCCCACCACGAGGGCGACCTCGTCGCCGCCACGATCGCGATCCGGGTCGGCGGCCACTACTGGTACTCCTACGGCGCCTCCTCCACCGAGAAGCGCGACGTCCGCGGCTCCAACGCCGTGCAGTGGGCGATGGTGCGGGCCGCCCTCGACGCCGGCTGCGACGTCTACGACCTGCGCGGCATCACGGAGACCCTGGACGCCGACGACTCCCACGTCGGCCTCATCCAGTTCAAGGTCGGCACGGGCGGCGAGGCGGTGGAGTACGCCGGGGAGTGGGACCTCCCCGTCAACCGGTTGCTCTACAAGGCCTTCGACCTCTACATGAGCCGGCGCTGAGGGAGGCGGAACGATGAGTCTGGTCCTGAACGTCGACGGTCCCGCCTGGCGCGACCACCTGCGCGGCTTCACGGAGGCGCACCCCGGCCTCGTCCCGGTCGCGAAGGGCAACGGCTACGGCTTCACGCTGGGCCGGCTGGCCCGCAAGGCCGCGTGGCTGGGCGTCGACACCCTCGCGGTCGGCACCCACGACGAGCTCGGCGAGGTCGCCAACCGCTTCGACGGCTCCCTGCTCGTGCTCACGCCGTGGCGCCCCTTCGGCTCCGCGCTCGACCTCGCGCCCGGCAGCCCGCTGACGCGGCGGGTCGTGCACACGGTCAGCCGCCTCGACGACGTCGAGGCGCTCCTCGCGCACGACCCCGGCGCCCGGTTCGTGCTCGAGCGCACCACGTCGATGCTCCGCCACGGCCTCACGGCGCGCGAGCTGCGCGACGCCGGCGCGCTGCTCGCGGCCCGCGGCGGCCTCTCCTCCCAGCTGGAGGGCGTGGCGCTCCACCTGCCGCTCGCGCAGGGCTCCCACCTCGGCGAGGTACGGCGCCTGATGACCGACGTCGTCGCCGCCGACCTCCCCACGACCACGATCTGGGTCAGCCACCTCTCCGACGCCGAGCTGGCCACGCTGGCCGCGACGTACCCCGACTTCACCTTCCGGCCGCGCGTCGGCACGGCGCTGTGGCTGGGTGCCCCCGGCGCGACCCGCGTGACGGCGACGGTGCTCGACGCGCACCCCGTCGAGCGCGGCGAGATCTTCGGCTACCGCGGTCGCTCCGCGCCCAAGGCGGGCACGATCCTCGTCGTCTCCGGCGGCACCGCCCACGGGATCGGCCTCGAGGCGCCGACCGGCGACCTGTCGATGCGGTCCCGCGCCGCGACGCTGGCGCGTGGCGGCCTCGACGCCGTGGGCTTCGTGCGCTCGCCGTTCTCGATCGACGGCAAGCAGCGCCTGTTCGCGGAGCCCCCGCACATGCAGGCGTCGATGCTCTTCGTGCCGGCCGGCTCCCGCGTGCCTGCGGTCGGCGACGCCGTCGACGTGCGCGTGCGCTACACCGCGACGACGTTCGACCGCACGATCGTCAGCTGACGCGCTCGGCGCGCACGGGGTCCCACGACGGCATCGCGACGTCGCGCACGACCCAGCCGACGAGCGCCAGCAGCGCCACGACGCGCAGCACGACGAGAGCCGCCAGCGGTCCGTCGACGGCCGCGCTGCCCGACATGAGCGCGCCTCCGGTGGTGAACCAGAGCGTGGCGGCGTGCACGAGCTCGACCGCCTGCCAGGCCAGGAGCGGTTCCAACCGCGGCCGCGCCAGCACCGCGAAGGGCAGCACGACGAGCACGTCCGCCGGACCCGCGGCGAGGAGCGCGACACCGACGGCCACGACCAGCAGCACCACCTGCTCGGGGCGCGGCGGCAGCGGCGCGCGGAACGCGAGCACCGCGACCGTGGCGATCCAGAGGGCGAGGACGCCCAGCGCCACGAGCGGGTACGACGCCAGCGCACCCCCACCGACGGCCGTGCCGACCCACTGCACGGATCCGGCACCGAGGGCGTCGTCGAGGGCGGCGCGCCAGCCGGCCCGCCAGACGCCGGCCCCGGTGACGATCGCGGGGAGCGACACCGCGAGCCAGGTGAGCGCGGTGGTGAGGACGAGCGTGAGCGGATCGGCGCCCGGGACCCGGGCCCGCGCTCCTCGCCCGAGCGCGCCCGCCGCCAGCGCGACCAGCAGCCCGGCGAGCACCAGCCACGCCGACCACGTCATCGTCACGGCGACGCCCAGCATCAGGCCGGCGGGGAGGGCGCGACCGCGCCGTACGCACAGGAGCGCCCCGACCGCCATCGCCACCCCGACCAGGCGGACGTCCACGAGCGCGGCGACCACCAGCAGCGGGGACGCGGCGACGAGCACGCCGTCCCACGCCCGCGCGGGCCGGGTGCGGGCGACGACGAGCACGACGAGCATCGCCGCGAGCCCGACGAGGACGCCGGCCAGCAGGATCGTCGCGGACGCCTCGGCCCGCACGTCGGCGTCGCGGTAGAGGTCCTCGACCGGGAGCGAGCCCCGCTCGTCGAGCACGTCGGCGTCGGGGGCGACGAGGGCGGACAGGGCGGCGCGCAGGTAGGTCGCGCCCGCCAAGGCGTGGTCACCGTTGACCGCGTAGCGCACCGCGGACGTGCCGGGGGACGGCTCGGCGGCGGGGTCGCCGACGCGATCGCCGTACGGCCACACCCCCTCCGCACCGCCGGACGCCACGTGGCCGGCCGGCAGCGACGAGAAGCAGCCCGGCCCGAAGTCCGGCGACGCCGCCGACCACCCATCGGTCTCGCAGCCCGCGCGCAGGCCCGCGCCGAGGGCGACGAGCAGCCCGGCCAGCAGGCAGCCGACGAGCAGCGGCGTCCACGAGCGCCCGCGGGCGTGCACGCCTCCGGGGCCGCCGAGCACCTCGCTCAGCCGCGCGACGGCCGGGTCCTCGAGGGTCGGTGACGCCGGTACGACGCGGCCCGCCACCCGCTAGTCCTGGCGGCCCTGGCCGAGCCCGGGGATGATCCCGGTCTCGGTCGGCTCCGGGGGCGTCGGCTCGGTCGGGTCGACCGGGGGCTCCTCCGTCGCCGTCTCGGTCGGCTCCGGCGGAGCCGTCGTCGTGGGCGGTGCGGTCGTCGGCGGGGCCGTCGTGCTCGGGGGTGCGGTGGTCGAGGGCGCCTCGGACGACTCGTCGTCGTCACCGCCACCGCCGCCGCCCGAGCCGGGCGTGCTCTGGGGGCGGCCGCTGTCGCCCTCGAGGAACACCGGGTCCGGGAAGTCCAGCTCCTCGGTGCCCTCGAGCGCCCGGTCCATCACCTCGGCCCAGGTCTGCGCGGGGTAGCGCCCACCGAAGTACTGCGGCAGCCAGCCCTGCAGCTGCATGCGACCCGTGCCGCGGGTGTAGGTCACCGCCGTCGCGAGCTGCGGCGTGTAGCCGACGAACCACGACGACGAGACCTCGCCGTCGTCGTTCGTCGCGGTGCCGGTCTTGCCGGCCGCGGGCCGGTCGATCTCGCGGGCCCGCGTGCCGGAGCCCTGCTCGACGACCTCCTGCAGCGCGTACGACGTGTCCGACGCGACGTCCGAGGAGATCGCCCGCTCGGGAGCCTTCTCGTGCTCGTACTTCACGGTGCCGAAGCGGTCCGTCACCCGCTGCACGACGTGGACGGCGTTGTAGACGCCGTCGTTGGCGATCGCGCCGTACGCCGACGCCATGTTGATCGCGCTGACGTCGCCGGAGCCGAGCGAGACGCCGAGGTTGGTGTCGAGCCCGCGGGAGTTGGTCGGGATGCCGAACGAGCCGCCGTCGTTCGAGGGGATACCGAGCCGGTTCGCGGTCTCGAGGATGCGCTGCGGGCCCTCCTCCATCTCCTCGGTCAGCTCGATGAACGCCGTGTTGATGGAGTCCTCGGTCGCTTGGAGCAGGCTGACGTTGCCGTAGTCGGTGTCGCCCTGGTTCTCGACCTCGCTGCCGTCGTCCGTGGTGTACGGCGAGTTGCCGTCGAACCGGTCGCGCAGCGAGTAGCCCTCGGTCAGCGCCGCCGCCACGGCGAAGGCCTTGAAGGTCGAGCCGGGCTGCACCAGCTGCGCGGCCCAGTTGAGCTGGGAGTCCAGGTAGTCCTGACCGCCGTAGAAGCCCTTGAGGGCGCCCGTGTTGGGCTCCACCATCGCGACGCCCACGTGCAGCGCTTCGGTCTGGTTCTGCTCCGGGTCCTCGTAGAAGTCCTCGAAGCCCTCCGGCCGCTCCTCGGCGACGCCCTCGGCGGCCGCCTGCATCGCCTGCTCCGTGAACGTGGTCTCGACCCGGAGGCCGCCGCCGTCGATCTCCGAGGCGGTGAAGCCCAGGTCGGAGAGCTCCTCGCGCACGAGCGTGAGCATGTGGCCGTTCTGGCCGCCGTAGGTGTCGTTCTGCTCGAGGACCGGGAACTCCGGAAGTGCGGTCTCGACGGCCGCCGCGTCGCTCGCGGTGATGTCGCCCGCCTCGACCATGCCCGCCAGCACGTACTGGTAGCGCCCCAGCAGCCGCTCCTCGGCGTCCGGTCCGTTCGCCGGGTCGAAGCGGGTCGGGTTGTTGATGACCGACGCGAGCACGGCCGACTGCGCCAGGTCGAGCTGGCTGGCCGGCACGCCGAAGTAGGCCTGCGCCGCCGCCTCCAGGCCGTAGGCACCGCGCCCGAAGTAGATGGTGTTGAGGTACCCCTCCAACACCTGCTCCTTGCTGAGCTGGCGCTGGATCTTCAGCGAGAGGATCGCCTCCTTCGCCTTGCGCGTCAGCGTGCGCTCCTGCGTGAGGTAGAGGATCTTCACGTACTGCTGCGTGATCGTCGACGCGCCCTGGGTCGAGCCGCCCGAGGCGTTGGAGAACGCGGCGCGGAGGATGCCCTTCGGGTCGATGCCCCGGTTGGTCCAGAAGCTGCGGTCCTCGGCGGCCACGACGGCGTCGCGCGCGGTCTCGGGCATCTCGTCGAAGGAGATCGACTCGCGGTTCTGGGTCGCGAAGGAGCCGATCTCGGCGTCGCCGCCGCTGTAGTAGATCTTCGTCGTCTGCGTCTGGAAGTCGGAGTTCGGGTCGGGGATCTCGATGCTCTGGTAGAGCACGATGAAGCTGCCGACCGCGACGAGGGAGAGCGACAGGAAGACGACGGTGAACCAGAGGAGCACGCGCTTCCAGAGCGCGCGCTTCGGGCCCTTGCCCCCCTTGCCGGCCTTCTTCGGGCCCTTGCCGGAGCCACTGCCGGAGCCGTTGCCGGAAGCGCCACCGGCGGACGACCGCTCCGCACGGCGGCTGGTGACGGGCGGGCCGTCGGCGCGTCGCTTGCCAGACATGGTCGGGGGATCCTCCTGCAGTGCGGGTGCCGCGGGGGCGGCCAAACCCGGACAGAGTACGCACCCACCGTGTGAAGGCGTTCCGTCAACGTGACGGACGCCGCGCGCTCACCGGGGGTTCACGACCGCGGATATATCGCTACGATAGGTCGCGTGGCACGTCGTGGAGAGACCATCGAGCTCGCAGTCCTGGGACTGCTGCACGAGGCACCCATGCACGGCTACGAGCTGCGCAAGCGGCTGAACCTGATGCTCGGATGGGGCCGGCTGCTGTCCTACGGCTCGCTCTACCCGGCGCTGAAGCGGATGCTGCGCACCGGCCTGATCACGGAGACCACCGTGGCCACCACGCCGGTGACCCGACGACCGCGCATCGTCTACGAGGTGACCGAGGAGGGCAAGCTCGAGTTCAAGCGCCTCATGTCGGAGGTCGGTCCTGCCGCCTGGGAGGACGACACCTTCGACATCCGCTTCGCCTTCTTCAGCCGCACCGACATGGAGATCCGCCTGCGGGTCCTCGAGGGGCGGCGCACCAGGCTGCAGGAGCGGCTCGACCGCGTGCAGTCCGACCTCCGCCGCACGCAGCGCGAGGTCGACCAGTACGCCGCGGAGCTCCAGCGCCACGGTGTCGAGTCCGTCGAGCGTGAGGTCCGGTGGCTCTCGGACCTCATCGACGCCGAGCGCGGGCGCCCGGTCGGCGGCCAGGTCGTCGACCACCATCCCCCCGACCCCCCGCCCGCCGCCGCACCGGCCCCGGGCACCTGAGCCAGACATCGCAGCACACCAGACCTGTCCAACCAGGAAGAGCAAGTGAGGAGAGCCCCATGGGTTCGGTTCGAGTAGCGATCGTGGGAGTCGGCAACTGCGCCACCTCCCTGGTCCAGGGCGTCGAGTACTACAAGGACGCCGATCCCGCAGGCACCGTCCCGGGGCTCATGCACGTCGTCTTCGGTGACTACCACGTCGCCGACGTGGAGTTCGTCGCCGCGTTCGACGTCGACGCGAAGAAGGTCGGCTTCGACCTCGCCGAGGCGACGCAGGCGAGCGAGAACAACACCATCAAGATCTGCGACGTGCCCCCCACGGGCATCACGGTCCAGCGCGGCCCGACGCTCGACGGCATCGGCAAGTACTACGCCGAGACCATCGAGGAGTCCGACGCGGAGCCGGTCGACGTCGTCCAGGTCCTCAAGGACACCAAGGCCGACGTGATCGTCTCCTACCTCCCGGTGGGCTCCGAGGAGGCCGACAAGTTCTACGCGCAGGCCGCGATCGACGCCGGTGTCGCGTTCGTGAACGCCCTCCCCGTCTTCATCGCCTCCGACCCGGAGTGGGCCGAGAAGTTCCGCGCCGCGGGCGTCCCGATCGTCGGCGACGACATCAAGAGCCAGGTCGGCGCCACCATCACGCACCGCGTGATGGCGAAGCTGTTCGAGGACCGCGGCGTGACGCTGGACCGCACCTACCAGCTCAACGTCGGCGGCAACATGGACTTCAAGAACATGCTCGAGCGCGAGCGCCTGGAGTCGAAGAAGGTCTCGAAGACGCAGGCCGTGACGTCGAACCTGACCGGCACGCTCGCCGGCAAGGTCCACGACAAGAACGTCCACATCGGCCCGTCGGACTATGTGGCGTGGCTCGACGACCGCAAGTGGGCCTACGTGCGCCTCGAGGGCCGCGCGTTCGGTGACGCCCCCATCAACCTGGAGTACAAGCTCGAGGTGTGGGACTCCCCGAACTCGGCCGGCATCATCATCGACGCCATCCGCGCCGCGAAGATCGCCAAGGACCGCGGCATCGGCGGCCCGATCATCTCCGCGTCGTCCTACCTGATGAAGTCCCCGCCGGTGCAGCTGCCGGACGACGAGGGCCGTCGTCGGGTGGAGGCGTTCATCCGCGGCGAGGAGTGACCTCCTCTCCTCGCGGAGACCACCACGCATGACGCAGCGGTCCGCACCCCTCCGGGGTGCGGACCGCTGTCGTTGGTGCGCCACCGAGTCCGGTGTCAGGTCTCCAGCCCGTCGAGCAGGCCGTCGGCGATGACCTGCTCGGCGAGCCCGACGAGGAGGTCGGGCGCCTCGGCCGCCGACGCGCCGCCGTCCTCCGGCGGCACGGGCGTCAGGACCAGCACCCGGCTGCCGTCGACGTCGACCGTCAGGCCCGGGTAGGCCTGCTCGTCGAGCCGGGCCTCGTCCGCCCCCGCGACGTCGACGAGCTCGTCACCGCGCAGGTAGCCGGCAGTGCTCGGCGCCGCCAGGCCGCTGATCACCAACGAGCCGCCGTCGGCGTTCCGGTAGGAGCAGCGCGCACCGGTCGGCGCGACGTACCCGCGCATCCCCGCCACCTCGCCGATCAGCTCGACGACCGCCGTGTCCTCCACCCCGGGGCAGCCGGCGTCCGGCCCCACCAGCTCGATCTCGTCGAGCATCGCCGGCGTGACGGCGCCGAGGAGCGCTCGGGCGATCTCCTCGGTGGCCGCGGTGTCGAGCGGCGGCGCATCCGCGGCGTACGACGTCGCGTTGCGCACCAGCACGGTCACGTCGCCGTCGCGGGCGACGAGGTTCTCGAGCGACCCGCTGCCCGCGGTCTCGAGCGTCCGGTAGGCCTCCTCCCCGAGGTCGGCGACCGGCTGACGCCCGTCGGCGGCGTACGGCGGCAGGTGGGCGTCGATCGACGGCGGGACCCAGCCCAGGTCCTCCACCCGGACGCCGACCTCGAGCAGGCCGCCCGGGTCGACGGCGCACCCGACGAACTGCTCCTGCGACAGCAGCAACGTCTCCTGCGGGTCGGCGGCCTCCCAGTCCCGGGCGACGGCCGGCAGCAGGTCGCAGATCTGCGTGCCGCGCGAGGCGGGCGCGGACTCCGTGCCGGACCCGCCCTCCTCGGCCGCACCCCCGGCACCGTCCTCGGAGCCGTCCTCGGAGCCACCGCACGCGGCGGTGGCCCCGAGGACGAGCGCGACGGCAGCGGCGGCGACCCCGCGCGCGTTGCTCCGCATCAGCTCGCCGCGACCGGCGCCCACTCGTAGGCCTGGATGACGACGAAGCCGGGCCCGTGGAAGACGTACTGGAGCGCCTCGCCCGTGCCGCCCCGCAGCATCGACTTGGCGTTCATCGAGTTGTGGACCCCGGGCTCGAGGTTCGCCGACCAGCAGACCGCGGCGTCGGAGTCGACGTAGATCGGGCCCTGCGAGGCGTCGAGCACGGTGACGAGGCCGACGCAGACGATGGCGACCGTGCCGGTGCCACCGATGGTGGTGTTGAAGAGGCCGGCGCCCATCATGCCGGCGCCCTTCGTGCGGTTGATGTCCCACTGCAGCTCGGCGTCGAAGGCGAGCAGGTTGCGGGAGTTGATGGAGATGCCCTCGTTCTCGAGGTGCAGCAGGTTGACGTAGCCCGCCGACTCCGCGAAGTACACCTCGCCCTGGCCCCGCACCCGCATGAGCGCGAGGTTCTCGCTCGTGAAGACCTTCTTGGCGAGCTTGCCGATGCTGCCGGCGCCCTCGTGGTCGAAGGTGACCTGGCCGCGGTAGGCGATCATCGATCCCTTCGCCGCGAGCACGTCGGGGCCGAGGCCGACGCGGAGGGTCTGGGGGTTCTGGAGCAGGTAGCGCTCGCTGCTCTGCTGGGGCAGGTTGTCCTTGGCGAAGAGTTCGCTTCTCATGAGCGCCGCTCCTACCCCGGCAGAGCGCGGATCAGGCCTCCGCGGCCGACTTGATCCGCCCGAGGGTCGTCGCCATGCCCTCGCGCAGCTCCCGCGTGAAGCCGGGAACGCCGCCGAGCACGTACTTCGTGAGGTTGAGCGACAGGCCCGAGACCCCGTCGGGCGTCTCGCGGCGGTGCACCAGCGTGGTGCCCTCCTGCGTGGGCACGAGCCGGTAGGACCACACGGTGCGGTTCTCCCGCACCCGGAACGCGATCTCGCGCTGCGGGTCGAAGCGCACGACCTTCGCCGTCGTCGGCCAGAACTTCCAGCCCTGCCGGTTGATGTTGATCATCGTGGCGCCGAGGCGCACGCCGCCGGGCACGATCGTGCGCACCACCTGGTCGCTGAACTCGGCCTGGCGCGGCAGGTCGGAGACCAGCGCCCAGACCTGGGCGGGGGAGGCGGCGATGTCGGTCGTGGCCTCGAGCTCGGTCGAGGTGGTTCCTTCGGTCACGGCAGGGCTCCGTCGCGGTCGGGGGAGGACGACCCGACGCTACTGAACGCGCGTCAACACGGCAAGAGCGTTTCTGGACCGGCCATCGGCCAGCGGCTGTCCCGGGCTGCCCCCGCGCTGCCCCGCGCTGCCCCCGAAAGAAAACGCGGACCCGCACGGCGATATCGGCCCGTTGGAACGGTCGAATCGACCACTCCGTCCGCGTTTTCTTTGCAGCGTCCGCGTTTTCTTCCGCCCCGGGGTGCCCGGGGTGCCCGAGGTGCCCGAGGTACGCCGGTACGCCGCACTCGGCCGACGACGCGTCAGGCCTGCCGCTCCGCCCACCACGCGCGCAGCGCGGCCTCGGCGGTCGCGGCGTCCTGCGGTCCGTGGTCCATCCGCTGCTCGAGGAGGAAGCGGTAGGCCTCGCCGACCTCGCGGCCCGGCCCGATCCCGAGGATCGTCATGATCGCGTTGCCGTCGAGGTCCGGACGCATCGCGTCCAGCTCCTCCTGCTCGGCCAGCACGGCGATGCGGCGCTCGAGGTCGTCGTACGTGCGGCGCAGCCGGTCGGCCTTCCGCCGGTTCCGGGTCGTGCAGTCGGCACGCGTGAGGATGTGGAGGCGGTCGAGCTGGTCCCCGGCGTCGCGCACGTAGCGCCGGACCGCGGAGTCGGTCCACTCGCCGTCGCCGTACCCGTGGAACCGCAGGTGCAGCTCCACCAGCTTGCTCACCGCGTCGATCTGCTCGCCGGAGAACCGCAGCGCCTTCATCCGCTTGCGCACGAGCTTGGCGCCGACGACGTCGTGGTGGTGGAAGGTCACCGAGCCGTCGTCGAGGAACCGCCGCGTGCGCGGCTTCCCGATGTCGTGCACCAGCGCCGCGAACCGCACGATGAAGTCGGGCACGCCGGGACCCTCGGGCGCCGCGAGCCGCTCCTCGAGGTCGATGGCCTGCTCGAGCACGGTGAGCGAGTGCTCGTAGACGTCTTTGTGCCGGTGGTGCTCGTCGCGCTCGAGCTGCAGCGCGGGCAGCTCGGGGAGCACGCGGGCGGCGAGTCCGGTCTCGACGAGGAGGGCGAGGCCGCGGCGCGGGTACGACGCGGAGACCAGCTTCACCAGCTCGTCGCGCACCCGCTCGGCCGAGATCACCTCGATGCGCTCCGCCATCGCGGTCATCGCCGCGACCACCTCCGGCGCGACGTCGAACCCGAGCTGCGCGGCGAAGCGGGCCGCGCGCATCATCCGCAGCGGGTCGTCGGAGAAGGAGTCCTCCGGGCGGCCCGGCGTGCGGAGCACCCGGTGGGCGAGGTCGCCGATGCCACCGAAGGGGTCCTCGAACTCCCGAGCGGGCACGGAGACGGCCATCGCGTTGACGGTGAAGTCGCGCCGGCCGAGGTCGCCGGCGAGGTCCGTGCCGTACGCGACCTCCGGCTTGCGCGAGTCCGCGCTGTAGGCCTCGGAGCGGAACGTCGTGATCTCGATCGTCCAGTCGCCCTTGCGGCAGCCGATGGTGCCGAAGGCGCGGCCGATGTCCCAGACCGCCTCGGCCCAGCCCTTCAGCAACCGCTCGACGGCGTCGGGGTGCGCCGACGTGGTGAAGTCGAGGTCGTTCTGGAGGCGACCGAGCATGGCGTCGCGGACCGGACCGCCGACGAGGTGGAGGGTGTGGCCGGCGGCCTCGAAGCGCTCGCCGAGCTCGTCGACGACCACGCCGATCCGCTCCAGCTCCGCGGCGACGCGCTGCTGCACCTCGACCATCGAGAGGGGGGCGTCGGCGGCGGGGGACGTCGCCGGGGCGGCGGCCGGGGAGGACTCGGGACCATCGGGCGACACGACCGGTCACCTTATGTCATGGGGGCACGTGACCTCCGCCGCGCGGACGCGACGGAATCCCCGACCGACGACACCCACCACTAGCATCGTCGCCATGCTCGATCCGGACGCGTCGCCGCTCCGCGTGGCGCCGTCCCGGCTCGCCGCGCTGCTCGTGGCCGTCCTCGGACCCCTGCTGCTCGCCGCGCCGCTGGCCCTCGGCTCCCCGGCAGGCGCAGCGTCACCCGTGGCATCACCCGTGGCATCACCCGCGGCGGCGGCCGGTCCCGCGCCGTACGGCGTCCCTGCCGTCGCGCTCGACGACGAGGAGACCGGCGCCCCGCTCACGGTGCGCATCGACGGCGTCACGCCCGACGTCGGGGTGCTCGCGGCGGGCTCCGTGGTCACGGTGACGGGCACGATCACGAACGCCTCCGAGGACACCTGGTCGGACCTCCAGGTCTTCCCGGTGACGTCGCGGTCGCCGCTCACGACCACCGCGGAGCTCGACGAGGCCGCGGCCACCGACCCCCTCGAGTTCGTCGGCGAGCGACTCCTCGTCGACGGGCTGTTCGACGAGTCGATCACCTCGCTCCCACCGGGCGAGAGCCGGCCCTACCGCCTCGACCTGCCGGTCGAGCAGCTCCAGATCGACGGCACGCCGGGCGTCTACTGGCTCGCCGTGCACGCGCTCGGGGCCGACGCGGACGGCGTGCGGAGCGGCAACGCCCTCGGCAGGGCGCGCACCTTCCTCCCCCTCCTCGACCCCGCCCGCGCAGCCGGCACGTCGGCCCGCGCCGGCGTGGTCGTCCCGCTGCGGCACCCCGTCCGGTACGCCGAGGACGGCAGCATCGCCGACCCCGAGAGCTGGTCGCTCCTGCTGGGCCGCGAAGGCCGCCTGCGGCGCATCGTCGACCTGCTCGCGCCCGACCCGACCGGGGCGACCGGCGCCGTCTCGCTCCTCCTCGACCCGGCCCTGCTCGACGTGGCGCGCCGCCTCGCCGAGGGGAACCCCCCGCGCTCGCTCGCCCCGACGTCGACCGCCACCGGTCCGACCGAGGAGCCCGGGACCGCGGGCACGGACGACCCCACCCCCACGGACGCCCCGACGGAGAGCCCGATCGGCCGGGACGAGGGCGAGCTCGAGGTCGCCGACGGCCCGGTGGCCGAGGCTGCGGCCGCGTGGCTGGAGGACGTGCTCGCCGCGGCCTCAGCGGGCGACCTGCTCGTGCTGCCCTACGGCGACGTCGACCTCGGCGCCGCCGCGACCCACGACCCGATCGCCTACGGACGGGCGCGGCTGCTCGCCGACGATGCCCTCGCGCGCTACGGACTCACGGGCACGCCGGCGGTCGCGCCCCGCGGCGAGGGCCTGCCCGACGGGATCGTCGACGCCGTCGAGGAGGGCGCCCTCGTGCTCGTCGGCGACGACCGGCTTCCCGAGGACGCCCCGGAGGAGCTGTCCGCGGGCGCGCCGCTGGCCGAGGCCGACGGGCGGGACGTCGTCGTCGTGGACGACGCCCTCGCGGAGGGCGGACCGTCCCCGGGCGAGCGCACCACGGGCCTCGCCGTGCGGCAGCGCCTCGCGTCGGCCCTCGTGGTCGACGCGCTCGCCGACGGCGC
>DASWYU010000244.1:0-18590 GCA_036404795.1 Nocardioides sp. | reverse complement strand
GGTCGCCGACGACACCGAAGTCGACGAGCTCGAAGATCGGCGCCTCCTCGTCCTTGTTCACCGCGACGATCGTCTTCGACGTCTGCATGCCGGCGCGGTGCTGGATCGCGCCCGAGATGCCGTTGGCGACGTAGAGCTGCGGCGAGACCGTCTTGCCGGTCTGACCCACCTGGAAGGTGTGGGGGATCCAGCCGGAGTCGACCGCGGCACGCGAGGCACCCACGGCCGCACCGAGCGCGTCGGCCAGCTTCTCGACCGGTGCGAAGTCACCGCCGGTGCCACGACCGCCGGAGACCACGATCGCGGCCTCGGTCAGCTCGGGACGACCCGACGCCTGCCGCGGCTGGGAGGCCACGATCTGCGCCGTCTTCGCGCCGTCGGAGATCGTCACCGCGACCTCCTCGACGGTGCCCGCACCCTCGCCCTCCTCCGGAGCGGCGGAGTTCGGCTTGACCGTGATGATCGGCGTGCCCTTCGTGACCTTGCCGGTCAGCGTGAAGTTGCCCGCGAACACCGACTGGGTCGCGGTGCCGTCCTCGTCCACGTCGACAGCGTCGGTGACCAGGCCGGAGCCGGTCTTGACCGCGAGACGCGCACCGATCTCCTTGCCCTCGGCACCCGAGACGATGAGCACCGCAGCCGGCGAGGTCTTCTCGACCAGCTGCGCCAGCGCCTCGGCCTTCGGGGCCACCAGGTAGCCCTTGATCTCGGCGTCGTCGACGACGTAGACCTTCTCCGCGCCGTACTTCTTCACCGACTCCGCCGCACCCGCGGCCTCACCGGCACCACCGATGAACACCGCGGCCGGCGTGCCCAGCTTCTTCGCGATCGCCAGCAGCTCGAAGGTCGGCTTGCGGACCGCTCCGTCGACGTGGTCGACGAGGACCAGAACCTCAGACATTCGTCCCCAACCCTTCTCAGATGAACTTCTTGGACGCGAGGAACCCGGCGAGCGCCTCGGCGCCCGAGCCGTCCTCGTCGGTCACGATCTCGCCGGCGGTGCGCGGCGGGCGGGCCGAGGTCTCCTCGACCGACGTGTGCGCGGCACCTGCACCGACCTCGCCGGCCTCGACACCGAGGTCGGCCAACGTGAACGTCTCGACCGGCTTCTTCTTCGCCGCCATGATCCCCTTGAACGAGGGGTAGCGCGCCTCGCCGGACTGGTCGGTCACGGACAGCACGATCGGAAGCGTCGCGCCGATGACCTCGGTCGCGGTGTCGCCGTCGCGCTTGACACGGACCTGGTCGCCCTGGGTCTGCACCAGCGAGGCCAGCGTGACCTGCGGCAGACCGAGGCGCTCCGCGACCATCGCCGGCACGACGCCACCGGAGGCGTCCGTGGAGGCCATGCCGAAGAAGACGATGTCGACCGGCGTCTCGGCGCCGAGCTTCTCGATCGCCTTGGCGAGCACCAGCGACGTGCCGAGGTAGTCCGACCCGGCGATGCCCTCGTCGGAGACGTGGACGCCCTTGTCGACACCCATCTGCAGCGACTTGCGCACCGCGTCGAGCGCCTTCTCCGGACCGACGGTCAGCGCGGTGATCGTGATCTCCTCGCCCTCGCGACCCTCGCGCAGCTGCAGGGCCTGCTCCACGGCGTACTCGTCGAGTTCCGACAGCAGACCGTCGACACCCTCCCGGTCGACCGTGTTGTCGGACTCGAACTTCCGGTCCGCCGTGGCGTCCGGGACATGCTTGACACAGACAACAATGTTCATGGCGTGTGGCCTCGCGGCCCCTCCTGTGACTCGGATGTGTTGCTGAGGCTACTAGCAGGTAACGCCGGATCGACGTGGCGTGCGTCTCACCGGGCGGAGCGGGGTCGAGCGGGGGGGTCAGGGACGGACGAGCCGCTCCAGCACCCGGCCGACCACCAGGTAGAACGCGGCCCCGAGGCCGTAGTTGACGAGGGCGTTCTTGGTCTCGGCGTTGTCGCCGGTGAACGCCATGATCCCGTCGTCGAGCGTGAAGACGTTCAGGTCCACGACCGTCGCCAGGTCGAGCACGCGCTCCACGAGCGCGTTCTGCTGGTTGGCGTCGACGGCGATGCACAGCGCGGCGACGGCGAGCAGGGTGGCGGCCACGAGGCAGAGCGCCCAGAGCACCTGCGCGACCCGCGTGCGCACCGTGCCGACCGAGATCGACGGACGGGATCGGGGAGCCACGGTCGCGGTCGCGGTGGACTCGTCGTCCGTGGCCGCTCCGGCCGGGGTGGCCGAGGGGTCCGACGCACCCGCGGCATCGCCGCCACGCTTGAAGATTCCGGCCACGTCACTCCTCGGTGCCCTCGGGGGATGCCCGTCGCGGGTCAGTGTGGCACACGTCTCGACTTCTCCGACGTGGACCGCGGCGACCCTCAACGCCCGACGAACTGCGCCTTCCCCGGACCGTTCTCGACGAACGAGCGCAGCCCGATGGCGGCGTCCTCCGTCGCGAAGGTCCCGGCGAACTGGGTGCGCTCGATGGCGAGCCCCGTGGCGAGGTCCACCTCCAGGCCCTGGTCCACCGACTCCTTGACGGCGCGCAGCGCGAACGCCGCGGCCGTGCTGAACTGCGCCGCCCAGGCGAGCGCGGCGTCGTACACCTCGGCCTTCGGGACCACCCGGTCCACCAGGCCGATCGCGAGGGCCTCGTCGGCCTTCACGAAACGCCCCGTGAACATGAGGTCCTTGGCCGTGGACGGCCCGACGAGGCGCGCGAGGCGCTGGGTGCCGCCGGCCCCCGGGATGATCCCGAGCAGGATCTCCGGCTGGCCGAGCACGGCGTCCTCGGCCGCGAACCGCACGTCGGCGGCGAGCGCGAGCTCGCACCCTCCGCCGAGCGCATAGCCGTTGACCGCCGCCACGACAGGCTTCGGGATGGCGGCGACCGCCGTCACCGCGGACTGCACGGACGTCGCCTTGCCGACCATCTCCGTGGAGGAGAGGTCGGCCATCTCCTTGACGTCGTTGCCCGCCGCGAAGACGCGCTCCCCGCCCCAGATCACCACCGCGCGCACGTCGTCACGCTCCGTCGCCTCCTGCGCGACCTCGCGCAGCTCGGCCTGCACCGCGAAGCTGATGGCGTTCATCTTCGGACGGTCCAGTCGGATCGTGCCGACGCCGTCGGCCACCTCCAGTCGGACGAACTCACCCATGCCGGTCCCGCTTTCGTCGATCGGTCGGTCAGTCGGACGGTCGTGCGTCGGGGCGCCGGTCCTCCTCGGCTCCGGTGCCCGAGCGCTCGGTCGGCATTCTGCCGTGGAACGGAATGGTACGGCGTACCGGGTGAGCGGTACCACGATCCGGACAGGTGGCCCCCGGCTCCGAACGGGTGACCCGTCGACCACAATGACCCGCATGAGCCCGGGTCTGTGGAGCTTCGAGGGACAGGTCTCACCGGTGTGGCCCGGACGCAACTGGCCGCTCGGCGCGACCTGGTCGTCCGAGTCGACCAACTTCGCCGTCTACGCACCGCACGCGACCGAGTGCTGGCTGTGCGTCTTCGACGACGAGGGCACCGAGACGCGCCACGCCCTCACCGAGCGGTCCCTGGGCATCTGGCACGGCGCACTTCCCGGCATCGCGCCCGGCACGCGCTACGGCTACCGGGTCGACGGGCCGTGGGACCCGGCCCAGGGCCTGCGGTTCAACCCCGCGAAGCTGCTCCTCGACCCCTACGCGCAGGCGGTCAGCGGCACGATCGACCCGCAGCCCCCGCTCTTCGGCTACCGGTTCGACGACCCCTTGCTCCGCAACGACGACGACTCCGCGCCGTACGCCGCGCGCAGCGTCGTCGTCGACCCCGCGTTCGACTGGGAGGGCGAGCAGCCGATGCAGCGCCGGTGGCGCGACACGGTGATCTACGAGCTCCACGTCAAGGGGTTCACCGCGCTGCACGACCGGGTGCCCGAGCACCTGCGCGGCACGTACGCCGGCCTCGGCTCCCCCGCGGTCACGGACTACCTCAACGACCTCGGCGTCACCGCCGTCGAGCTGCTGCCCGTGCACCAGTTCTTCTCCGAGCCCGGGCTCACCGAGCGCGACGCCGTCAACTACTGGGGCTACAACTCGATCGGCTACTTCGCGCCGCACAACGCCTACAGCGCAGCGGGCGACCGCGGCGGCCAGGTGGCCGAGTTCAAGCAGATGGTCAAGGACCTCCACCGCGCCGGCATCGAGGTCATCCTCGACGTGGTCTACAACCACACCGCCGAGGCCGGGCCGCTCGGACCGACCCTGTCGTTCCGCGGCCTCGACGACCGCGGCTTCTACCGCCGCGTGCAGCCGCAGGAGACCTCACCGGAGGGCCCGTTCGGCCGCTTCGACGACTCCTACTGGGACGTCACCGGCTGCGGCAACACGGTCAACAGCGAGGACCCGCTCGCGCTGCGGATGATCCTCGACTCGCTGCGCTACTGGGTCACCGAGATGCACGTCGACGGGTTCCGGTTCGACCTCATGTCCGCGCTGACGCGCACCGGCTACCGCGTGGACATGAAGAGCGACCTGCTGGTCGCGATCGGCCAGGACCCGGTCCTGCGGCACGTGAAGCTCATCGCCGAGCCGTGGGACGCCTCGATGGACGGCTACCTCGTGGGCGAGATGCCGCCGCCGTGGGTGGAGTGGAACGACCAGTACCGCGACACCACCCGCGACTACTGGCGCGGTCAGTCCCCCGGCATGCACAGCGTCGCGACGCGGCTCGCCGGGAGCAGCGACCTGTACGCCGACGACGGGCGCTCGGCGTACAACTCGGTCAACTTCATCACCGCGCACGACGGCTTCACCCTGCGGGACCTCGTCTCCTACGACCGCAAGCACAACGAGGCCAACGGCGAGGAGAACCGGGACGGGACGGACAACAACCGCTCCTGGAACCACGGCGTCGAGGGCGAGACCGACGACGCCCGGATCCTCGAGCGGCGGCGCCGGCAGGCCGCCAACATGATGGCCACCCTGTGCCTGTCGAACGGCGTGCCGATGATCACGGCCGGCGACGAGCGGGGCCGCACGCAGCACGGCAACAACAACGCCTACTGCCAGGACAACCCCACCTCGTGGCTCGACTGGCGGGCCGACGACGCGTGGCTGGACGTCTACGAGGTGACCAAGGTCGCCCTGCGCCTCCGGCGCGAGCACCCGGCGCTGCGGCAGCGGCACTGGTTCGAGGGGCGGCCGACCATCCGCGGCGGCCCGAAGGACCTCGCGTGGCTGCACCCCACCGGCCGCGAGATGCGTGCCGAGGACTGGCACGACGGCAGCCTCCGGGCCGTGGGCATGTTCGTCTCCGGCGCCCCGCTCCGCTCCCCCGGTCCCCGCGGCGAGCAGCAGGTCGACGCGTCGTTCGTGATCTGGTTCAACGCGGGGCACGAGCCCGTGCGGATCCTGCTGCCCGAGAACGACTGGGTGCAGTCGGGCGCCGTCGTGCTGTCCACCGACGGCGAGATCCCCGCCGGCACGCCGGTGAAGGCCGGCGACGGGTTCGACGTGCGCAGCCGCTCCGTCGTGGTGATCCAGGCGACCTGACGCCGCTCGGCGCCGTCGCCGCGTCAGTCGGGGCGGTCGAGCCCGACGAGCCGGCGGAGCGGCGCCACACCGCTCACCGCGACAGGCTCGTCCCCCCGCACCAGGGCCTCGGGGCGGAGCACGAGCCGGTGGAGCACGACCGCCTCCTCGCGGCCCGCCCGCGAGCGCACGACCCGCGACGAGCCGTCCGGCACGTTGCCCACCTTCCGGCTCACCGCCAGGGACGCGACGTTGTCGGCGTAGGCCTCGGAGGTGACCTCCTGCGCGTCGAGGTGGTCGACGAGGAGGACGCAGAGGGCGCGGCGCATCGCCGTACCGATGCCGCGGCCCTGGTGGGCGGCGCCCAGCCACGAGCCCGTCTCACCGGTGCGGGTCAGGAGGTAGTCGGTCGTCGCGACCGCCTGGACGCCGACGAGCTCGCCGTCCCACAGCGCGGCGAGCTCGAGGGTCCAGGCGGCCGGGGCGAAGCGGGAGCGGACTCCCCAGTGGTACTGCGCGACGCGCAGCGGCAGCTCCGCGGGCGGAGCGCTCGCCCACGGCGAGACGAAGGGCATCGCATCGGGCGGGTGGACACCGCGCGCGGCGAGCTCGCCCAGCGCGACGAGGAGGTCGTCGGTCAGCGCCCGCAGCTCGAGCCGTCCGGCGCGCACGACGAGGTCGGCGGCGGGAACGAGGCTGGGCGAGGGCACGGTCATGGCAGCATCCTCATCGTGGCGACCTCGGCCGATCAACCGGTTTCCGATCCCCTCGCGGGCACCTCCCCCACCACCTGGGGATGGCTGCGGACGCACCCGTCCGCGGTCCTCATGCTCACCCAGCTGGCGGGCATCGTCGCCTACCCGTTCCTCGGCGACTCCCCCGTCGGCCGGGCCCTCTTCAGCACCCTCGGGCTGCTCGTGCTGGTCCTGGCGGTCTTCGCCGTGCGCGCGACCGAGGCACTGACGTGGATCTCGCTGGTGCTCGGCGGACCGCTCGTCGTGCTCACCGTGCTCGAGGCGCTGCGCCCCGACTCCGGGGGCATCGTGGTCGCGTCGTCGTTGCTGCACGCGGTCTTCTACTTCTACACGGCGGCCGCGCTCATCCGTTACATGTTCCACGACGACGAGGTCACCAACGACGAGATCTGGGCGACCGGGGCGACCTTCACCGTCGTGGCCTGGGGCTTCGCCTACCTGTACGCCGCCGTCCAGGTCGTCTGGCCGGGCTCGTTCACGGCGGCGGTGGACCCCGAGGCCCAGCGCTCGTGGGTCGAGCTCCTCTTCCTCTCGGTGACCACCCTGACCAGCACCGGGCTCTCCGACGTCGTACCGGTGCTCCCCCACGCCCGCTCCGTCGTGATGCTCGAGCAGATCGCGGGGATGCTCTACATCGCGCTGGTGATCGCCCGGGTCATGGCGCTGCTCAGCGCCCGCCGGGCGCGTCGCTCCTCCTGACGCGCTGGACCGACCCACTAGGTTCGGAACCATGGTCGGACGCATCCCCGTCATGAACGTCGCACCTGTCGTCGACCTCGGCCGCCAACCGGCCAAGGCCACCCTCGACGAGCCCTTCCGGGTGACCGCCACGGTCTTCCGCGAGGGTCACGACGCGCTGGGCGCCGAGGTCGTCCTCACGGACCCCGCGGGGGTCAGGCGCCCGCCCGTCCCGATGACGCTGCACCCCACCGAGCCGAACGAGTACGCCGCGAGCGTGACCCCCGACGTCGAGGGGGCCTGGACGTTCACGGTGCAGTCCTGGTCGGACCCGATCGGCACGTGGCAGCACGCCGCCGGCCTCAAGATCCCGGCAGGCGTGGACGTCGAGCTGATGTTCACCGAGGGCCGCCTCCTCCTGGAGCGCGTGCTCGCGGCCGGCGACCTGACGAACGCCGAGGGCGTCCTCGTCACCGACGCGATCACCGCGGCCTCCGCGGTCGGGGAGCCCGCCGGCGCTCGGCTCGCCGCTCTCCAGGTCCCGGCCCTCGTCGCGGTCCTCGCCGCCCACCCGCTGCGCGAGCTGCTGACGCTCGAGGGGCCGTACCCGTTCTTCGCCGACCGGCCGCGCGCCCTGTTCGGCAGCTGGTACGAGTTCTTCCCCCGCTCCGAGGGCGCGCGCCTGGCACCCGACGGCTCGGTCGTGAGCGGCACGTTCGCGACGGCGGCCGAGCGGCTCGACGCCGTGGCCGCGGCCGGCTTCGACGTGGTCTACCTCCCGCCGATCCACCCGATCGGCGAGGTGAACCGCAAGGGCCCGAACAACACGCTCACCCCCGGTCCCGAGGACCCGGGCTCGCCGTGGGCCATCGGCTCGCGGCACGGCGGGCACGACGCCGTGCACCCCGACCTCGGCACGATCGACGACTTCGACGCGTTCGTGGCGCGGGCGGAGGCGCTCGGGCTGGAGGTCGCGCTCGACCTCGCGCTGCAGGCCGCACCCGACCACCCCTGGGTGACGACGAACCCGGAGTTCTTCACCACCCGCGCGGACGGCACGATCGCGTACGCCGAGAACCCGCCGAAGAAGTACCAGGACATCTACCCGATCAACTTCGACAACGACCCGACCGGCATCTGCCGCGAGGTGCTCCGCGTCGTCAAGCACTGGATGCGCCACGGCGTCCGGATCTTCCGGGTCGACAACCCGCACACCAAACCGGTCGCGTTCTGGGAGTGGCTGCTCAAGGAGGTGCGGCGCACCGATCCCGACGTGATCTTCCTGTCGGAGGCGTTCACCAAGCCCGCGATGATGCGGGCGCTCGGCGCGGTCGGCTTCCACCAGTCCTACACCTACTTCACGTGGCGCACGGCGAGGTGGGAGATCGAGGACTACCTGCGCGAGCTGAGCACCGAGACCGACCACCTGATGCGGCCGAACTTCTTCGTCAACACGCCCGACATCCTCCACGCCTACCTGCAGTACGGCGGGCCCGCCGCCTTCAAGATCCGCGCGACGCTGGCCGCCACGAGCTCGCCGAGCTGGGGCGTCTACGCGGGTTACGAGCTGTTCGAGCACGTCGCGGTGAAGCCCGGGAGCGAGGAGTACCTCGACTCGGAGAAGTACCAGGTGCGGATCCGTGACTGGGCGGGCGCCGAGGCCGACGGGCGCACGCTCACGCCGTACCTCACGCGCCTCAACACGGCGCGCCGCGAGCACCGCGCGCTGCAGCTGCTGCGCAACGTCACCATCCACCACAGCGACGACGAGAACGTGCTCGTCTACTCGAAGCGGGCCACCGCCGCCGACGGCAGCGACGACGTCGTCGTGGTGGTCGTCAACCTCGACCCGCACGCCACCCGCGAGACGACCGTCCACCTCGACATGCCGTCGCTCGGCCTCGACTGGGGCGACGCCTACGAGGTGACCGACATCTTCACCGGCGCCACCTGGACGTGGCGCGAGCACAACTACGTCCGACTCGACCCCGGTGCCGAGCCCGCCCACGTGCTGACCCTCAGGAGCCTGCGATGACCGCCACCGACGACACCGACGCCGTCACCGAGGTGCCCCCGGTCCCCGACGTCGAGCCCGCCGAGCCGATCGCGAACATCGAGCCCGAGTGGTTCAAGACCGCGGTCTTCTACGAGGTGCTGGTCCGCTCGTTCAAGGACTCGAACGGCGACGGCACCGGCGACTTCCGCGGCCTCGTCGAGAAGCTCGACTACCTCGCCTGGCTGGGCGTCGACTGCCTCTGGATCCCCCCGTTCTTCCCGTCGCCGCTGCGCGACGGCGGGTACGACGTCGCCGACTACACGGGCGTCCACCCGGAGATCGGCACGATCGAGGACTTCCGGCACTTCCTCGACGAGGCCCACAAGCGCGGCATCCGCGTGATCATCGACTTCGTCATGAACCACACGAGCGACGCGCACCCGTGGTTCCAGGCCTCGCGCTCGGACCCCGAGGGGCCGTACGGCGACTTCTACGTCTGGTCGGACACCGACGAGCTCTACCAGGACGCCCGCATCATCTTCGTCGACACGGAGCCGTCGAACTGGACGTGGGACCCGGTGCGGCAGCAGTACTTCTGGCACCGCTTCTTCTCCCACCAGCCCGACCTCAACTTCGACAACCCCAAGGTCGAGGAGGCGATGCTCGAGGCGATGGCGTTCTGGCTCGACATGGGCATGGACGGCTTCCGCCTCGACGCGGTGCCCTACCTGTTCGAGCGCCCGGGCACGAACGGCGAGAACCTGCCCGAGACGCACGAGGTGCTCAAGCGGGTGCGGAAGTTCGTCGACGAGAACTACCCGGGCCGCGTGCTGCTGTGCGAGGCGAACCAGTGGCCGGCCGACGTGGTCGAGTACTTCGGCGACTTCGAGGTCGGCGGCGACGAGTGCCACATGGCGTTCCACTTCCCCGTGATGCCGCGCATCTTCATGGCGGTGCGGCGCGAGTCGCGGTTCCCCATCTCGGAGATCCTCGAGCAGACCCCCGCGATCCCCGACAACTGCCAGTGGGGCATCTTCCTCCGCAACCACGACGAGCTGACGCTCGAGATGGTCACGGACGAGGACCGCGACTACATGTGGGCCGAGTACGCCCAGGACCCGCGGATGAAGGCCAACATCGGCATCCGGCGCCGTCTGGCGCCCCTGCTCGACAACGACATCAACCGGCTCGAGCTGTTCAACGCGCTGCTGCTCTCGCTGCCCGGGTCCCCGGTGCTCTACTACGGCGACGAGATCGGGATGGGCGACAACATCTGGCTCGGTGACCGGGACGGCGTCCGCACGCCGATGCAGTGGACCCCGGACCGCAACGCCGGGTTCTCCGTCTCGAACCCCGGCAAGCTCTACCTTCCGCTGGTGCAGGACCCGGTCTACGGCTACCAGAGCGTCAACGTCGAGTCGCAGCTCGAGAACTCCTCCTCGCTGCTGCACTGGACGCGCCGGCTGCTCCAGGTGCGCCGCGGCCACCCCGCCTTCGGCCTCGGCGACTTCCACGACCTCGGCGGCTCCAACCCGAGCGTCCTGTCGTTCGTGCGGGAGCACGTGGGCGCGGACGGGCAGCGCGACGTCGTGCTGTGCGTCAACAACCTGTCCCGGTTCCCGCAACCGGTGGAGCTCGACCTGCGGCGCTACGAGGGCCACGGCCTCGTCGAGACCCTGGGCGGCGTGCCGTTCCCGACGATCGGCGAGCTGCCCTACCTGCTCACCGTCGGCGCCTACGGCTTCTACTGGTTCCGCATCACGCCCCCCGAGGGCGCCACCACCGGAGGCACCGCATGAGCGAGACGTCCCACTCGATCTCCGACCGGCTGCACGACCTGGTCGCGCACGCCCGCTGGTTCGGCGGCAAGGGGCGCGACTTCGCGGTGACCGACGTACGGCGCGTGGGTGACCTCGGCGGCACCGGGGCCGACGACGACCCGCTGGTGGTGATCGACCTCGTCGAGGTCACCTACGCGGCGAGCGCCGCCGACGCGACCGCCGCGGAGGCGACCACGGAGCTCTACCAGGTGCCGCTCGCCTGCTACCGCGACCGGCAGGAGCGCCTCGACCACGCCTTCGTCGGGTGGTGGGAGGTGCCCGGCCTGCCGGCCGATGCCGACGGCTCCGCGACGTACGCGCACGTCTACGACGCGCCCCACGACCGGGTCGCGCTCCGCGCCTGGCTCGTCGCGTTCGACCGCGCCGCCGGTGCGGACGACCCCGGCGGCGCGGGCACCGGACCGCTGGCGTTCCACCGCCTGCCGGGCCACGACCTCGAGGTCGACGCCCGCGCGAGCCTCTTCAGCGGCGAGCAGTCCAACTCGTCGGTGATGTTCGGCGAGGACGCGCTCATGAAGATCTTCCGCAAGGTCACGCCGGGGGTGAACCCCGACGTGCAGGTGCACGAGGTGCTCACCCGGGCCGGCTCCGACCACGTCGCCGAGCTGTTCGGCTGGCTCGACGCGCCCGGGGACGGCGGGGTCGTGCAGCTCGCGATGCTGCAGCAGTTCCTCCGCACGGCGAGCGACGGATGGGACATCGCGCAGGCGTCGGTGCGGAACCTGTTCGCCGAGGCAGACCTGCACGCCGACGAGGTCGGCGGCGACTTCGCCGGCGAGGCCGCACGGTTGGGCACCGCGCTCGCGGAGACGCACGCCGCGCTCGCCGAGCACTTCGCCGTGGAGGTACGGCGCGGTGACGCCACCGCCGGGCTCGCCGCCGCGATGACGGCCCGCCTCGACGCCGCCCTCGCGATCGTCCCCGAGCTCGCCCCCCACGCCGACGCGCTCCGGGCCCTGTTCGCGCAGGTCGCCCAGCTCGACGAGGTGCCGGTGCAGCGTGTGCACGGCGACCTGCACCTGGGGCAGACGCTGCGCACGTCGAAGGGCTGGAAGCTCGTCGACTTCGAGGGCGAGCCCGCGAAGCCGCTCGCCGAGCGCGTGCGCCCCGACTCGGCGTGGCGCGACGTCGCCGGCATGCTGCGCTCCTTCGACTACGCGCCGCGCGTCGTCGCCCGCACCCTGGAGGCCCCCGACGAGGCGACCGCGAACCAGCGGCACCACCGCGCCGAGGAGTGGGCGGGTCACAACCGGCGCGCCTTCCTCGCGGCGTACGCCGGACGGGGCCTCACCCCCGCCGAGGACGTGCTGCTGAGCGCGTACGTCGCGGACAAGGCGGTCTACGAGACCGTCTACGAGACCCGCAACCGCCCCGGCTGGGTGGGCATCCCCCTGGCCGCGATCGCCCGGATCGGAGCCGCATGACGCCCCCCGAGAGCAGCGACACCCCCGCACCCACGCCCGCACCGTCCCCCGTCCCGGTCGAGGTGCTCGAGCAGCTCGTCGCCGGTGAGCACGGGGACCCGCACGCCGTGCTCGGTGCCCACCCCCACGACGGGGCCGTCACGATCCGTGTCCTGCGCCACCTCGCGACCCTGGTCGAGGTCGTGCACGCCGGCGGCACCGTGACGCTGACCCACGAGCGCGGCGGTATCTGGGTCGGCACGCTGCCGGTCGCCGACGTGCCCGACTACCGGCTCCGGATCGCCTACGCCGACGAGACGCCCGTCGAGGTCGACGACCCCTACCGCTTCCTGCCCACCTTGGGCGAGACCGACCTGCACCTGGTCAACGAGGGGCGCCACGAGCAGTTGTGGACGGTGCTCGGTGCCCACGTGCGCCGCTACCCGGGCGGCGAGCTCGGCGACGTGCAAGGCACCTCGTTCGCCGTCTGGGCGCCGCACGCCCGGGCCGTACGGGTGAAGGGCGACTTCTCGTCGTGGGACTCGCGGGAGCTGCCGCTGCGCCAGCTCGGCGTCTCCGGCGTGTGGGAGCTGTTCCTCCCCGGGGTCGGTGCGGGGGCACGCTACAAGTTCGACGTGCTGGGCGCCGACGGCGTGTGGCGCGAGAAGGCCGACCCGCTCGCCTTCCACACCGAGGTGGCGCCACGCACGGCCTCGGTCGTGCACACCTCCACCCACGAGTGGCACGATGACGCGTGGATGGCCGCGCGGGCGGCGAAGCAGCCGGTCGCCGAGGCGATGTCGATCTACGAGCTGCACCTCGCGTCCTGGCGCCGCGGGCGCTCCTACGACGAGCTCGCCGACGAGCTGGTGCCCTACCTCGCCGACCTGGGGTTCACCCACGTCGAGCTGATGCCGGTCATGCAGCACCCGTTCGGCGGCTCGTGGGGCTACCACGTGACGTCCTACTACGCCGCGGACGCGCGCTTCGGTGACCCCGACGGCTTCCGTCGCCTCGTCGACCGGCTCCACCAGGCCGGCATCGGCGTGATCCTCGACTGGGTGCCGGGCCACTTCGCGACCGACGAGTGGGCGCTCGTGCGCTTCGACGGCACGCCGCTCTACGAGGACCCCAACCCCCAGCGCGGCTGGCACAAGGAGTGGGGCAGCCACATCTTCAACTTCGGCCGACGTGAGGTCCGCAACTTCCTCGTCGCGAACGCCCTGTTCTGGCTGGAGGAGTTCCACGCCGACGGCCTGCGGGTGGACGGGGTCGCCTCCATGCTCTACCTCGACTACTCGCGCGAGGAGGGCGAGTGGACGCCGAACGTGCACGGCGGCCGCGAGAACCTCGAAGCGGTGCAGCTCCTGCAGGAGACCAACGCGACGGTCTACAAGCGCGTCCCCGGCGTGGTCACGATCGCCGAGGAGTCGACCTCCTGGCCGGGCGTCACACGACCGACGAGCAGCGACGGCCTCGGCTTCGGCTTCAAGTGGAACATGGGCTGGATGCACGACTCGCTCGGCTACGTCGCGCACGACCCGGTGCACCGGGCCTACCACCACGGCGAGATGACCTTCTCCCTCGTCTACGCGTTCTCCGAGAACTTCGTGCTGCCGATCAGCCACGACGAGGTCGTGCACGGCAAGGGCTCGCTGCTCCGCAAGATGCCGGGCGACCGCTGGCGCCAGCTGGCGAACCTGCGGGCCTACCTGGCGTTCATGTGGGCGCACCCGGGCAAGCAGCTGCTCTTCATGGGCTGCGAGCTGGGCCAGGAGTCGGAGTGGGCCGAGGCCCGCGAGCTCGACTGGTGGCTGCTCGACCACCCGGAGCACCGGGGGGTCCAGTCGCTGGTGCGCGACCTCAACCGGGTGTACGCCGCGTCGCCCGCCCTCTACGGCAGCGACAACGATCCGTCCGGCTTCGCGTGGATCGACGCCAACGACGCGGCCCGCAACACGTTCTCGTTCGTGCGCCGCTCCCCCGGGGCCCCCGACCTGGTCTGCGTGGCGAACTTCTCCGCGGTGCCGCACCGGGACTTCCGCCTGGGCCTGCCGGCGGCGGGCCGCTGGGAGGAGGTCCTCAACACGGACGCCGAGGGCTACACCGGGTCCGGGGTCGGCAACCTCGGCGCCGTCGACGCGGTCGAGGGCGAGCACCACGGCCAGCCGGCGCACGCCGACATCGTCGTGCCGCCGCTGGCGTGCGTCTGGTTCCGTCAGGTCTGACGCAGGACCGGCGCGGCCGGATCAGGCGCCGGCGGTGGCGAGCACGTCGGCGCACACCTCGGTGAACGCGGGCACGAGACCGGTCAGGTCCGGCGCCGTCTCCCCGGTCGCCGTGTCCCAGCCGACGCGGTAGGCGCACAGCAGCGTGCGTCCGTCGCGGGCCACGGCGGCCCGGAGCTCCGCGATCGGTGCGGCGAGCGCCGTACCGTCGTCCTCCGCGGCGTCACCGGGGGTGGGCGCGCAGGCCTGGGCGACGTCGTACCCCGCGACCTCGAGCGGCGTGCAGGTCAGCCACGGCACGTCCGCGACGAGGGGCGCCACCTCGGGCGCGTCGGGGTAGAGCTCGACGTTGACCTGGCGGCGGTAGGTCGCGGTGTCGATCCAGCCGCAGGCGACGTACGCCGTCGCCGCGGACCCCGGGTCCGCGACGGTGAGCTGGTCGGGCGGGATCGTCTCGACGTCCTCGGTGGCGAGGAGGTCGACGAGGCCGGCGGGCTGCTCGGCGCACACGGCCTCCGCGAACGCGGCGTTCTCCGTGACCGTCGGGAGGGAGTCGCCGCGGTCGGGCTCGTCACCGTCGCCTCCGGTGCACGCGGTGAAGGCCAGCGGGAGGACCACCGGCGCGACGGCCCGGAGGAGTGCGCGGGACGGCCGGCGGGGACACGGTGCGGTCACGTCGTCGCACCCTACGGGTGCGACCCGTGGCCGAACGGCGGTGGGTAAGGTGGCGCTCGTGAGTGACGCATCCGGCCCCGTGTCCGTCACCACCCTGACGCCCGGCGTCGCCCACGTGGCGTGGACCGGCGCCGCGACCGACCAGGGCTGGACCGCTGCTGTCGGTCTCGTGCGCGCCGCGGTCGAGTCGGCGCTCACCGACCACTCCCGCGTCGAGGCCCGGGTCCGCGCCGACGATGCGCTCGGCCAGCGGGTCGCGACCTGGTCCGGCCTGCGGCGCGAGGGCCTGCTGCGCGGCCTGCCGTTGCCCGAGGGGCCCGTCGACCACGTGCTCTACGCCCGGCTGACGAGCGACGTCCCCGCCGACGCGCCCGAGGGCTTCCGGGCGCTGCTCAACTCGTTCCTGCCCCGCAAGCGCGCGATCGGCCAGATGCTCGTGCGCGACGAGGCGGGCCGCGTGCTGCTGTGCCAGCTGACCTACAAGCGCGACTGGGACCTCCCGGGGGGTGTGGTCGAGGTCAACGAGTCGCCGCAGCTCGCGACCGCGCGGGAGGTGCGCGAGGAGCTCGCCCTCGAGATCCCCGCCGGGCGGCTCCTGCTCACCGACTGGCTGCCCCCGTGGAGCGGCTGGGACGACGCCGTCACGCTCGTCTTCGACGGGGGCGTGCACGACGGCGCGGACCTCGTCTCCCGCGTGGTGCGCGAGGAGAAGGAGATCAAGGGCGTCGCCTTCTGCACCCCCGACGAGGTGGCGGAGCGGTGCGCCGACTTCACCGCACGCCGCGTCGCGGCCGCCCTCGACAACCTGACTCCGGGCGCCCCGGTCTACACCGAGTCGGGGCACGTGGCGGCCGGCCCGCCCGCCGTGCGCTGAGGCACCGGCTCACCTGCGACCGGCTCCCCGGCCACCGGTACGACGCGGCGCGCGGGCAGCAGCGCCACCGCGGCACCGAGGAGGAGCACCGCCCCGCCCAGGAGCTCCAGGGGTGCGGGCCGGTCGCCCCGCACGAGCCACGCCGACACCATCGCGATCGGCGGGACCAGCAGAATCCACGGCACGACCCGCCCGGCGGGGTAGCGGCCGAGCAGTGACGTGAAGATCCCGTAGCCCAGCAACGACGCCAGTCCCGCCGTGTAGAGGGTCGACAGCACCGCCGGCAGTCCGATCGCCCCGAGCCCGGCCCACACCGCCGCCGGCCCGTCGAGCAGCAGGGACAGCCCCAGTGCCGGCACCGGTACGACGAGGGCCGACCACACGGTGAGCGAGAGCCCACCGACGGCCCCGGCCGAGCGGGCGGCCACGTTGCCCGCGGCCCACGACAGCGCGGCCGCGAGGCAGAGCAGGAGCGCCGGGAGCGGGGTCGCGACGTCGCGTCCGAACGCCACGACGGCGAGCCCGAGGCTCCCCACGACCACGCCCACGGCCTGGCGGGCGCTGGGGCGCTCGCCCAGCACGCCGGCGGCGATGACGATCGTCAGGAGCACCTGGGCCTGCAGCACGAGCGCCGCGAGCCCGGGCGGCATGCCGGCGTGCATCGCGGCGTAGAGCAGTCCGAACTGCCCGAGCGACATGAGGAGACCGACCCGCGCGATCGCGGTCCACGGCAGGGCGGGCCGTGGCACGAGCAGCACGGCCGGGAACAGGACGACCACGAAGCGCAACGCCACGAAG
Source organism: Nocardioides sp. (assembly GCA_036404795.1). Classification (GTDB taxonomy): domain Bacteria; phylum Actinomycetota; class Actinomycetes; order Propionibacteriales; family Nocardioidaceae; genus Nocardioides. Next base: position 1,856 of record DASWYU010000244.1, on the reverse strand, counting down.
AGGAGCGGCGGGATCCCGACCATCCCCCACTCGATGACGACGAAGTTGACGCCCCAGAACAGGGCGACGACCAGCGCGAGCAGCGCGTCACGACGACTCATGCGGCCCAGCCTCCCGCGCGACGACGATGCAGCACCAGCGAATGATCACGCACGGTTCGATGTAGATTCCCTTCATGATCGACCTCGCCGCCCTCCAGTCGCTCCGCGCCGTCGACGAGCACGGCTCGGTCGTCGCCGCAGCGGAAGCGCTCGGCTTCACGCCGAGCGCCGTCTCCCAACAGGTGAAGCGGCTCGAGCGCCAGGCCGGCGTCGCGCTCCTCGAGCGGGTCGGTCGCGGCGTGCTGCTCACCGGGGCCGGGCGCCGCCTCGTCGACGACGGCGGGCGCCTGCTCGCCGACCTCGAGCGGGTCGAGGCCGACCTGCACGCCTTCTCCCGCACCGTGGCGGGGCACGTGCGCCTCGCCTGCTTCTCGACGGCGATGCGCGGCCTCGCGGCGCCGGCCGCCCGCCGTCTGCTCGACGCGCACCCCGGGCTCCGCGTCTCGCTGAGCGAGGAGGAGCCGTGGGACGCGGTCGACCTGGTGGCCCGCGGTCGCGTCGAGGTGGCCGTCGCCCACTCCTGGGGCGACGTGGCGCTGACGGTGCCCGAGCACGTCGTCGCGACCCTGGTCGGCCACGACCCCGCGCACGCGATCGTGCGCCGCGACCACCGGCTCGCCGCCCGGGGCACCGTGCGGGCGGAGGACCTGGCCGACGAGGACTGGGTCGCGACGCCTCCCGGCACGATCTGTCGCGAGTGGCTCGAGCGCATGCACGACGGCACCGGGCGACGACCCCGCATCGCCCACCAGTCGCGCGAGTTCGAGAGCCACCTCGCGCTCGTCGCGGCGGGGCTCGGCATCGCCCTCGTGCCTCGACTGGGCCGCGCTGCGCTCGGCGCCGACCTCGTCGCGCTCACCGTCACGGACCCCGAGCCGACGCGCACGGTCACGGCCCTGCACCGCCGCACCCTCGCGGGGTCACCGGCCGTGGGCGCGGTGCTCGCGGCGCTGCGGCGGACGTGGACGGACCTCGCCTGAGGCCGTCTCAGAAGAGCGCGGAGGCCAGCTGCTGACGGCCGCGCGCGACGCGGGCGTCGGCGTTGCCGACGACGGCGAAGAGCTCGACGAGGTGCTGACGCGCCCGCTCGCGCTCGTCGCCCGCCGTGCGGCGCACGACGTCGATCAGCCGCGTGAACGCGTCCTCGACGTGGCCGCCGAGGAGGTCGAGGTCGGCCACGAGCACCTGCGCCTCGACGTCCTCCGGCGCGGCGGCGGCAGCGGCCCGGGCGGCGTTGAGGTCGGCGTCGGCCGTGCGCCGGATGAGCTTCGCGCGCGCCAGGCCGACGGTGGCCTCCGCGTCGGCGGGGTTCGCGGCGACGAGCTTCTCGTACTCGGCGACCGCGAGCTCCGCGTCACCCGCCGCGATGGCGTCCTCCGCCGCCTCGAAGCGCGGGTCGAGGCGCGGCTCGTCGTCGCCCTCGACGACGGGCGCGGCGGACCGCGGCTGGTGCCGGCTCGTCACGCCCTGCGCGACCAGCTGCTGCATGACCTGGGTGAGGGCGGCGCGCAGCTCGTCGAGCGGGAGCACGTCCTGGAAGAGCGGCATCGGCCGGCCGTCGAGCACCGCGACGACGAGCGGGATCGAGGGGATCTGCATCGCCTGGGCGATCTGCGGGGTCGCGTCGATGTCGACGAGACCCAGCAGGAAGCGGCCGTCGAACTCGGTGGACAGCTCGGCCAGGTCGTCGGCGAGCTGGCCGCTCTCCGGCATCCGGGTGCGTGAGAAGAAGACGAGGAGCACCGGGGCGGTGCG
>DASWYU010000243.1:0-20197 GCA_036404795.1 Nocardioides sp. | reverse complement strand
CGGGTGTCGGCGACGACCGGCCACGGCCCGGCGGGGCCGGGGAGCGCACCGAAGGGCGTGATGGTGCCGCGCGCGTAGCCGGTGGCCCGCTGCGCCTCGTCCGCCGGCGGCATCGAGAGGCGCGAGACGCCCAGCAGGGCGCGCAACCGCGGCCACGAGATGGTGCGGTCGCCCGGCACCAGCACGAGCAGGAAGTCGTCGTCGCCGCGCCGCACCACGAGGGTCTTCACGAGGCGGTCGGGCGCCACCCCGCGGGCCGCCGCGGCCTCCTCCAGCGACCCGACCGGACCGTGCCGCGTCACCGTGACGGGTACGGCGAGGAGCCGCGCCCCCTCGAGCGCCCGCTCCTCGCTCACCGCACCGCGTCGAGCACGGCGAACTCGTCGTCGGTCAGCTCGATGCCCGCCGCCGCGACGTTGGTCTCGAGGTGGGCGAGCGTCTTGGTGCCCGGGATGGGCAGCACGACGGGCGAGCGGCGCAGCAGCCAGGCGAGCGCGAGCTGGGAGGGCTCCGCGCCGTGCTCGCGCGCGGCCTGCGCGAGCGGGCCGTCGGCGGTGGCGAGCTCGCCGGTCGCCAGCGGGAACCACGGGATGAAGCCGATGCCCTCGGCGTCGCAGTAGTCGAGCAGCGGCTCGGCGTCGCGCTTCACGAGGTTGAACAGGTTCTGCACGGTCGCGATCTCCGCGACCTCGCGCGCCTGCTGGAGCTGGCCGACGGACACCTCGGAGAGGCCGAGGTGCCGCACCTTCCCCTCCTGCTGGAGCGCGGCGAGCTCGCCCACCTGGTCCTCGAGCGGGAACGCAGGATCGATGCGGTGGAGCTGGAAGAGGTCGAGGGTCTCGACGCCGAGGCGGCGGAGGCTGAGCTCGGCCTGCTGGCGGAGGTAGGCCGGGTGACCGACGGGGACCCAGACCCCGGGGCCGGTGCGCACGAGGCCCGCCTTGGTCGCGATCACGACGTCGTCCGCGTAGGGGCGCAGCGCCTCCGCGATGAGCTCCTCGGAGACGGTGGGACCGTAGGAGTCGGCCGTGTCGATGAAGGTCACGCCCAGCTCGACGGCGCGACGCAGCACGGCGATCGCACCGTCGCGGTCGGCGGGCGGCCCCCACACCCCCTCCCCGGTGATCTGCATGGCGCCGTAACCGAGCCGGACGACGGGGAGGTCGCCACCGATGCGGAACGTGCCGGAGGACGCTGCGGAGACGTGGTCGCTCATGGCGCCCAGCCTCCCACCGGGATCAACCCGTGGACGGCTCGCTCGCGCCCGGGGACGGCGGCGGGTCGAGCTCGACGACGTGCTGCGCGGCCAGGTCCGCCAGGGCCGTCGCGGTCACCTCGTGGACGTCGACGCCGTCGGGCGCGCCGAACCGCTCGACCAGCGCCGCCGTCACGACCGTGGCGTCCGTCCAGGCACCGGCGTCCTGCCCATCGGGCCCGTCGGCCGCGTCGAGGGTCTCGAGCACGGCGGTGGCGAGGGCGGAGAGCACCAGCACGTTCGCGCCGACCATGACGGCGGAGTCGTCACCCTCGACGTACCAGTCCGCCACCGGCGCACGCCGCACCCGCAGCCCGCTCATGCCAGCCACTCCGCCAGCAGGGGCGCGAGGCTCGCCGACTCGCGGTAGCGCACCCGGCGCAGGCCGCCGCCCTGCTCGACGGTGGCCGCGAGCACGTGCAGCGGCCGGTCGAACCGCGTCAGGTAGGACGTCTGGCCCGCGAGCGTCGCCAGCGCCGCGACCGTCGGCTCGGCCTCGACCTCGGGCACCTCGGGGCCGTCCTCGGAGCGCTCGAGCAGCGCGACGGCCGCGAGCACGGGGGTCGGCGGGACGGGGAGGAGGCCGTACGCCGCGGGCGCGACCTGGTCCTTGACCGGCTCGCCGGGCGTCGGGATCACGGAGAGGGGCTTCGGGTAGGCGTGCAGGCGGCCCGCGGCATCGATCCCCGCCGTCTCGTCCGAGAGGTAGCCGAACGACGTGCCGAGCGTGCGGGCGAGCGTGGTCTTGCCGGTGCCGGACGGTGCGACGAGCACGGCGGTGCGCCCCGTGCGCGGGTCGGCGAGCGCGCAGGCGTGCAGCATCATCAGGTCCCCGCCGCGGCTCTCGATCAGCTTCAGGGTCACGGCCGGGGAGAGCTGGTGCATGACGTCGGCCAACGACGTGCCCGCGACCGCGCCCGCCGCGATCGCGGCGTGTCGTGCGGCCGGATCGGCACCGGGGGCGTCGAGCACGACGTCGAGGACCCCGGCGTCGACGGGCGCGCCGACGGTCCTGGGCGCGGGGAGTGCGAGGCACCGGTCCCACGCCGCGCGCACCGTGTCGAGCAGCTCCGCCTGCTCGGTGCCGCCGAGGCGGAGCGTGACGACCGCGCCCAGGCCGTGGACGGGCACCAGCGCGGGCACCGGTGCGGGCTGCTCCGTCATGGCACGATCCTGGGGTGCACATCGACGACACGACCACGCTGACCCGCAACCCGTCGGCCCTCGGCACCAGCACGGGCGAGACGATGGTGCTGCTCGACGAGCGGGGCGAGTACCTCGAGCTCAACCCCGTCGGGGTGTCCGTCTGGGAGTGCCTCGAGCGGCCGATGACCCTGGGTGCGCTGGTGCTGCTGCTCTCCACGGAGTACGGCGCGGCGTCCGCCCAGGTCCGCCACGACGTGCTGCCGTTCCTGGGCGAGCTCGCGCAGCGCCGTCTCGTGCTGCTGACCTGAGGCCTCGTGGGACCCGCGCACGGGCCGCCCCCGGCGGATCACCCGCCCGCTGCCTCGGACGCGAGCCGCTCCTCGACGAGCACGCCGACGAGCGGCGCGACGGTGTCGACGGCGGCGGCGATCTGGTCGGCCGCCTCGCGGTGCCGCGCCGCGTCCTTCCCCATCGGGTCCGGCACGTCCAGGTCGTTGCGCGCCACGGCCCCCCGCCGCGCCGAGAGGGCACGCATCGCGCGCCGTACGTCGGGGAGCACCTGCACGTGCTGCGCCTCCTGCTCGACGACCAGCGCGAGCTCCTTGAGCGTGAAGGTGCGGTGCAGCGCGACCGGCGCGAGCGCGACGACCTGCTTCCGGACGTCGGTGGTAGCGGTCAGGACCAGGTCGGCCTCCGCGAGCATGGACTCCGTCACAGCGCGGGCCGTGAAGCCGTCGGCCGATCCGCCGAGGCGCTCGAGCTCCGCCGCGGCGGCCGGCTCCATCTCGCGGCCCTCCAGCGCTCCGGTGCCTCCGCTGGTGACGTGGACCAGACCGGCGGCCACCTCCTCGGCCAGCTCGGCACGCAGAAGACGTTCGGCAAGAGGCGAACGGCAGACGTTCCCGACGCATACGATGAGGATCCTCACGGGTCAACACTCCCACGAGACGGCAGGGGCACGGAGGCGAAGCCCCCCAACCGTGAGGCGACCGACCTCCGCCGATGGAAGGACAGCATGTCCCTCAGCGACTACCTGCGAGCGCTACGGAACCACTGGCTCGGCGCCGTGGTCATCGTGTTCGTGTGCCTCATCCTGGCCCTCGCCTACTCGCTGAGCCAGCCGTCGGTGTACGCCGCGAACGCCACCGGCCTCGTCACGTCCTCCAACGCGGACCCCTCCATCGCCGGTCAGTCCGTCGCCGAGGCGCTCGCGAAGTCGCAGGCGACGTCCTACGTCGAGGTCGCCACCAGCCGTCCCGTGGCCGAGCGCGCCATCGAGGCGCTCGGGCTCCAGACCTCCCCCGAGGCGCTCATCGGCCGCATCTCGGTGGAGCAGCCCGTCGACACCGCCCTCATCCGGATCAGCGCCCGCGGGTCGGAGCCCCAGGCCGCCCGCGACCTCGCGGACGCGTGGGTGACGGCGCTGGCCGCCGAGGTGAGCTCGATCCAGAACCCCAGCGGCGGCGCCGACGCCAGCCTCGTGGTGCGTCCCATCGAGGGCGCGGCCCTCCCGTCCTCGCCCGTCTCCCCCGTGCCCGTGCGCGACGCGGGCATCGGCCTGGTCCTGGGCCTCCTCCTGGGGGTCGCGTACGCCGCGGTGCGGTCCCAGCTCGACCGTCGCCTCCGCACGGCACAGGAGATCGAGAAGAAGTTCAACGTCTCCGTCATCGGCGCCATCCCCGCCACCCGCGCGCTGGAGCACGAGCGCGGCACGGCGGCCGACCTCGCGGTCACCGAGACCGACCAGAACCCCTCGTTCATCGCCGGCGAGGCGTTCCGGAAGCTGCGGACGAACCTGTCCTACATGGACATCGACAACCCGCCGCGGATCATCGTCGTGACCAGCTCGCGGCAGTCGGACGGCAAGTCGACGGTGTCGACGAACCTCGCGGCCGCGATCGCGACCTCCGGCCAGCCGGTGATCCTCGTCGACGCCGACCTCCGGCGTCCTGTGGTCGCCCCGACGCTCGGCCTCGTGGAGGGCGCGGGTCTCACCGACGTCCTCATCGGCCGCGCGGAGCTCGACGACGTGCTGCAGGACCACCCCGACGTGCCCGGCTTCCAGGTGCTCGCCGCCGGCGGAGTGCCGCCGAACCCGAGCGAGATGCTCGGGTCGCAGTCGATGCGCAACCTGCTCAAGCAGATGGCGGAGTCGGCGCTCGTCGTGCTCGACGCCCCGCCCCTGCTCCCCGTCACCGACGCCGCGGTGCTCTCGACCGTCGCCGACGGCGCGATCGTCGTGGTGTCCTACGGCAGCACCGTCGACTCGGAGCTCGAGACGTCCCTCGGCAACCTGACCGCGGTGCGCGGCCGGGTGCTGGGCGTGGTCTTCAACCGGGTGCCGCGGCGCAACTCGGCGGGCGGCTACTACTACGGCGGCTACTACCGCGAGGACACCGAGACCACCGGCAAGGGCGGTCGCGGGCGCCGCAAGGTGCGCGAGTCCAACGCCAAGGGCAAGGTCGGTCGGGCCCGCAAGCGCAGCCCGAAGGCCGCCTGACGCCTCGGAGGTATCTGAGGCGTCTGACGCCTCAGAGGTAGAGGCCGGTGGACGAGTCGCCGAGCCGGCCCGCGGCCACCGCGTGCACGTCGCGCTCCCGCATCACGACGTAGGTATCGCCGTGCACCTCCACCTCGGCCCGGTCGTCCGGGTCGAACAGGACGCGGTCGTCGACCTCGACCGACCGCACCTGCGGGCCGATCGCGACGACGCGCGACCAGGCGAGGCGCTTGGCGCCCATCGCCGCGGTCGCGGGGATGACGATGCCGCCCGACGAGCGTCGCTCCCCGGCCTCGCGGTCCAGCTCCACGAGGAGCCGGTCGTGCAGCATCCGGATCGGGGTGCCGTCCCCGGCACCGCCCGCCGGACTCACTTGACGAGCTTGCGGACGACCACGATGACCGCGACCGTGCCGACGACACCGCCGACGACCTTGAGGATGTTGTCGGTGCGCGGGGCACCCGTGGCCTCGTCGACGAAGTAGCCCTTGACCGCGTTCGCCTCCTTGCGGGCGATGGTCTTGGGGTTGGTGCGGTGGAGCAGTTCGTCGATCGTCGAGGCGAGACGCTCCCGCGTCTCCTCGATCTCACCCTCGAGGGAGTTGAGGTCGTTGCTCACGTACGCACCACTTTCGACAGGCTCGGGGTCACGGTTCGACGGACGGGCTGAACGTTACCAACGGGCGCCCCGGCGCCTCGCCCGAGTAGGTTGTGCGCGCAGGTCAGTCACCACCACCGAGAGGATGCCCGTCCGATGAGCCAGAGCCCGGCCGCCCCGGAGCGACTCGCCGTGGGGGACGTCGCCCCCGACTTCACCCTCACCTCCGACGCCGGCGAGGACGTCACGCTGTCCGACCTCCGCGGCCGCAAGGTGATCGTGTACTTCTACCCGGCCGCCATGACGCCGGGCTGCACGACGCAGGCCTGCGACTTCCGGGACTCGCTCGACGCGCTGAAGGCCCAGGGCTACGAGGTGCTCGGCCTCTCCCCCGACACGCCCGAGAAGCTCGCGAAGTTCCGCGAGCGCGACGGCATCACCTTCCCGCTCCTCTCCGACCCGTCGAAGGAGACCCTCGCCGCGTGGGGCGCGTTCGGCGAGAAGAAGAACTACGGCAAGATCGTCCAGGGCGTCATCCGCTCGACCGTCGTGGTCGACGAGGAGGGCAAGGTCGCGCACGCGGCGTACAACGTGCGCGCGACCGGGCACGTCGCCAAGCTGCGCCGCGACCTCGGTCTCGACTGAGCGGTCGGCAGCGTCACCCGACGCCCGCGGCGTCCCTGCGGGGACCGTGGGTGTCGCGCCGGAGTGGTGGAACTGGCAGACACGCAGGTTTTAGGTACCTGTGCTCGAGGGCGTGCGGGTTCGAGTCCCGCCTCCGGCACCCTTTGCGTCGAGTTGGCACGTACGCCCCATTTCGTGCGTCGAGTTGGCACGTACGCCGCGTTTCGTGCGTCGAGTTGGCACGTACGCCGCGGGCGGTGCGCGTGTCGTCGGCGGATGCATCCACAGGGCCTCACCAAGAGCTGGTGATCGAACGCGTGTTCGACTGAACTTGCGGGCATGGATCGGGGGACCCACACCACCGCGACCGCGTTGATCGACGCGGTCCGCGAGCGCACACGTACGGCGCGGGTGGCTGAGGCTGCCGCGTTCGTCGCGGTGGGCGATTGGGCGGACGCGCACACCTCCGATGCAGTGGTGGGTGACCCGATCGGCGCGCTCGGCGAGTGGCTCGACCCCGAGCACGCCGAGACGCTCGCGGGAGATCAGTTCCTCGAGCTCGGCGGACCAGGGGCGCCGGTGGTCGCCGAGTTCTGCATCGGTGAGATCGCAGCGATCCGCGGCTGCTCCTTCGACGCGGCGCGCCGGCTCGTCGGTGATGTGGTCGAGCTGCGGCACCGCCTCCCGCGCATCCACGCCCGTGTGGCCGCGGGTGAGGTCGAGGTCTGGCGCGGGCGGCGGATCGCCCAGCAGACCCGTGTCCTGTCGTTCGAGGGAGCGCGGTTCGTCGACGCGCACATCGCGTACGTCGCCGGCCGCGCCACCACCGGCGACGTCGACCGGCTCGTCGCCGAGGCGGCGGCACGGTTCGATCCCGAGTCCCTGGAAGCGGAGCAGCTTGAGGCTGACGCCGGGCGTCACGTGACGATCGACTTCAGCGGCCTCGCGTACCGCGACCCGTTGACCGGCACGCTCCGCGGCATCGTCGACATCACCGGGTCCCTCGACCTCGCCGACGCCCTCGACCTGGAACGAGCCGTCGCGCACGTCGCCGGACAGCTCGCCGACTTGGGCAGCGCGGACGACCTCGACGTACGACGCTCGATCGCCCTCGGTGAGATCGCGCGGCGCTCCGACGGCATCGAGGTGCTCGACTACGACGCCTCTGGTTCCGCCGATCGGCCGGTCACGCGGTCGAAGCGCGAGGTGGTGATCTACGTCCACCTCGACCAAGCTGCGATCGCTGGGACGGTGAACGGGTTCGGTCCGGGGATCGACGCGTGCACCGGCACGACCGGGATCGACCTGGCTCGGCTCGACACCCCCGGGCATGCCCCGCGGCCTGGTCACGGCAGATCAGGTCCGCGCGTGGTGCGGCGGCCCGGACACCCGGGTGGTCATCAGGCCGGTCATCGACCTCACCTCCGGGACCGACGCCGTAGGCGCGGGCGCGGGTGTCCGCGGGCTGGCGGTCGACGGCTACCGCCCGACGGAGCGGATCGCGGACCACGTCCGGCTCCGCTGGCCCCGCTGCGTGTTCCCCTACTGCACCCGCAGCGCCCGCGCCTCCGACCTCGACCACCGCAACGCCTACGACCCCACGGCACCCCGCGGGACGGGCCAGACCTCGACCACTAACCTCTATCCGCTGTGCCGACGCCATCACCGGATGAAGACCCACCCCGAACTGGCGACCGGCCGCCGCTGGACCTACCGGCCCACTGAGTCAGACCGGGGAGAACCACCCCGGGCCCTGCTCTGGACGAGCCCGACCGGCCTCACCTACCTCGTCGACCGAGTCGGCACCCGACCCTGGCCACCACCAGGACCCGAGCCGGACGACCCGGACGACAAGCCCCGCGCCTGACCCGACCGACAACGCAGCAGCGCCGCCCGCTCACACCGTGATCGGGCGGCGAAGCATGTCCTCGTCAGGTGAGCGCTGAACCCTCGACGGCACCAATCCGTGAGAAAGGGTCACGAACGACACTCCGAGCATCGGATCCGCTGTCGTTCGTGACCCTTGTCGCTGCGCATCGCGACGCTGGCGACCCGCTCGGGGCGGGCCCGCGCCGTACCGGCTGCGCAGCTCAGCCGCGCTCCTCCTCGCGCAGACGGGGCGGCGTGGCGAGCTCGGGCTTGAAGCCGCGCTTGTCGGCGTAGAACGCGCGGATGAGGTCCATGTCGGCGACGACGTCCTCGGTCGCCGCGAACGTCGGCCCCCAGCCGACCGTGCGGCTCGGGGCGTCGAGGAACGCGAGCGTGACGGGGATGCCGGTCTGGCGGGCGATGCGGTGGAAGCCGGACTTCCAGTACTCCCCCCGCCCCCGCGTCCCCTCTGCCGCGATGCCCAGCAGGAACGCCTCGTCGGTCTCGGCGTCGGCGAGCAGCTCGCGGATGGTGGCACCCGGGTTCGCCCGGTCGAGCTCCACGGCGCCGGTGGCGCGCAGCAGCGGACCGAGCGGGCCCTTGAACAGGGTGTGCTTGACGAGGAGGCGGATCCGTACGCCGCTGTCCCACGCCAGCAGCAGCGTCAGCACCCAGTCCCAGTTCGACGTGTGCGGGGCGCCGACGAGGATCCCCCGCCGCGGCACCTCCCCCACGGTGCGCCAGCGGACGACCCGGAGCACGAGGCGGGCGATGCGGCGCCGTACGCGCGTCCCCGCGCTCACGCGAGCGTCGCGGCCACGAGGGGGCCGAGCTCGCGCATCGCCTTGCCGCGGTGCGAGATCGCGTCCTTGTCCTCGCGGGACAGCTCCGCCGTCGTGACCCCGGGGCGGTCGTCGGCCACGAACAGCACGTCGTAGCCGAACCCGCCGTCGCCCCGCACCTCGCGGGTGACGGTGCCGTCCATCCGGCCCTCGACGACGACCTCACCACCCGCGTGCACGAAGGCGACGGCGCAGGTGAAGTGCCCCGTGCGCCGCTCGTCGGGCACGTCGGCGAGCTGGGCGAGCAGCAGCTCGTTGTTGCGCGCGTCGCTCTTGGGGGGACCCGACCAGCGGGCCGAGAGCACCCCGGGCATGCCGTTGAGCGCGTCGACGCAGATGCCCGAGTCGTCGGCGACGCTCGGCAGCCCCGTCGCGGCCAGGCCCGCCCGCGCCTTGAGCAGCGCGTTGCCCTCGAAGGTCGGCTGGTCCTCGACCGGCTCGTCGTACGGCGCGACGTCGTCGAGCCCGAGCACCCGGACGCCGGGCAGGTGGGCGACGAGGATCCGCTCCATCTCCTCGAGCTTCTTGCGGTTGCGGGACGCGAGGAACACCTCAGCCACGGGTCAGCTCCCGCGCCAGCGCGTCCTGCTGCAGGCGGGTCAGGTCGGCGCAGCCCTTCTCGGCGAGACCGAGCAGCGCGTCGAGCTCCGAGCGGTCGAAGGGGACGCCCTCGGCCGTGCCCTGCACCTCGACGAACCGGCCGTCGCCGGTCATGACGACGTTCATGTCGGTCTCGGCGGCCACGTCCTCGACGTACGGCAGGTCGAGTCGCGGCCGACCACCGACGATGCCGACGGACACGGCGGCGACCGAGCCCGTGAGCGGCTCGCCGGTGAGGGCGCCCGTCGCGCGGAGGTGCGCGACCGCGTCCGCGAGCGCCACGTAGGCCCCCGTGATCGACGCCGTGCGCGTGCCCCCGTCGGCCTGCAGCACGTCGCAGTCCAGCTGGATCGTGTTCTCGCCGAGCGCCTTGTAGTCGACCACCGAGCGCAGCGAGCGGCCGATGAGGCGCGAGATCTCGTGGGTGCGGCCTCCGATGCGGCCCTTCACGGACTCCCGGTCGCTGCGGGTGTGGGTGGAGCCGGGCAGCATGGAGTACTCCGCCGTCACCCAGCCGAGGCCCGAGCCCTTGCGCCAGCGCGGGACGCCCTCGGAGGCCGACGCGACGCACAGGACCTTCGTGCGGCCGAACTCGACGAGCACGGAACCGGCGGCGTGGTCGAGCCACCCGCGCGTGATCGTCACGGGACGCAGCTCGTCGTCGGTGCGGCCGTCCGGGCGCGGCTCGACCGGGGAGGTGGCGGGGGTGGCGGTCATGCCCGTGAGGTTAGGCCATCGGTGCCCGTCCCCAGGTCCCGGCGGCCGTCGCCTGTGGACGGGCGACCGACCGATACCCTGGCCCCCATGCCCAGCCGCACCTCCGACGCGTCCCGACGCGGCCCCGTCGAACCCGCCCCGTCCCGGGGACAGGTCGTCGTCGCCCTCGTCGGCGCCGCGCTCGTCGCCCTCGTGCTCGTCGGCGACGCCGCCGGCGTCTTCGAGGACAACCGCACGGTCGGGGTCGTGCTGGCCATCGCCGGTGCCGCGGTCACCGCGGGCATCACCTACTCGTTCTGGGGCGGCGCACCCGCCCGGACGATCCGGATGCACGCCGCCCTGCTCGCCGCGATGGTCGGCGGCTTCGCCGTCGTGACCTCGTCGACCGCGCAGTCCGACGGCGTGTTCGGCCACGTCGCCCTCGGCGGCCTCGGCCTCGCCGGACTCCTGCTCGCCGTCGTCGCCCTGCTCGCCCAGGCCCGCGTCGCCGGGCTCCCCCACGCCCGAGGAGGCGACCGATGATCGAGCTGCTCTCACCCCGCCAGATCGACGAGATGCGGCCGGCCGGCGAGTTCGTCGCCTCCGTCCTCACGCGACTCGCGGAGACCGCCGACGTCGGCATGAACCTGCTCGAGCTCGACGCCCTCGCGCACCAGATGATCACCGAGCGCGGCGCCGAGTCGTGCTACATCGACTACGCGCCGTCGTTCGGTCGCGGTCCCTTCGGCAAGGTGCTCTGCACGTCGGTGAACGACGCGGTGCTGCACGGTCTGCCCCACGACTACACGCTCGCCGACGGCGACCTCGTGAGCTTCGACTTCGCGGTCAGCGTCGACGGCTGGGTCTGCGACTCGGCGGTGAGCGTCGTCGTGGGCACACCCCGCGAGGAGGACCTGCGCCTCATCCGCACCACCGAGGAGGCCCTCGCCGCCGCGATCGAGGTCGCGCGCGCCGGCAACCGGCTCGGTGACATCGGCGAGGCCATCGGCACGATCGCGCGGGCGAACGGTTACAGCGTCAACACCCAGTTCGGCGGGCACGGCGTCGGCCGCACCATGCACGGCGAGCCGCACGTCCCCAACGACGGGCGCGCCGGCCGCGGGTTCAAGCTCAAGCCCGGCCTCGTGATCGCGATCGAGCCGTGGCTGCTCGCCACGACCGACGAGATCAAGATGGCCGACGACGGTTGGACGATCCTCTCGGCCGACGGATCACGCGGTGCCCACAGTGAGCACACCATCGCCATCACCCACGGCGACCCGATCGTCATGACCGCCCGGGGCTGAACCAGCGGGTCGGGTCGCCGGCCGCAGCACCGGCATCCGCACGGCCCGCGCCGGCACCCGCTCCCAGGCCGCCCGCGCCGCCCAGGGGCCGAGGTCCCGCACGCGGCGGCCGATCCACGGCACCGCCTCGGTGACGATCCAACCGAGGTCCTCGCGCCACGTCACCTCGTGCTCGGCGTCCGGTTCGGCTCGCGGTGGTTCCACCGGCAGGCCGGCGGCGGTCAGCTCCTCCGCGAACCGGCGCGCCAGCGCGCGGTGCCCGCGCTCCGAGGGATGCATCCGGTCGATCGACCACGAGGCCCGCTCCCGCACCGCGGCGCAGGTGGCGAGGTCGACCCGCACCCCGCCGTACGCCGCGTGCACCTCGTCGTACACCGCGTTCACCACCTCGATCCGCCGCTGCATCGGGCGACGGAGCAGCATCGGCAGCCCGAGGATCTCGCCGTGGTCGTGGAAGCGCGCCGTCATCAGCAGCGCCCCGTCGGCCGTGAGCCGGTCCGCGGCGTGCAGGACGTCGCTGCGCAGCGCCTCGGGGCTCCAGGTGGACCGCATCGTGTCGTTGAGCCCGACGACGAGGGAGACGAGGTGGGGGCGGTGGTCCGTCGCGTCGCGGAGCTGCCGCTCCACGACGTCGCGCGCCGTGGCACCGGAGACGGCGAGGTTGAAGAACGACACGTCGTACGACGCCTCGAGCGCCCGCGCCAGCAGGGTGGCCCACCCGCGCCACGTGCCATCCTGACCGGTCGCGCCGGCTCCGATGCCGAGCGCCGTGCCGGGCATCGGATCGCCCACGCCGACGGTGGTGGAGTCGCCGACGGCGGCGAATCGGATGTACCTGCGATCGGTCGCACCCTGCGAGGCCACGCGCCCAGCGTGGCGGCGCAGCGAGAACGCTGCGCCGCCACGTGGGTGACGAGCCGGTCAGGGCTCGGTGAACACTCCCCTCAGATGTCACCGCGCCCTGACCGGGGTCGGGAGGCCGCCGGAGCGGCCGGTCTCATGCGGTCACTTGACCTCGGCGCGGAGCATCCGCAGCACACCGAGGACCAGCGGGAGCACGAACCAGAGGGCGACCGACGTCGTGAACTCGGGCCACTCGACGGCACCGAAGCCCATCTCGTTGTCCGGCTGGCCGAAGTCGGACAGCGGCAGGATCGCCGTGTTGTAGTCGATCCACGGCCGGATGTCCTCGAACCAGGACATCAGCGCGCCGGCGGCACCGAGGATGCCGGGGATGATCGTGTAGAAGGCGATGTAGACCACGATCGCCGCCGGGGTGTTGAGCAGCAGCGTGCCGAACGCGAAGCCGATGAGCAGGCTCATCACCTGGAGCAGCGCGAACGCGGCGAGCATCTCGCCCCGCAGGTCCCAGTCGATGTCCGCGCCGAGGACGCCGGCGAGCCCGTTCATCACGGCCCCGATCGCGACGGCGACGACGAGGGCGGCCAGGCCCACGATGACCGCGGCGGCAGCCTTGGCGGCGACGACACGTCCGCGGCGGGGCTCCAGGGTGAACGTCGCCATGTTGGTGCGCTGCGACCACTCGGTGGTCACGGCGAGGATCGCCATGACGGGCAGCAGGAGCTGGGTGACCGCACCGGCGACGGTCGTGAAGTCGAAGAGCCCGATGGACCCCTCGTTCCGACCGACCACGATCGCGAAGATCACGGACCCGAGCAGGATCAGGCCGGCCTGGATCATCAGCAGCCAGCGACCCGCACGGGTGTCGACGAGCTTGCGGATCTCCACACCGACGAGACGCGTCAGCGGGATGGGGGCCGTGCCGGAGATGTCGAAGCTGCCCTGACCGAGGTGGGGGGCGGGGGCGGTGGCGCTCATGCCTGGGCTCCTTGGTGGTAGGGCGATCCGGGCGGGAAGGCGGCAGCGGCCTCGCGCTGCGTGTCGGCGGTCAGCTGGAGGAACAGGTCCTCCAGGCCGGAGGCGTCGGCGGCGCGCAGCTCGAGGAGGACGGCCTGCACGGCGAGCGCGAGCTCGCCGATGGCCTGCGGCTCCGCGTCGACCACGAGGCCCTCACCGGACGGCGTGACCGCCAGGCCCTTGGCCTGGAGCGCCGAGGCGAACGACCCGGTGTCGAGGGCACGCACGAACGTGCCGGCCGAGGCGAGCAGCTCGGCCTTCGTGCCGGCCGCGACGATCTTTCCGCGGCCGATGACGAGCATCTCGTCGGCGATCTGCTCGACCTCGTGCAGGAGGTGGCTGGAGAGCAGGACGGCGCCGCCGCGCTCGGCGTACCCCCGCAGCAGGCCACGCATCCAGCGGATGCCCGCCGGGTCGAGGCCGTTCGCGGGCTCGTCGAGGATCAGCACCTGCGGGTCACCCATCAGGGCGTGCGCGATGCCGAGCCGCTGGCGCATGCCCAGCGAGTAGTTGCGGATGCGGCGCTTCGCCTCCGTGTCGGTGAGGCTCACCAGCTCGAGCATCTCGTCGACGCGCGAGTCGGGCAGCCCCATCGTCTTCGCGGCGAGCGTCAGCACCTCGCGGCCCGTGCGACCGGCGTGCTGCGCCGACGCGTCGAGCAGGATGCCGACGTGACGTCCCGGGTTGGGGATGTCCTGCAGCCGGTGGCCACCCACGGTGGCGACACCGGCGTCCTGTCGGGTCAGCCCCGCGAGGATGCGCATCGTCGTCGTCTTGCCGGCGCCGTTCGGGCCGAGGAAGCCCGTCACGTGACCGGCCCGCGCCACGAAGCTGACGTCGTCGACGGCGGTGAACGCGCCGTACGTCTTCGTGAGTCCTTGGACAGTGATCATGGGGACGATCCTGACCGACCGTGCCGGGGCGGCACATCGGTCGGTGGGCGCGATCGGGTACGACGAAAGTAGGTGCTCCCCCGGACCCCGGTCCGCAGCCGCGCGCCGGCGGTCGCCCTACGCTGAGGAGGTGGACGATCCCGTGGTGTACCAGCCAGTGCTCAGCCGCTGGGGGTGCGTGTGGCGGGTGCTGCTCATGCTGTTCATCAGCGGGGTCGTCATGGTCGAGCCCTACCCGCTGCTGGTGGAGAGGGGCTACGGCTGGTGGATCCCCGTCGACCTCCTGCTCGGCGTCATCGCGTTCGTGGTCGTCCACTTCCGCCGCCGGCGACCGCTCCTCGTAGTGGTGGTCGTGCTGACGATCGCCACGGCCTCCTCGTTCGCGGCCGGACCGTCGGTGCTGGCGCTCGTCTCGCTGGCGACCCGCCGCGTGTACTGGGAGATCGCCGTCGGCAGCGTCCTCAGCGTCATCAGCGCCGAGCTCTACTTCCGCATCGCGCCCTCGAACGTCGAGGAGCAGATGTGGATCACCTTCACCGCCAACATCGCCGCGGCGATGGCGATCGCGGCGTGGGGCATGTACATCGGCTCGCGGCGCGAGCTGCTCTGGACCCTGCGGCAGCGCGCCGAACGCGCCGAGGGCGAGCAGGACCTGCGGCTCGGGAAGGCCCGCGTCGACGAGCGCTCCCGCATCGCCCGGGAGATGCACGACGTGCTGGCCCACCGGATCAGCCAGGTCTCCATGCACGCCGGCGCCCTGTCCTACCGCACCGACCTCGACGCCGACGCCCTCCGCGCCGGGATCGCGGAGGTGCAGACCCGGGCGAACGAGGCGCTCAACGACCTGCGCGGCGTGCTGGGGGTGCTGCGCGACCCGACGACCGGCGAGGTCACGCACCGCCCGCAGCCCACCTACGAGGACCTCCGCGCGCTCGTCGAGGAGTCGTCCGCCGCGGGGGCCCGGCTCTCGTTCACCGACGACCTCGAGGAACCGCCGCCCATCCCCGTCGGCCGTGCGCTGTACCGCGTCGTGCAGGAGGGCATCACGAACGCGCAGAAGCACGCGCCCGGTGCGCTGCTCTCGATCTGCCTCCGCGGGAACGCCGAGGACGGGGTCGAGGTGCGGCTCCGCAACCCGTACGGCTTCACCGCTCCCGGCGTCCCGGGCTCCGGGCTGGGGCTCGTCGGCCTCAGCGAGCGCGTCGACCTCGCGGGCGGCCATCTCACGCACGGCCGGGACGGTGATGCGTTCGTGGTCCACGCCTGGCTACCGTGGACCACGTGACCGCGCCCGAGACGCCGCCGGAGCCCGCACCCGCACCGACCCGGGTGCTCGTCGTCGACGACGACCCGCTGGTGCGCTCCGCGCTCAGCCTCATGCTCGGCGGGCAGCCCGACCTCGAGGTGGTGGGCGAGGCCCGCGACGGCCGTGAGGGCATCGCGCTCGCCGCCTCGCTCCGGCCCGACGTCGTGCTCATGGACATCCGCATGCCCGTCATGGACGGCCTCGAGGCCACCGGGGCGCTGCACGCTCGGCCCCAGCCTCCGCGCGTCATCGTGCTGACGACCTTCGACGCCGACGACTACGTGGTCGGCGCGCTCGCCGCCGGTGCCGACGGGTTCCTGCTCAAGGACACCCCGCCTCCGGAGATCGTCGCCGCCATCCGCAAGGTGGCCGACGGCGAGCCGATGCTCTCGCCGTCCGTCACGCAGACCCTCATCCGGCAGGTCCGCCAGGGCAGCGACCCCCGCACCGCCGAGGCAGAGGCCAAGCTGGCCACCCTCACCGACCGCGAGCGCGAGGTCGCCGTCGCCGTCGGCCGCGGCCTGTCCAACGCCGACATCGCCGCCGAGCTCTACCTCTCGGTCCCGACCGTCAAGGCGCACGTCTCGCGGCTCTTCGACAAGCTGGGCGCCACCAACCGCGTCCAGATCGCCATCTGCGTGCACGACGCCGGGCTGGTCTGAGGCGATCGACCTGCGGCTGCGCGCCCGGGCGACCCTGCGACCGGGGAACCCTGCGAAAGGAAAACGCGGACGCGCACTTTCGGTGTCCGACGCCGACGAAAGAGAACGCGGACTGTGACCGGGCACTCCGCGGCGTGTCGCACCGCTCAGTCCGCGTTTCCTGTCGGGCGCCCGGAGATGTCGCGCACTCTTCTCCGACGGGGGCGTTCACGCGGCGTACGGCGCGGTGGCCCGCCCCCCGCTCCCCCGGTCCCGAGCGGCCCGCCGTCCGGCCCGTCCTTGCGCGGCGCGCTCCCACCGCGCGGCCCGTCGCGCCCGCCCGGCCGGGGTGAGGAGCGACTGCTGCAGCTGCGCGTGCCAGAAGGTGAGCCGGCGCGGATCGTGTGCCCGGCCGAGCGCCCCGTCGATGTCGCGCAGCGTCGCGGCGGTGCGCACGAGGAGGTCGTCGCTCGTGTAGCCGTTCCGCTCCCAGCCGCCGGCGACGAGCAGGCGTCCCCGGCGCAGGTCCGTCTGCTGCTGGGGTCGTTCGAGGTGGTGGAGCCCGTCGTACTCGTGCAGCCTCCGCGTCCCCCGCAACCACAGGTCGGCGTACACCGTCGTGCCGTCGCCCAGCTCGATCTCGTGCTGCGGGACCACGTCCACGCCGACCGCGACGTGGAACATCCGGCTCACGACCTCCCAGAGCGACTCCGCCCGAGCGTCGGCGAGCAGGAGCGCCTGGCGCAGCAGCGGCGCTCCCCGGCGGCGTAGGCGCGCGGTCTCCACGATCTCGTCGAGGTCCTCGCCCACCGCGAGAGCACCGTCGACGAGCACGACGAGGTCGAGCAGGCACAGGTCCCAGCAGCCGAGCAGCACCTCACCGGGCGACCCGACGCGGAGGCCGTCGCGGTGCTCGACCACGGGCGGCACGGCGTGCCGCGTCACCACCAGACCACGTCGCTCGGGGTGCGGGGCCGACTCCGGCACGGCGGCGAAGTCCGGTCGGTCGCGGTGCGTCGGGAGCATCCACCACCCGCGCGCCTCGGCCCCGGACAGGCCCGTGAGGCAACCCTCCGGCGGGAGCGCCGCGAGGCGCCGCTCGAGGTCGCGGCGACGGTCGTCGTCGAGGGAGCGACGGGGCGTCAGCGGGCGGCTCCGCGGGGACAGCGCGGCTGCCAGCCGGGTTCCGGGCGGCGGGAAGACGGAGCGGGGTGCGTACGGCGATCGCATCGCCCCGTCCTGCCCCCGACCGTGGCTCGTGCTCGACCGTCCGCGCGGGCTGGGGAGGACGGGCGCCGGGTGCCGCGCTGTGGACGGCGAGCGGGCCGGAGCCGTCCGGCGGCCGGCCACGCCGTATCGGTCGCTGCCCCGCCCTGCGGAGAAGAATGCGCGACGGGTTGCCACCGGTCTCAGGAAACGCGGACCGCCCGGCACGACACGCCGAGGATCCGGCCGGACCAGTCCGCGTTCTCTTTCGGCCGCCGCAGGAGCCCGACCCGACCGTCCGCGTTTTCTTCCGAGCGGGGGACGAGCGGGGGACGAGCGGGGGACGAGCGGGGATACGCGCAGCAGACCTCAGGCGGGCAGGGCCACCCGGCGCTCAGACCTCGAACACGGCTCCGGCGGTGGCGAGCCAGGTGGGGCCGTCGTACTTCTCGACCGCCTCGTCCTGCGCGTCGAGCGCGTCGAACCAGGCCGGCACGTGCGTGAGCACGAGCTGGCCCGCGCCGGAGCGGGTCGCGAGCTCGCCCGCGTCGGCGCCGGTGAGGTGCACGCCCGGGGGGTTCTCGTCGCGGCTGCGGAACGCCGCCTCGGCCAGCAGCAGGTCGGCGCCGGCCGACGCCTCGTCGAGCCCGTCGCAGGGCGCCGTGTCGCCGGAGTAGGTGAGGGTGCGGCCGCCGGCGGTGACGCGGAGCGCGTAGGCGGTCACCGGGTGGTAGACCTCGAACGGCTGGACGGTGAAGGGGCCGACGACGACCGGGCTGCGGTCGGCGGCGTGCTCCGCGAAGTCGAACTCCTCGGTCATGCCGGGGTCGAGCGGGAGGTCGTAGGCGCGTGCGAGGCGGTCGGCGGCGCCGGCGGGCGCCCACACGGGCAGGAGCGGCTGGGCTCCCGTGGGGTGGTACTTCCGCATCACGTAGTAGCCGCACAGGTCGAGGCAGTGGTCGGCGTGGAGGTGGCTGATGAAGACCGCGTCGATCGTCAGGGGGTCGGCGTGGTTGTGGAGCGCTCCGAGCGCGCCGTTGCCGAGGTCGAGCAGGATGCGCCACGTGCGGGTGCCGCCCGCGCCGTCGTCACCCTCGGCCTCCAGCAGGTAGCAGCTGGCGGGCGAGGCGGGACCGGGATACGACCCCGCGCAGCCCACGACGGTCAGCCTCAGGCCGCTCATGCGAGACCTCCCGCGAACTGGCTCGCGATCGCGAGCTCGGGGCCGAGGAACCGGCGCCCGATCCGCTCGAACTCCCCGGGCTCCCCCGTCGTCACGAACTCGTACGACGCGTCCCCGCCCGGCCGCATCAGCCCGGTCGTCGCCAGCATCTGGTACACCGCCTTCGCGCTCTCCTCCGCGCTGCTCACCAGCGTGACGCCGTCGCCCATGACGTAGGAGATCACGCCGGTCAGCAACGGGTAGTGGGTGCAGCCCAGCACCAGGGTGTCGACGTCCGCCGCGATCAGCGGGTCGAGGTAGGAGTGCGCGACCTCGAGGAGCTCGGCGCCGGAGGTGACGCCGTTCTCGACGAACTCGACGAAGCGTGGGCAGGCCTGCGTGAGGAGCTCGACCTGCGGGGCGGCGGCGAACGCGTCGTCGTAGGCCATCGAGGTCGCCGTCGCCTGCGTGCAGATGACGCCGATGCGGCCCGAGCGGGTCGCCGCGACCGCGCGGCGGGTCGCCGGGTAGATGACCTCGACGACGGGCACGTCGTAGCGCTCGCGGGCGTCGCGGAGCATCGCCGCGCTGGCGGAGTTGCAGGCGATGACGAGGGCCTTCACGCCGCGGGCGACGAGGTGGTCGAGGCACTCCAGCGCGTACTCCCGCACCTCGCCGATCGGCTTGGGTCCATAGGGCTGGCGGGCGGTGTCGCCGAGGTAGACGACCGACTCGTGGGGCAGCTGGTCGATCACCGACCGGGCCACGGTCAGGCCGCCGAATCCCGAGTCGAAGATGCCGACCGGTGCGTCAGCCACGTCGTCCACCACATCGAGTCAATCTACGGGTTACACGCACGCAACGCGACGGCGCGTCGCGGACGTCACCCGCGTGTCGCGCGTGGTGACGGCCACGTGGTCGCCCTGTCGTCGCAGTGGGCGGGCGAGGGCCGTCAGCGCTCGCTCGGCAGCGGCCAGGGGTTGAAGCGGCAGCCGCCGAGCCCCTTCGACTGCTGCATCATCACGGGCGCGAGCGCACCGCTGCGCGAGCAGCCGACGTGGCCACGGCCGAGCCAGTGGCCCGTCTCGTGGTTGACGACCATGTGCCGGTAGTCGCGCAGCGAGCCGCCGGCCGCGTTCCACGCCGGCGACGCGGTCTTCCAGCGCGTCCAGTTGATGATGACGTTGCGCCCGACCCGGCAGCTCCACTGCGCGCTGCACACGCTCGAGTAGGACGTCATGCGGTCGGAGGTCGCGAGCACGAGGGTGAACTGGGACTGCGCCCGGGTGGTGCGCACGAACGCCGTGCCGCCCGCGCGCCAGCCGCGGGGGTCGTCGAAGGTCTGCTGCGACTGCGCCACGAACGCCTCGACCTCGGCGGCCGGGATCGTGCCGGTCGCGTTGACGCGCACGTCGTAACGAACGGTGCGCCGCTGCGGCGACGCGTGGCCGACGACGGGCGTCGGCTGCGACACGGCGCGCTGGGTCTCGAAGCCGTTGCGGGTCAGCATCGCGACGTACCGCAGCTTGTGCCCGAAGTCCGCGGCGGTGACCTGGTAGGTGCGTCCGGTGGCGCCGGGGATCGCGGTGCCGCCGCGGTACCACTGCAGCGTGCCGCCCGTGAACTGCGGCTGCCGTGCGGCGACCATCGCGGTGAGCGAGTGCCCGTAGCCCGC
>DASWYU010000242.1:0-7749 GCA_036404795.1 Nocardioides sp. | reverse complement strand
CCCCCCCCCCCACGACCGTGGTCGGTTCGGGGTCAGTTCAGGTAGACCGAGATGTAGTCGTTCGGGTCGGCGCTCGGCAGCACGTCGGTGACCGGCGCGGCGATGACGACCAGGTAGGTCCCCACCACCGCGTCGAACGCGCACTCCTCGTCGCCGAACACGCCCGCCTCGTCGGCGGCGCACATGACCTGGTCGTTCTCGTCGTAGACGGCGAGGGCGAGGTCGAAGTCCGGGTAGAGGTTCGCGAGCCGCACGCTCATCGAGCCGGGTGCGGTGACCTGGAAGGTGAGCCCGGCGAGGGCCGGCTCCCCGGGAGCCGACGGGTCCGACAGGTTGGTCGGCGAGTTGAACGTCATGCCGTTCGGGAACTCGCCCTCGGCCTCGGCGCCCGACGGCTCGGTCGGCGACGGGTCCGGCGCGGGCACCGGGTCCTCCTCCGGCTCCTCCAGCGCGAGGCCCGCCTCGGTGACGACCGCGAGGGTCACGTCGTAGAGGTAGCAGTCGCGCCCGTCGCCGCAGAAGTAGTCGTCGGTGTCGATCGTGTAGAGGCCGTCCGGCACCTCGTAGTCGGCACCCTCGAGGTCGTAGAACGCCGCACCCAGCGGGGCGTCGTCCTCGATCGGCACCTCGTCGCCCGCGTCGAGCGTCTCGCCGTCGAGCACCGCGACGTAGAGCTCCACCGACTCGGCGTCACCGTCGTAGTCGAGCGTGATCGTCTGCGTGCCGTCCTCGGCCGCGCCCCACACGGCGAACGGGTCGTTGCCCTCCCAGGACTCCAGCATCGCGAAGTCGTTCGCGTCGACCTCGGGCTCGGCCAGGTCGGCCTCGTCGTCCGCCGCGAGCAGCACGAGCTGGTCGGCCTCGACGTCCTCGAGCTCGATCTCGACGACCCCGTCGGTCACGGCGAACTCGTTCACCGCGCCGAGCTCGATGCCGGCCGGCGTCTCGTCGCCACCGCCGCCGCCACCGTTGCCGCCGCCTCCACCGCCGCCGTTGTCGTCGTCGCGGATCGCGAACCACCAGACGGCGAACGCGGCGACGAGCACCACCACGAGCGCGGCGACGGCGATCGCGATCCACTTGCCCGTGCCGCCCTTCGACGGCGTGCCACCCGGACCGCCCGGGTAGCCCGGGCCGGCGGGGTAGCCCGGACCGCCGGGGCCGCCGGGGTAACCGCCCTGCGGAGCGCCGTACCCCTGGCCACCGTAGCCGCCGGGCTGCTGCGGATAGCCGTCCTGCTGGGGGTACCCGCCCTGCTGCGGGTAGCCGCCGTAGCCCTGGTCGCCGTAGTTCTGGTCGCCGTAGCCCTGCTGCCCGCCCTGCGGCGGGTAGGTTCCCGCGAACGAGGTGGGCGCGTCGTCGGACGGGCCGGGGGTGCCGCCGTACGGCGCGGGGGAGCCCGGCGTGCTCGGGTTCACCACGTTGGTGGCCTCGTCGATCGGGGTGCCGCAGCGGTCGCAGAAGGCCGAGCCGGGCGTGAGCTGGCCGCCGCAGGCGGTGCAGGTGGACATGGACGGCTCCTCGGTTCGGATCGTGGCGGCCGCTCCGAGCAGGGGCGGGCCTGGCGGCGAGGTGTACCCACGGGTCCTCCGCTCTAACCGCCGGTCCGTACCGGTCGGCGAGCGCACGGCGACAGCCTGGTGAACGACCACTAACCTGGACGGGTGACCACGCCGAACCGCCGCGAGCAGATCCTCGCCACCGCGGCGGAGCTGTTCGCCCGCCGCGGTTTCCACGGCGTCTCCGTCACCGACATCGGGGCGGCGTGCGGCATCTCCGGTCCGGCGCTCTACAAGCACTTCGCGTCGAAGGACGCGCTCCTCGCCGAGATGCTCGTCGCGATCAGCGACGAGCTGCTCCGCGTCGGCCTCCAGCGGGTCGAGGACGCCGCGGACCCGCGCGCCGCGCTCGACGCGCTCGTCGACTGGCACCTGTCGTTCGCGCTGGGACACCGCGACCTCATCGTCGTGCAGGACCGCGACTGGAGCTCGCTCCCCGACGACGCGCGGGAGCAGGTGCGGCGCCTGCAGCGGGCGTACGTCGACGTGTGGGCCGACCGCCTCCGCGAGCTGACGCCGGGCCTGGCGCTCGACGCGGCGCGCGCCGCCGCCCATGCCGCCTTCGGCCTCCTCAACTCGACCCCCCACAGCGGCCTGCTGCCCGACGCCGCCATGCGGGAGCTGCTCCACGGCATGGCGCTCCGCGCGCTCGCCCTGCCCTGAACCCTGCGTCGAACCCGCTTGCGCGGGGGGCCGCCGTGGCCGCACCATCACCGTCGTGCCCGACCTCCACCAGTGGGGAGCGTTCCTCCTCGCCTCGCTGCTGTTCATCCAGCTGCCCGGTCCCAGCCTGCTGTTCACGATCGGCCGCGCCCTGACGGTCGGTCGCCGTGACGCGCTGCTCTCCGTGGTCGGCAACGGGCTCGGCGTGCTCGCCCAGGTGCTCCTCGTCGCCGCCGGCCTCGGTGCGGTCGTGGCGGCGAGCGCGACGGCGTACACGGTCGTCAAGGTCGTCGGCGCCGTCTACGTCGTGTGGCTCGGCGTCCAGGCGATCCGCCACCGCGGGGACGCTCGCCGGGCGCTCGACGGCGCGGGCTCTCCGGCCGGCTCCCCCGTGGGCTCTCCGGTCGGCTCGACGCTGGCCGCCGTGCGGGTCGGGGCGCTCGTCGGCGTCACGAACCCGAAGACGCTGGTGTTCTTCGTGGCGTTCCTGCCCCAGTTCACCGACCCCGCCGCCGGCACGACCGGCCTGCAGGTCGCCGTGCTCGGCCTCGCCTTCGCCGTCATGGCGATCGCGTCCGACTCGGTGTGGGCGCTCGCGGCCTCCCGCGCCCGCACGTGGTTCGCCCGCCGCCCCGCTCGGCTCGACCGGCTCGGCGCCGCCGGCGGAGCGATGATGGTCGGGCTCGGGACGTCGATGCTCGTCGCGGACCGGTAGGGCGGGCCGGGAGGCGGACAGGGCGGACCGCCCCGGTCGTCGAGTTGGAGTCGCGGAGCAGGGTGGACGAGCACCCGCCCGTGCGGCTGCGAACACACGTGGCAGTGATCGACAGACGACCCCGGGAGACGACATGCCCCACGACGGTTCCACCACCGGCAACGGCGCTCCGGCGCCCAGCGACCGCAACAGCCTCACCGTCGGGCCCGATGGCCCGATGCTGCTCCACGACCACCACTTCATCGAGCAGATGGCGCACTTCAACCGGGAGCGCGTCCCGGAACGCAACGTCCACGCGAAGGGCTCGGGCGCCTTCGGCACCTTCGAGGTGACCGGCGACATCACGCACCTGACCCGTGCTGCCGTCTTCCGGCCCGGCACCCGCACCGAGGTGCTCGCCCGCTTCTCCACGGTCGCCGGGGAGCTCGGCTCGCCGGACACGTGGCGCGACCCGCGCGGCTTCTCGCTGAAGTTCTACACCGCCGAGGGCAACTGGGACTTGGTCGGCAACAACACCCCGGTCTTCTTCATCCGCGACTCGATGAAGTTCCCGCACTTCATCCGGTCGCAGAAACGTCGCGGCGCGTCGGGCCTCCGGGACAACGACATGCAGTGGGACTTCTGGACGCTGAACCCGGAATCGGCCCACCAGGTCACCTGGCTGATGGGCGACCGGGGCATCCCCGCCTCCTGGCGCACCATGAACGGCTACGGCAGCCACACCTACATGCTGGAGGACGGCGCCGGCGGCAAGAGCTGGGTGAAGTTCCACTTCATCTCCGACCAGGGGGTCGAGAGCCTGACCCAGGAGGACGCGAACCGGATCGCCGGCGAGGACTCGGACTTCCACCGCCGCGACCTCTTCGAGGCGATCAAGGGCGGCGACCACCCGTCGTGGACCCTCAAGGTGCAGGTGATGCCCTACGAGGACGCGCGCACCTACCGTCTCAACCCCTTCGACCTCACGAAGGTCTGGCCGCACGCGGACTACCCGCTCCAGGAGGTCGGTCGCCTGACCCTCGACCGCAACCCCGACAACCACTTCGCCCAGATCGAGCAGGCGGCGTTCGAGCCGTCCGCGATCGTGCCGGGCATCGGCTTCTCGCCCGACAAGATGCTGCTCGGGCGCGTGTTCGCCTACGCCGACACGCACCGGCACCGGATCGGCGCCAACTACCAGCAGCTGCCGGTCAACCGGCACCGCGTCGAGGGCGCCTACACCTACCAGTTCGACGGACCGATGGCCTACGACCACGTGGGCGACCGGTCGAAGTACGCCCCCAACAGCTACGACGACCCGTTCTCGGACGAGACCGGGACGGCCCCGGACGGCTGGGAGACGGACGGCGACATGGTGCGCGACGCCTACACGCTGCGCGCCGACGACGACGACTTCGGACAGGCCGGGATCCTCGTGCGCGACGTCTTCGACGACGCCGCCCGCGAACGCTTCGTCGGCAACGTCGCGGGCCACCTGCTCGGGGGCGTCAGCGAGCCGATCCTCGTGAAGGCGTTCGCGTACTGGTCGTCCGTCGACCCCGAGATCGGCAAGCGGATCGAGGAGGCCGTGCGCGCCGAGCAGGCCAACGACGTGGCGCCCCACCCCACCGAACCGGTCCGGACCGTCTGACCGCACTGCGGGACCAACAACGCGGTGGATCGCCGAGCACCCCCGTGCTCAGCGATCCACCGCGTTCGTCCGTCGTCACCAACGGCTCGGGGCCTCGCCACGCTCGAGGTCGCGGAGCAGCCGCGCGGCACGCAGCGCCGCGTCGACGGCCAGGTCGAGCGCGTCGGGCTCGTCGGGGTCTGCCGCTGTCGAACCGTCGGCCCCGTCCGACCCGTGGGCCGCCCCCGTCCCGTGCGTGTGGAGGCGGGCGAGCAGGTCCTCGCGGGTCAGGCCGCGCAGGGTGAGCAGCACGAACGGGTCGGTGGCCAGCAGCCAGCCGAGCTGGACGAGCACGGCGAGGGCGTGCGGGCACGGGTCGAGCGCGTGGGGGCAGGTGCAGGTGGTGGCGAGCTCACCGCCGTACGGCAGCAGCTCCGCCCCCACCTCCTCCGCCTCCTCGACGAGGCGGTGCGGCAGGTCGCCCGCGAGGAGCGCGGCCACCCGGCCCGCCTCGGCCGCCACCACCTCGACGAGGGCGGCGGCCGCGTCGTCGTCGACCGTGGGGAGGTCGACGGTCACGGTCCAGGCGTCGTCGTCCTCGCGCACGGCCGCCAGGGCCGACCCCGGGCCGATGCCGATCCCGCCGACCATCCCCGCCCGGGCCAGACGCGAGCCGTCGCGCAGGTCGCGCTCGGAGAACGCCGCCTCCTCGACGGCCCGGGACCACGCCTTCGCCCACCAGGGCCGCGGGCCGGCGGACCGGCGGGGCGCGAGTCGCGGGTGGGTCACCCGCGCGACGCCGGTGTCGGTCATCTCAGGCCGTCCCCGGGTCGCGGCGCAGGGTGACGAGGTCGCGCAGCTCGGCATCGTCGAGCTCGGTCAGCGCCGCCTCGCCGCGGCCGAGCACGGCGTCGGCCAGGCTGCGCTTGCGCCGCAGCAGCTCGGCGACGCGCTCCTCGATGGTGCCGCGCGTGACGAACCGGTGCACCTGGACCGGTCGGGTCTGGCCGATCCGGTAGGCCCGGTCGGTCGCCTGCTCCTCCACCGCCGGGTTCCACCAGCGGTCGACGTGCACGACGTGGTCGGCGCGGGTGAGGTTCAACCCCGTGCCGCCGGCCTTGAGCGACAGCAGGAACACGGGCGGTCCGCCCGCCTCCGGGCCGGCCTGGAACGCCGCCACCATCCGCTCCCGCTCGACCACCGGGGTCTGGCCGTGGAGGAACTGCTGGCCGACCCCCGCCGCCGCGAGGTGACGCTCGACGAGGCGCGCCATCGCGACGTACTGCGTGAACACCAGCACCGACGAGCCCTCCGCGACGACCGTGCGGACCAGCTCGTCGAGCAGGTCGAGCTTCTCCGAGCGGCCCGCGAGGCGCCCCTGGCTCTGCTTGAGGAAGTGTGCCGGGTGGTTGCAGATCTGCTTGAGGCCCGTGAGCATCGCGAGCACCAGGCCGCGGCGGGCCTCCTCGTCGGAGCGTTCGATGCGCTCCATGCAGTCGCGCACGTAGGCCTCGTAGAGCACCACCTGCTCCCGCGTCAGGTCGAGGAGGTGGTCGGTCTCGGTCTTCGGCGGCAGCTCCGGCGCGATGCCGGGGTCGGACTTGCGGCGGCGCAGGAGGAACGGCCCGATGAGGTCGGCGAACTGCCGCGCCTTCGCGGGGTCCGCGCCCGACTCGATGGGCGCCGCCCACACCTTGCGGAAGGCGTTGCGGCTGCCGAGCAGGCCCGGCGTCGCCCAGTCGAGGATCGCCCACAGTTCGGTCAGGTTGTTCTCCACCGGCGTGCCGGTCAGCGCGACGCGGGCGTCGGTCTCGAGGCGGCGCAGCGCGCGGGCCGTGCTCGAGGCGGGGTTCTTCACGTGCTGCGCCTCGTCGGCGACGACGAGGCCCCAGCGCAGCCCGCCCAGCGCACGCGTCTCGCCGGACAGGTCGCTGCGCATCGTGCCGTAGGTCGTCAGGACGAAGCCGGGGTCGCCCGCCGCGCCCTGCTCCAGCGCGGCGTCGAGGGTCTCGTCCGCCGCGGCGCCGAGGGATCGGGCGGCGCCGTGGAAGCGCCGTACGGGCACCCCCGGCGCGAACCGGTGGATCTCGGCCTCCCAGTTGCCGAGCAGCGACGCCGGGCAGACCACCAGCGTGGGGCGGCGCGGCTGCTCGGGGTCGGCGGCCGCGGCCTCCGCGCGGTGCAGGTGGAGCGCGATGAGGGTGAGCGTCTTGCCGAGGCCCATGTCGTCGGCGAGGCAGGCACCCAGGCCGAGCCCGGTCAGCTCGGCCAGCCAGGTGAGGCCGTGGCGCTGGTAGTCGCGCAGCGTCGCCGTCAGCCCCGCCGGCGGCGGGACGGGCTCCCGGGTCGCGGCCCCCGTGATGCGCTCGCGGACCGTCAGCAGCGACGCGCCGACCACGACCTCCGCGGGCGCGTCGTCGAGGTCGACGACCCCGGTGAGGGCGGCGGCGAGGGCCTGCGTGGGCCGTACGGCGCGGACCAGCCGCTTCCGCGCCCGCCGGGCCACCTCGGGGTCGACCACCGTCCACGAGCCGCGCAGCTTGACGATCGGTGCCGCGGCCCGGGCCAGCTCGTCCATCTCCTCGTGGGTCAGCGGGTCGCCGTGCAGCGCCACCTGCCACGAGAACGCGAACATCGCCTGCGGGCCGAAGAGCCCGTCGTGCAGCAGGTCCTCCCGCTTGCCGTCGCGGGGTCGCTCGCGCGGGACGCCCGTGTGGTCGAGCACCGCGCGGGTCGTGAGGTCGCGGCCGAGGCTCCGCGGCCACAGCACGTCGACGCCGCGGTCGCGGAGCGCGCCGACGCCGTCCTCGAGGAGGCTCTCGATCTCGTCGGCGTCGAGGGTGATCTGGTCGGGCACGGCCAGCGCGAGGAGACGGTCGAGCACCGGCCAGGCGCCGGCCGCGTCGCGGAGCGCGATCGTCGCGTGCGTGCGGGCCCGCGAGCCGAAGCCGTGGCCGTCGGGCGCGTCGCTCCACAGCAGCGCCGCGTCGCACAGGTGGAGCGGGTTGCGCTCGTCGTGCACCTGGAGCACGAGGCGGACAGCGCCCGCGACCAGCTCCTCCTCGTCGGCCTCGACGCGCAACGACAGGGTGACGAGCTGGGCGAGGCTGTCGTCGGCGCGCGCCCGCTGCGCCGCCTCGATGCGGGCGCGCAGCCGGTCGGTGAACGCTGCACGGGCCGGCGGCGGCACCTCGTCGGAGGGC